>DASVPL010000123.1:0-2309 GCA_036382905.1 Thermoleophilaceae bacterium | reverse complement strand
CGGCGCGGCGGGGCCTTGCGGGCTGCTGCGGGGGCTGCGCCGTTGCCGCCGCCTCCGGCCACGGCGGCGCCGATCACCTTCACGTCGAAGCGGCGGCCCGAGACCTCGACGGCGTAGCTCCGCTCGACCTGCGGCTCGTCGTCGTCGTCCTTCTTCTCGGGCTTCGGCTGGGCGAACTGCTTGAGCCACGACTTGTCCTCGATCAGGTCCCGGCAGGTCTCGCCGCGCGCCCACTGCTCGGTCTGGAGCAGCCCGATGTGGAACGGGATCAGCGAGCGCACGCCGCCCAGCTCGAACTCCCGGAGCGCGCGGACCATCCGGCGGGTGGCCCCGTCGCGGTCGACGTCCCACACGATCAGCTTGGCGATCATCGGGTCGTAAAGAGGCGTGATCTCCGAGCCGGCCTCGACTCCGGAGTCCACGCGCACGCCGGGCCCCGCGGGCTCGTCGTAGCTCTCGATGGTCCCCGGCGCGGGCGCGAAGTTCTTCGAAGCGTCCTCGGCGTTGATCCGGCACTCGATCGCGTGCCCGGACAGCCGCACGTCGTCCTGCGCCAGCGACAGCTCCTCGCCGGCGGCGATCCGGATCTGCTCGCGGACGATGTCTACGCCGGTCGTCATCTCGGTCACGCAGTGCTCCACCTGCACCCGCGTGTTCATCTCTAGGAAGAAGTACTCGCCGTCCGCGAGCAGGCCCTCGACGGTCCCGGCGGAGCGGTAGCCGACCGCCCGCGCGGCCTCGGTCCCGATCTCGCCGATGCGCGCGCGGAGCTGCTCGTCGACCGCCGGCGCCGGGCTCTCCTCGATCAGCTTCTGGTGGCGGCGCTGCACCGAGCAGTCGCGCTCGCCCAGGTGGATCACGTTGCCGTGGGCGTCCGCCAGCACCTGCACCTCCACGTGGCGCGGGTCGGGCAGGTAGCGCTCGATGTAGACGGTCGGGTCCGAGAAGAACGTCTCGCCCTCGCGCGCGGCGCCCTCGAAGGCCTTCTCGAGCTCCCCCGCCTCGAGCGCGACGCGAAAGCCCTTGCCGCCGCCGCCGCCCGCGGCCTTGATGGCCACCGGGTAGCCGATCGCCTCGTCCACGATCCGGGCGGCGTCCTCGACGGTGTCGACCGGGTCGGTGGTGCCCGGCACGATCGGCACGCCGGCCGCCTTCATCAGCTCACGCGCGCGGGTCTTCGAGCCCATCGCGTCGATCGCGTCGGCCGGCGGGCCGATGAACACGATCCCCGCCTCCTCGCACGCGCGCGCGAAGGCGGCGTTCTCGGCCAGGAAGCCGTAGCCCGGGTGGACCGCCTCGGCGCCCGCCTTCTGCGCGGCCTCGACGATCTTCTCGACCACGAGGTAGCTCTCGTTGGCCGGCCCCGGGCCGACCAGGTAGGCCTCGTCCGCGCGCCGGACGTGCGGCGCGTCGCGGTCGGGCTCGGAGTAGACGGCGACCGTCCCGATCCCGAGCTCCTCGAGCGCCCTGAAGACGCGAATCGCTATCTCGCCGCGGTTGGCGACGAGCACCTTGGAGAACATCGGCCGCGAAATCTACTGAGGCTCGACCCGGGGCAGCTCAGCGCTCGGGCGCGGGCGCGGGCGGCACGGGCCGCAGCCAGCGCATGATCTGCGGCCGCGCCAGCAGCGCGAGCAGGAGGAGCGGGATGCCGCCGAGGACGACGACGGGGATCTCGGCGCCCGCCTTCGACAGGAGCCCCAGCGCCGCGCCGATCATGATCACGCCGAGGCCGGTGCGGAGCGTGGCGACCGGCGTGCGGATCGACCAGTGGCTTCCGATCCAGACGCCGGGGATCGAGCCGAGCAGGATCGTGCCGGCGAGCCCGTAGTCCACGTTGCCCGCCACCACGTGGGCGATCGCGGCCGCCCAGAGCAGGATCGCGGCGTGGAAGACGTCGGTGCCCACCACCTGGCGCGGCGCGAGCCGGAACAGCATGATCAGGCCGACGGCGATCAGCGAGCCGCTGCCCGCCGAGGTGACGCCCAGCACGAAGCCGACGCTCACGCCGAGCAGCACGGCGCCCACCTTGTGGCGGCGCTCGAGCTCCAGCACCTCGCGCTCGCGGGCCACCAGCTTGGGCAGGAACAGCGCGCGAGCCAGCACCATCACGCCGGTGAACATCAGCGCGGCGGCGACGATCGTCAGCACCGTGTTGTCGAACGACTTGCCGGTCGCCTTCTCGAGCGCGTGCAGGCCGTAGACGCCCGCGACCGCCGCGGGCACCGAGCCGAACGCCATCCACGTGGACAGCGACGAGTTGACCGTGTGCTGCTTGAAGTGGCGCCACCCGCCCACGGTCTTCGTGA
>DASVPL010000122.1:0-23017 GCA_036382905.1 Thermoleophilaceae bacterium | reverse complement strand
TTCGAGATCGACGCCTGCAAGCCGTGGCTGGAGGAGGAGCTGAAGCTGCTCTCGCCGGAGGCGGTGGTGCTGCTCGGCGCCACCGCCGGCAAGGCGATCCTGGGCGCGAGCTTCCGCGTGACCCAGCAGCGCGGGCGGCCGGTCGAGTCCGACCTGGCGCCGCTCGTGACGGCCACGATCCACCCCTCGGCGATACTGCGCGCTCCCGACGACGACGCCCGCCAGGCCGAGCGCGAGGCGTTCGCGGCCGACCTGCGGCTGGTGGCCGACGCGCTTGGCTGAGCCGGTCTACGTCATCCAGAAGCACGACGCGACCTCGCTCCACTACGACTTCCGGCTCGAGGTGGACGGGGCGATGCGGTCCTGGGCGGTCCCGAAGGGGCCGTCGACCGACCCGCGCGACAAACGGCTCGCGATGCAGGTGGAGGACCATCCGCTGTCGTGGAACGACTTCGAGGGCGTGATCGGCGGCGGCTACGGCAAGGGCGCGGTGATCGTGTGGGACCGCGGCACCTACCGCAATCTGAACGACGTGCCGATGCACGAGGCGCTCGCGCGCGGGCACGCGTCGTTCTGGCTCGACGGGAAGAAGCTGCGCGGGGGATGGTCGCTGCGGCGCACCCACGAGGGCGCGAAGCCGAAGTGGCTGCTCATCAAGAAGCGCGACGAGGAGGCGGACGCGCGGCGGCGCCCGACCAGCACGCAGCCCGAGTCGGTGGTCAGCGGGCGGACGATCGAGGAGGTGGCGGAGCGGGGATGAAGGCGATGGCCGCCACGCTCACGGACGCGCGCTTCGACGACCCGGACTGGATCTTCGAGCGCAAGCTCGACGGGATCAGGTGCCTGGCAACGACCCGGCCGCACCCGGACCTTCGCTCCCGCAACGATCTCGACCTCACCGGTCGCTTCCCGACCGTGGCCGCAGCCCTCGCCTCCTTCCCCAGCGCCGTTCTCGACGGGGAGGTGGTGGCGTTCTCCGGCTCGCAGACCAGCTTTCAGCGCTTGGGCGAGCGGGGGAGGGAGGTCTTCTTCTACGTGTTCGACGTGCTCGAGGCCGAGGGGGAGGACGTGCGCGAGCTGCCGCTGATGGAGCGCAAGGCGGTCCTGCGGCGCCTGGTGAAGCCGGGCGGTCCGATCCGCCTCACCCCCTACCGCCGCGCTTCCGGGACCGCGCTGTACGAGGAGGCCTGCCGGCGCGGGTGGGAGGGGTTGATCGCCAAGCGCGCCGACTCGCCGTACGTCGGCAAGCGCTCGCGCGACTGGCTCAAGTGGAAGTGCGACGCCGAGCAGGAGCTCGTGATCGGTGGCTACACGGCGCCGAAGGGGTCGCGGATCGAGCTCGGCGCGCTGCTGGTGGGCCACTGGGAGGACGGGCGGCTGCGCTACGCGGGCAAGGTCGGCACCGGGTTCGGGCGCGAGACGCTGCGCGACCTCGCCGCCCGTCTCGCTCCGCTGCGCCGCGACGACACGCCATTCGCCGACTCGCCGCGCCTGCGCAGCGCCACCTGGGTGGAGCCGCGGCTCGTCGCGCAGGTCGGTTTCACGGAGTGGACGCGCGACGGCCGGCTGCGCCATCCGCGCTACATGGGGCTGCGCGAGGACAAGAACCCTCGGGAGGTGGTCCGTGAACGTCCGAGTTAGCAGCCCTGACAAGGTGATGTTCCCCGGCAAGAACGGCAAGGGCATCACCAAGGGGGAGCTTGCGGCTTATTACGAGTCGGTGGGCTCCGTGATGGTTCCCCATGTCCGGGACCGCCCTCTGACGATGCATCTGTATCCGCGCGGGATCGAGGCCGAGGGCGTCTACATGAAGCAGGCGCCGAAGCACTTCCCGGACTGGATCAAGCGGGTCGAGGTGGCGAAGCGCGGCGGAACCGTGTCGCATGTGGTGGCCAACCGCCCGGAGACGCTCGTCTACCTGGCCGGGCAGAACTGCGTGACGCCGCACGCGTGGCTCTCGCGGGCGGACAAGATCGAGAAGCCCGACCGCCTGATCTTCGACTTCGACCCCGAGCACGAGCGCTTCGCCGAGGTCCGCGCCGCGGCGCTCCAGCTCGGGGACGTGCTGCGCGACCTGGGTCTCGCCCCGCACGCCATGACCTCCGGCTCGCGCGGCCTCCACGTGACCGTCCCGCTGCGCCGCACGCGCACCTTCGAGGAGGTGCGCGCGTTCGCCGAGGCGATCGGGGTGCTGCTCGTCGAGCAGGACCCGAAGCGGCTCACGATGGTCTGGAGCAAGGCCAAGCGCGGCGACCGCATCTACGTGGACGTGGGCCGCAACGCCTACGCCCAGCACGCGGTGGCGCCCTACGGGGTGCGGGCCAAGCCCGACGCGCCGGTGGCGACGCCGCTGCGCTGGGAGGAGCTCGACGATCCGAAGCTCCTATCGACGTCGTACACGGTGCGGACCGTCCCGGATCGGCTGGGGAGGGAGGGGGACCCCTGGGCTCAGATCGCGAAGAGAGCCAAGGCGCTCCCCCCGATCCCGCAGCCCTAAGTCAAAAGCGTCCCTATTAGGGACGGAAGTGACTTCGCGTGTTCAAGAGCGTCCAAATAGCGGACGGAAGTGCACACACCCCCGGACCCGCCTCCCCTAAGTGCCGCCGTTCAAGCGGCCGCGGGTCAGCCGACGCGGATGACCCGCTCGCAGTCGCTCGCCACCTTGTCGTGCGAGTCCGCCTTCGCCACGTCGCGCCCGGAACCGCACTTCACCGTGTCGCGCTTGCCGTCGCGGCTGTAGATCTCGTCGTTCCCGCCGCCGCCGCTGAAGGAGTCGGGGTCCTGGTGCGAGCGAGCGGCGTCGTCCAGCACGTCGGCGCCGTCGCCGCCCGAGACCAGGTCGCGGCCGTCGCCGCCGTGGACCACGTCGTTGCCGGAGTCGCCGCGCACGTCGTCCGCGCCCGCCATGCCGAACACGCGGTCGCTGCCGGAGCCGCCCGACACGAGGTCCGCGCCGCCGGCGCCGGCCTCGTCGCCGAGCACCACGTCGCGGCCGTCCTGACCGTAGAGGCGGTCGTTGCCGGTGCCGCCGTGGATCGCGTTGTCGTCGCCGCTGCCGCCGTACGCCACGTCGTCGCCGCCGCGGGCGTTCAGGCGATCGGCGCCGCCCCGCCCGTCGAGGGTGTCGTCGCCGTCGCCGGTGGTCAGCCACTCGGCGCTGTCGGTGCCGATGCACGTCATCGCGGCAACGCGCACCGGCGCGCAGCTGTTCGACGGGCCCGCGAGCGCGAGTCCGGCCGACACGAGCACGGCGATGGCCGCGAGGAGGGGTAGAAGGAGGCGCATCTGCCCATTACAACGGCAGAACGCCCGAAAATGTTGAGCAGGCGGGAGAATGGCGCCGGAGTGATCGCGACAGAGCGCATCGACGAGTGGTTCGCGGCCGGCGAGCGCGTGGAGGCCGGCGGGCTGCGGCTCTTCGAGCGCGTCGCGGGTTCCGAGGGCGCTCCCTGGCTCACGCTGCTGCACGGCTTTCCCACGTGCTCCTGGGACTGGTCGCCGGTCGCGGACGGGCTGGCCGCCGCGCGCCGCCTCCTGATGTTCGACTTTGCCGGCTTCGGCGACTCCGACAAGCCGCGCGACCATGTCTACTCGATCCACGAGCAGGCCGACCTGACCGAGGCGCTGTGGCGCCGCCACGGTATCGAGCGCACCGCGCTGGTCGTGCACGACTACGGCGTGAGCGTGGGCCAGGAGCTGCTCGCGCGGCGCGCGGAGGGAGCGCTGGAGGCCGAGATCGAGCGCATCGCGTTCCTCAACGGAGGGCTCTACCCCGACCTGCACCGCCCGCTGATCGCCCAGCGGCTGCTGCTCCACCCCACGGCGGGCCCCATGTTCTCGCGGACGGTGAACGAGCGCGCCTTCCTGAGGAGCCTCACGCGCGTCTTCGCCCACCGCCCGAGCGACGCCGATCTCCACCAGCACTGGCTCGGGATCGCCCGCCACGGCGGCGCGCGCATCCAGCACCTGCTGATCCGCTACATCGAGGACCGCCGCCGCCACGCCGAGCGCTGGACGGCTGCGCTGGAGCGGACCGACGTGCCGCGCCGGTTCGTGTGGGGGATGCTCGACCCCGTGTCCGGCGCCCACATGGCGGAGCGGATCGCCGCGCGGATGCCGCCCGCGGAGCTGCACGCCCTCGCCGATGCCGGGCACTACCCGCAGCTCGAGGCGCCGCTGCGCGCCGGGCTCCTGCTGCGGGAGTTCGTGGCGCCGTGAGCGGGCTCCGCGAGATCGGAGACGGGCTCTGGGTCCACGAGGCCCCGCTGCGCTTCCTTGGCGTGGAGGCCGGGCGGATCATGAACGTGGTGCGGCTCGCGGCCGGTGGCCTGTTCGTGCACTCGCCGGCCCCGCTGGACGACGCGCTCCGCGCCGGGCTCGCCGCACTCGGCGAGGTGCGCTTCGTGGCCGCGCCGAACAAGCTCCACGGCCACAGATGGATGGAGCAGTACAGCGCGGCCTACCCCGGCGTGGAGCTGCTGGCGGGTCCGGGTTTGCGCCGCCGCCGCAAGGACCTGAGCTTCGCCGCCGACCTGCGCGACGAGCCCGACCCGCGCTGGGCCGGCGAGCTCGACCAGGCGCCGTTCCGCGGCAACGTCCTCATGCCGGAGATCGAGTTCCTCCACCGGGCGAGCCGGACGCTGATCCTGGGCGACCTCGCGATGAACTTCGGCGCCGACTCGCCGCCGGCGACGCGCGCGGTGGCCCGGCTTGGGCGGATGTACGGCCGGCTGCGCCCGACGCCGCTCGCGCGCGCCGTGATCCGGCGGAGCACGGGGCGGCGCGACGTGGAGCGGATCCTCGACTGGGACTTCGACCGCGTGATCCCCGGGCACGGGGCGATCTGGGAGAGCGGCGGGCGGGAGGCGCTCAGGCGCGAGTGGTCGCGCGGGCGCTGAGCGTCAGCGGCGGCCGGAGAGGCGGTTCCAGAGCCGGCGCGCTCCGCCCGGGCGGAAGTCGCCGGCACTGAGCCTCATCGCGGCGGGGTTGGCGCCCGGCTTCGGCAGCTCGGCCGCCTCCGCGGCGCTGATCTTGAGCGTGACCAGCCGCTCGAAGATCTCGTCCACCTCGGGGGCGTCCACGAAGCGGTCGCCCGACCCGGTCTTCACCACGATCCCGTCGAACAGGTGCTTCTCGTGGACGATCATTACCTTCTTGACCGTGCCGAGCTCCTCCCCGTCGGCCGTCTGCACGCGCGTCCCGCGCTCGAGTGCCTCGAAGGCGATGCGGTAACCGCGGTCTGAGTCCGGCTCGGCGGCCATGCTCAGAGGTTAGGCGCCGGCGACCGGATCCCGCACCGGCCGCCGGCCATGCGCGCTCGCGCGCGCAATCTCTGGACCCTACGCCGACCCGCCGTTGCCGGTCGAGCCGTTCTCGCTCGACCCGGAGCCGCCGCCGGTGGTCGGGAACGGCGCCGCGGGGGAGCCGACGCCCGCCGGCTCGCGGGAGCCGGTCGCGGGCGCCTCGCCGGCCGCTGCCGCGGCGCCGGCGGTCGCGGGGCTCGCCGGCTCGTCCGCGCCCAGCGGGGCAGGCTGGCGGCCCTTGCCGGCGTCGGAGAGGTCGCGCGGGGTGGGCTCGGCCTCGGAGCCCGCGGTCCGCTCGGCGTTGAAGCGCCGGGTGACCTTGCGCTCGCGCTGGGCGGCCGGGGGCGGGGTGGGATCGGCGACCGGCTCGGCCTGCGGCGGCGGAGCCGTGGCCGCGGCGGGCTTCGGCCGCGAGCTGCGCTTCGCCGCGGGGCGCTTCTGCGTCTTCGCCTGGGTCTTCGCGCGCGCCGCCGGCTTCGCGCTCTTGGCCGGCTTCGCGACGCGCAGCAGGTTCTCCACGCGCGCGACGCCCTCGACCGAGCGTGCGCGGCTCTCGAGCTCGTTCACGGCGCTCTGGGTCTTGACCTCGCCGCGCAGCCAGACGACGCCCTCGGTCACGTTGACCTCGATCTGGCCCTTGGGCGCGCGCCGCGAGGCGAACACCTCCGCCTCGACCGAGCGCTGGAGCGTCGTGTCGTCGACCTGGGTGGTCCCGAAACGGCCCCTGACGAGGCCAAGGCCCCTGGCTGCGAGGGTCAGCCCGAGCCGTGCCGGGCCGGTTATGAGCGAGTTGAAGTTCATGCGTTCTCCTTAGCCGAGGCGGGGTGGGGGTAAACCGTAGAGGCCGATCTGCCGACCTATTTCTTGACAAGGTCTGCTTAGATCTAAGTCGCCATAGCCGAGTCTCCGCCGCTCAGGGCGGTGGGGAACGGGGGACCCAATTGGGCCGGGCAGTCCGGTCCGTGGGGCGAATCGCCGCCAGCGTGCGGCGTAGCGCGAGTTCTTTCCGCGCGAGCCCGTCAGCTCACCTCGTAGGCGCCGAAAGGACACGAAAGGCACCGAACTTGAACGCACGCTTCCGTATTCGCACTATCGCGCTCGCAGTCTGCGCGGCCCTCACCATCGGATCCGGCGCGGCCCTCGCCGCGGACTCCGGCTCCGGCAGTCAGTCCGCCGATGCGGCGCCGACGCTCAAGCTCGGCAGCACCGGCGCCTCCGTCAAGGCGGTGCAGCGCCGCCTGCGCGTGACGGCCACGGGCTACTACGGCCGCCAGACCGTCGCCGCGGTGAAGCGCTTCCAGCGCAGCCGCCACCTGACCGCCGACGGGATCGTCGGGGCGGCCACCGCTCGCGCTCTCGGCGTGAAGATCGGCCGCGCCTCGTACGCGACCGGCGGCGCCGCGCCGTCCGGCTCCGATGGCACCACCACGCGCCGCGTGACGCTCCCGGCCGTGCTCAAGCGCATCGCGGAGTGCGAGTCCGGCGGCAACCCGCGCGCGGTCTCGCGCGACGGGCGCTACCGCGGCAAGTTCCAGTTCGACGTGGCCACCTGGCGCGCGCTGGGCGGCTCGGGCGACCCGGCAAAGGCCGCCGAATCGGTCCAGGATCGCCTCGCCCTGAAGCTGTACCGCCAGCGCGGCACGGCGCCCTGGGCGAACTGCGCGTAGGGCGCTCCGCAGCCCCTCCCCGGCGCTAGAGTGAGCGCGGCGGCCCGCACGGGCCGGCGACTCGCGAAAGGGCAGGGCGGAGAGACCACGTGGCAACGGCCGAGCGCGCAGCCGGGGGCGACGCGGCAGCACCTATGCGGCCGCTGACGGCCTGGGCGCGCGAGCAGCGCATTCAGGCGCGGTGGGTGCTCATCGGCGCCGCCGTGACCACCCTGATCGCGGCGCTCGACGCGCTCGTCGGCGAGCGCGCGGTGATCACCGGAATGATCGTCGCCGGGCCGCTGCTGGCCTCGTTCGGCGCATCCGCGCGCTCCACGGGGCTCGTGACCCTCTACGCGACCGCGCTCGCGCTGGTCGTCGGGATCCCGAACGACATGTTCCTCGATCCCGGCGAGCACCTGACCCGGGTCGCGACCGTCGTCGTGGGCGGCGCCATCGCGACCTGGATCGCGCACGAGCGCCACCGCGAGCGCGTCGCCCGGCGCCGCTACGCCCTGCTCGTGGGTGCCAGCGACATCGTGCAGCGCACGCTCGAGCCCGAGGTGATGACGATCGAGGTGGCGCGGCTGCTCGCCCACGAGCTCGGGGACTGGTGCTTCGTGTTCATGCGCGACGAAGAGGGCGGGGTGCGCCAGGTGGCGGCCATGCACCGCGACCCCGAGCGCCAGCGCCTCGCGTGGGAGCTGCTCCAGCGCTACCCGATGAAGGAGGAGCGCGCGGAGGGCCCGTCCGCCACCATGCGCGACGGCGAGGCGCGCCTCTACGCGCATGTGGACGAGCGGCTGCTCGAGTCGATCTCGGCGGGCGAGGAGAACCTGCGCATGCTCGAGCGGCTCGGCATGCGCTCGGCCGTGGTGGTGCCCCTGTCGGCGCACGGCAGGACGTTCGGCGCGCTCGCCGTCGCGGCCGCGGAGTCCGGCCAGACCTACGACGAGGGCGACCTCGCGCTCGCCGAGGAGCTGGCCGGGCGCGTGGCGACCGCGGTGGACAGCGCCCACCTCTACTCCGAGCTGAGCGGCACCGAGTCGGACCTGCGCCGCTCGCGCGACGAGCTCCAGGCGATCCTCGACGGCGTGGCCGACGCCGTGACCGCGCAGGGCCGCGGGGCCCACCTCGTGTTCGCGAACCAGGCGGCGGTCGAGTCGTTCGGCTTCGACTCGATCGAGGAGCTGCTCGCGACTCCCGCGATCGAAATCGCGAACCGGTTCGAGGTCACCGATGGCGACGGCGCCCCGATCCCGGTCGAGGACCTCCCCGGGCGCAAGGCGCTGGCCGGCGACCCCGCGCCGGAGCCGATCCTCACGCGCTTCCGCCTCAAGGGCGGCCACAGCGAGCGCTGGGTCCGGGTCAAGGCCCTGCCGGTCTTCGACGAGTCCGGCGCGGCGGTGCTCGCGATCAACGTGATGGAGGACGTCACGGAGGAGCGCGAGGCGGCCGAGGCGCAGCGCTTCCTCTCCGAGGCTGGGAGGATCCTCTCCTCCTCGCTTGACTACGACACGACGATCACCAACGTGGCGCGGCTCGCCGTCCCGCGGATCGGCGACTGGTGCTCGGTGGACGTCCTCGAGGAGGACGGGACCACGAGGCCCGTGGTGGTGGCGCACGTGGACCCGGAGAAGGTCGAGTGGGCGATCGAGCTGCGCAACAAGTACCCGCCGGATCCGCGCGAGGAGCGCGGCGTGTACCGGGTCCTGAGGACCGGCGAGTCGGAGCTCTACCCGTCGATCCCGCGTGAGCTGCTCGCCGAGGCCGCTGTCGACGAGGAGCACATGCGGCTGATCGACGAGATCGGCATGACGTCGGCGATGATCGCCCCGCTGACCGCGCGTGGGCGCGTGCTCGGCGCGATCACGTTCGTGTCCGCCGAGTCCGGCCGCGCCTTCGACGATGGCGATCTGCTGCTTGCCCAGGAGCTGGCCGTGCGCTGCGCGATCGCGGTCGACAACGCGCGGCTGTTCGGCGAGCGCACGCACATCGCACGAACGCTCCAGGAGAGCCTGCTGCCGCCGGAGCTGCCGCAGCCGCCTGGCCTCGAGGTGGCGGCGCGCTTCCGCGCGGCCGGCGAGGGCTACGAGGTGGGCGGCGACTTCTACGACGTCTTCGACACGGGCTCCGACCGCTGGGCGGCCGTGATCGGCGACGTGTGCGGCAAGGGGCCGGAGGCGGCCGCGATCACCGCGCTCGCGCGCTACACGCTCAGGGCCACCGCGATGAGCGAGGACGTGCCGAGCCGCATCCTCGGGACGCTCAATGAGGCGATGCTGCGCCAGCGCACCGACCGCCGCTTCTCCACCGTGCTCTACGCCTGCCTCGACCAGCGCGAGGACGGCACGTGCCTGCGCTTCGCCAGCGGCGGGCACCCGCTGCCGATCCTGCTGCGCGCCTCCGGAGGCGCCGGGGAGGTCGGCACGCCCGGCACGCTGCTCGGCATCGTGCCCGACCCCGACCTCGTGGATGCGACGGTCGACCTCAAGCCGGGCGACGTCGTCGTGCTCTACACCGACGGCGTGACCGACGCCGCGGCCCCGGACCTCATCCACGAGCCCGAGGAGCTCGCCGCCGTGCTCGAGGCCGCCCGCTACGAGAGCGCCGACACGATCGCCGAGCGGATGCTCCAGCTCGCGCTCGGCGCGAGCAACGGCTCCGGCCCGCGCGACGACATCGCGATCCTCGTGATCAAGGTTCCCGAGCGGGCCACTGCGGCACTGTCACAATGATCCGGTGGACGCTCGTGACGCTGACGTAGTCGTAGTCGGGGCCGGTCTCGCCGGCCTGACGGCGGCACGCGAGCTGACAGCGGCGGGCGCGTCGGTCGTGGTGCTCGAGGCGCGCGACCGCGTCGGGGGCCGCACGCTGAACGAGCCGCTGGGCGACGGTCAGGTCGTGGAGGTCGGCGGTCAGTGGATCGGCCCGACGCAGGACCGCCTGGCGGCGCTCGCCGAGGCCGTGGGGGTCGACACCTATCCCACCTACCACGCGGGCGAGAACCTCGTGGAGTTCGGCGGCGGCGTGCGCCGCTACAGCGGCGACACGCCCCGGATCGCCCCCCACGTGCTCGCCGACATCCTCCAGGCGCAGGTCAAGCTCGAGCGCATGTCGAAGCGGATCCCGCTCGACGCCCCGTGGGAGGCACCGAACGCGGAGCGTCTCGACTCGCAGACGTTCTGGTCGTGGATGCGCCGCAACGTCTACACGCGCGGCGGCCGGACGATGCTGGAGATCGCCATCGAGGCGGTCTGGGCGGCCGAGCCGGCCGACGTGTCGCTGCTCCACGTCCTGTTCTACACGCGCTCGGGCAGCGGGTTGGCGTCGCTGCTTGGGACCGAGGGCGGCGCGCAGCAGGATCGCTTCGTGGGCGGCTCGCAGCTCATCGCGATCCGCGTGGCCGAGGCGCTCGGCGACTCAGTGGTGCTCGAATCGCCGGTGCGGCGGATCGAGCACGGCGCCGGCGGCGTGACGGTGCACGCGGACGGCGTCGTGGCGCGCGGGCGGCGCGCGATCGTGGCGGTGCCCCCGGCGCTCGCGGGCCGGATCGCCTACGACCCGCCGCTCCCGGGCCTGCGCGACCAGCTCACCCAGCGGATGCCGCAGGGCACCGTGATCAAGTGCATGGCGATCTACGACCGTCCGTTCTGGCGCGAGCAGGGACTGTCGGGGCAGGGGATCAGCGAGGCCGGCCCGGCCCGCATCACGTTCGACAACACACCGCCGAGCGGGTCGCCGGGCGTGCTGCTCGGCTTCCTCGAGGGCGCGGCCGCGCGCGACTACGGAGCCCGCCCCGCCGCCGAGCGCCGCGATGCAGTGGTGGGCGGGTTCGCGCGGCTGTTCGGGGAGCGCGCGGGGCGGCCGGAGCGCTTCGTGGAGCGCGTGTGGGCCGACGAGGAGTGGACCCGCGGCTGCTACGGGTGCTACATGCCGCCCGGTGGCTGGATGATGTTCGGGCGCGCCCTGCGCGAGCCGGTCGGCCCGCTCCACTGGGCCGGCGCCGAGACCTCCACCGTCTGGAACGGCTACATGGACGGCGCCGATCGCACCGGCGAGGAGACCGCGCGGGCGGTCCTGCGCGCCATCGGCGGGGCGCCCGAGCGCGAGCCCGCCACCCCGCGTGTCGCCGCGGCGTCGCCGGGTACCTGAGCTCCAGGTACTCGAATGAAGGAGGCGAGCGAGATGGGCAAGCTCGACGGAAAGAAGATCGCGTTCCTGGCCGCCGACGGCGTGGAGCAGGTGGAGCTCACCGAGCCGCGCAAGGCCGTTGAGGCCGAGGGCGCCGACACCGAGCTGATCTCCCTCGAGGAGGGCCAGATCCAGGGCTTCGAGAAGCTCGACCACGGCGAGAAGTTCGACGTCGATCGCACGGTCGCGGACGCCGACGCATCCGACTACGACGGGCTCGTGCTCCCCGGCGGGGTGCACAACCCGGACCTCCTGCGAGCCGACGAGGGCGCCACCGCGTTCGTGCGCGCGTTCTTCGAGGCCGGCAAGCCGGTCGGCGCGATCTGCCACGGGCCGTGGACGCTGATCGACGCGGGCGTGGTCGACGGCCTGAAGCTCACCTCGTACCCGAGCATCCAGGCCGACCTGCGCAACGCCGGCGCCGAGTGGGTCGACGAGGAGGTCGTGGTCGACCGCGGGCTCACGACGAGCCGCAATCCCGACGACATCCCGGCCTTCAACGCGAAGATCGTCGAGGAGTTCTGCGAGGGCGAGCACGAGGAGCTCGCCGAGGCGACCTCCGGCGCGAGCGCGTAGGCGGCCCCTACTCGCCGAGCACCTTGATGATCAGCCGCTTCGCCCTCTGCCCGTCGAACTCGGCGTAGAAGATCGCCTGCCACGGGCCGAGGTCGAGGCGACCGGCGGTCACGGGGACGATCACCTGGTGGTGGACGAGCATGTTCTTCAGGTGGGCGTCCCCGTTGTCCTCGCCGCCGCGGTGGTGGCGGTAGTCGCCGCCCTCCGGCAGCAGCTCGCGGGCCACGTCGTTCGCGGGCGGCTGCCAGCTCGGCGGCGCGACCTTGTCGAGCCACTCGAGGGCGTCGGCCTGGATGCCGGGCTCGTCGTCGTTCACCCAGACGCCCGCCGTGATGTGCATGGCCGAGACGAGCGCCATGCCCTCCGCGATGCCGGCGTCGTCGACGGCCTGCTGCACGTCCTCGGTGATCCGCACGAACTCGCGGCGGCGTGCGGTGTTGAAGGTCCGGTAGACGGTGTGAGAGCGCATGCTGGGATCATGACCTGATGGACCTGGGACTGGCGGGCAGGGCGTGCGTGATCACCGGCGCGAGCAGCGGGATCGGGCTCGCGACGGCCCGCGCGCTGGCGGGCGAGGGGGCGCGGGTGCTGCTCGTGGCGCGCGACGAGGAGCGGCTGCGCGAGGCGGCCTCCGCCGCGCGCGACTCGGCCCCCGCGTCGGACCCGGCGGCCGCCGTGCTCGCCATCGACGTGACCGGCGCGGACGCGGGCGATCGGATCGTGACCGAGTGCGTGGAGCGCTTCGGCTCGATCGACGTCGTGGTCAACAACGCGGGCACGAGCCGGATGAGCGGGCTCGACGAACTCAGCGACGACGACTGGCGCGAGCAGCTCGACCTGCACGTGATGGCCCCGCTGCGGCTGATGCGCGCCGCCGCGCCCCGGATGGCGGACGCCGGCTGGGGCCGGATCGTGAACGTGTGCTCGTCCTCGGGCAAGCGCCCGTCGCTCTCGAACGCGGCCTACTCGGTCAGCAAGGCGGCCCAGCTCTCGCTCTCGCGCGTGTTCGCGGACACCTACGCCGCCCGCGGGGTGCTCGTGAACGCGGTGGCGCCGGGGCCGGTCGATACGCCGCTCTGGCTGGGCGAGGGCGGGCTCGCGGACCAGGCCGCCGCTGCGAAGGGCAGCTCGCGCGAGGAGGCGCTCGAGGGCGCCCGCGCGAAGATCCCGCTGGGACGATTCGGCACCGAGGAGGAGATCGCGTCCGTAATTGCGTTCCTGTGCTCCGAGCGCGCCTCGGACGTGGCGGGCGCCGCCTGGTCGGTCGACGGCGGCTCGGTGCCGACGATCGTCTGAGGGCGGCTCGGGCCGGCTAGGCCGGCGGCCGGACCCTGATCCAGCGCCTGCCCGCGGTCTGGTTGTCGGCGAGGTCGTAGGCGATCACGTTCAGCGCGACCGCGACGCGGCGGCCGTCGCGCAGCGCGTCGTTCATCAGCCTGTGCGCCCGCGGCGAGACGAGGATGTGGAAGTGCATGCGCGCGCCGCCCTCCCCGGCCTTGTCCGGGGTGAGCACGTCGACCTGGCGCAGGCCCGGCACTCCGTAGACGCGCGCGGATATCTCGAACTCGCAGTACTCGTCGCAGCTCCCGTCGGCCTCGAGGTGCGGGGCGAGGTGCTGCGCGCGCCGGCCGCCGAGCAGGAGCCGCGGTGCGGTGACGTCTGGGGCCGGAGCCGCGGCCGGGGGGTCGACCGCGGGGGCGGCTGGCTCGCCCGCGGGCGCGGCCGGCTCCTGCGCGGCCGCGAGCGCCGCCGCGCTCAGCGGCAGCGCCAGGGCGCATGCGAGCGCGGCGATTCGGCGCGATCGATCCACAGGTCCTCTATCGACACCTGTGCCTCCGTGCCTAAAGCTCGCAGCGCCGCGGCCGATACCTCAAAACAGTGACCCCCATAGCGGGGAGTCACGTCAGGTGGGCGAACCTGCCCGCGAACCGAAAGGAACCCTCCGATGAGCAAGCGAGTGAGCAGGAAGCTCGCCGTCATGACGATGGTGATGGCGCTTGCCGCCGTCGGACTCGTCTACGCGGCGTGGACCACCACCGGAGCCGGCTCCGGCTACGCGAAGGCCGGCACCGCGCAGGCGCTGACCACGGTCGACGTGTCCGCCAGCACCGTTGCCACCCTCTACCCGGGCGGCCCCGCCGGCGACGTCCTGATCCGCATCAGCAACCCCAACTCGTACCCCGTTACGGTGACCGGCGTTGCCGGCAGCGGCGCGATCACGCCCGACTCGGGCCACGCGTCGTGCACCACCACGGGCGTGTCGTTCACCGACAAGACCGGCCTGTCGATCGCCGTCGCGGCGGGCGGCCAGACCACGGCGACCCTGTCGGGTGCGGCCAGCATGACGAACGCCTCCGTGAACGGTTGCCAGGGCGCGACCTTCACGATCCCCGTCAACCTCAGCGGCGCCAGCGGCTAACCGCTCGCGGTGTGGGTCGTCTGCTCCCAGCCGCGCTCGTACTGCTCACGGTCCTCGGCGCTCCAGTAGCGTCGAGGGCCGCGTGGCAGTCCCCCGGCGTCGGGGGCCAGTCGGCACGCGCGATCACGCTGCCGGCCGGCGCCACGCCGTCCGCCTCGGTGTCGAACCGGAGCGTGACGGTCAGCTGGTCGGCCACCACTCTCCCGGGCGGAGCCGCGGTCGCCGGCTACGTCGTGCGCCGCTACTCGAGCACGGGAACGGTGCAGACGATCGGCGCCGGGTGCGCGGGCACCGTCACCGCCGCCTCGTGCACCGAGACCGATCTGCCGGCCGGTAGCTGGCGCTACTCGGTCGAGCCCAAGCAGGGCAACTGGACCGGCCCGGAGAGCGGCCAGAGCACCGCTGTGAGCGTCGCGGCGCCGGGCCTCACCCTCGCGCCGGCGTCGGTCACGTCGCTTCCGGCCACCCTCAGCGGCAGCCTGGCGTCGTTCAAGCCCGGCCAGACCGTGACGGTCCGCCTCGACGACGCGTCGAGCGGGACGGTGCTCACATCCACCGTCGCGCCGGCCACGATCCCCTCGAGCGGATCCGCGACGGTGAGCGCGACCCTGCCGGTGGGCGTGTCGAACGGCTCGCACACGATCTACGCGGTGGGGAGCGCGGGCGACGTCGCGAGCGCGCCGGTGGCCGTTTCGTCGACCACCACGATCACCACCTCGGCGTGGAGCCTCCGCGACGTCTCGACCACCACGCTCGTGGACGAGTCGGCCCCCTCGGCGTTCTCCGGCGACGGCCGCGTCACGACCACTGGCAACTGGGCGCCCACGTTCGCGGCGACTCGCTACGTGGACTTCGACCTGAGCACGGCGCTGCCCGCCGGCAAGGCTGTCAGCGGCGCCACGTTCGACTACCGCCGCGCGGCCTCCGCCACCAGCGATACCAACTGCTTCTACTTCGAGGTGCGGCGGATCTCGACCGGCGCGGTGCTCGCGGCGCACGGCAGCGCGGCCAGCCCGGTCGGATGCGTGACCGGGACGGCGCAGACGGGCAGCTCCATCGCCCTCCCCGAGCTGACCACGACCGACCTGGTCGACGACGCGCGCATCCGCGTGTACGCGAGCTCGTCCGGCTCGCGTGGGACCAACGTCGACGTCGCCACCCTGAGCGGCACGGCCGGCTCGACGCCGTTCACCCTCTACGCCACCCAGCACGCGGACGCCGCGGCCGGCGGCGCCGCAACCGCGTTCCCGTGGTCGCAGGCGGCGCTCGACGGCACGCCGCTCGACGCGGGCGGGAACTGGTCCAACACGTTCCAGACGAGTCGCTACCTCCAGGTGACCTTCCCGGCCTATGTCCCGAGCGGGGCCACCGTCAGCTCCGCCACGCTGCGGCACGCGTACCGTCCGGCGGCGGCCGGCAACACGGCCTGCTGGTACGCGGAGGCGTACTCCGGCGGCTCGCTCATCGCGACCTACGGCAGCTCGGCCACGCCGGTGGGCTGCAACAGCTCGGCCACGACGTACACGACCGATTCGCTCCCGCTGCCCGAGGTGAACACGGCCGCGCGCGCGAACGACCTGACGATCCGCCTGTACTTCCGCGGCAGCGCCAACGGCAACGGGCGCCGCACCCAGCACGATCTCACCGACCTGACGATCGCGTACGCCGACTGAGCGGGGTCGCCCGCTAGGGTCGGCTCGTGGCGAGCCGCGTGGTGATGGCGCTGATGTTCTTCCCGCGGGGTGGCTCGTCGCAGGTGGCGCGCTACGTCGCGCGCGGGCTGCCGGACGCGGGCTGGGATGTGACGCTGGTGGCCGGGTCGCTCGGCGAGGAGGGCGAGCAGTCGCACGCCGGCACCTTCTTCTCCGGCCTCGAAGTGCAGGCGCTCGACTACAGCGAGGCCGCCGAGGCCGACGACCCGCTGGCGCACGACCCGCCGTTCCAGCCGTCGTTCGAGGACAGGGAGGACGCGCCGGATCGCGTGTTCGCCGCCGTGGACGACGCGACCTACGAGCGGCTGGTGGCGGTGTGGGAGCGCGAGCTCGAGCGGGCCGGCGCGGGGGAGGCCGACGTGCTCCACCTCAACCACCTCACGCCGATGAACGAGGCCGCGGCGCGCTCGTTCCCCGACGTGCCCGTTATCGGCCACCTGCACGGCACCGAGCTGTTGATGCTGAAGGCGATCGAGGACGGGCCGCCGGACGGGTGGGACCACGCCGAGGCCTGGGCCGAGCGGATGCGCGGCTGGGCGAAGCGCTGCGAGCGGCTCCTGGTGCTCAGTCCCGACGCGGTCGAGCGGGTGCCGGGGCTGCTCGACGTGGAGCCCGAGCGCGTGGTGTGGGCGCCGAACGGCTTCGAGCCGGAGAGCTTCGACCGCCGCCCGGTCACGGGCGACGAGCGCGTGGCCCTGTGGCGGCGCTGGCTCGTGGAGGAGCCGCGCGGCTGGGAGCCGGACGGCGACGCGGGCAGCGTGTCCTACGGAGAGGAGGACCTCGACGCCTTCCGCGACGGGCCGGTGCTGCTCTACGTCGGGCGCTACACGGAGGTCAAGCGGATCCCGCTGATGATCCGCGCGTACGCCCGCGCGCAGGAGCGCTTCGGCCGGCGCGCGCCGCTGGTGCTGCTCGGCGGCTACCCGGGGGAGTGGGAGGGCGAGCACCCGATCGATGTGGTGCGCGCGGCGGGAGCGCGTGACGTCTTCCTGGCCGGCTGGCGCGGGCACGAGGACCTCCCGGACGGCCTCAACGCGGCCGACGCGACGGTGCTCGCCTCGGTGCACGAGCAGTTCGGGCAGGTGCTGGTCGAGGGGATGGCCTGCGGGCTGCCGCCGATCGCGGTGGACGCGCACGGGCCGGCGACGATCGTGGACGACGGCGAGACCGGTTGGCTCGTGCCCGCCGACGACGAGGACGCGCTCTGCGAGGCGCTGGTCGAGCTCGTGTCGGACGACGACGAGCGCCGCCGCCGCGGCGAGGCCGCCTACGGGGTGGCGCGGGAGCGGTATTCGTGGCCGTCGCTGATCGAGCGGCTGGCCTCGGTGTACGACGAGGTGCGCGACGGTCGGCGACCGGACGCGGGCGTATCGTCGCTCGCGTGACGGCGATCCCGTATGCCATACGACGCTCCGACCGCGCCCGGCGAGCCCGGATCGTGGTCGGGAGCGACGGGGTGGAGGTGGTGGTCCCCCGCCGGATGCCGCTGCGCGAGGTGGAGCCGTTCGTGGCCGAGAAGGAGGCGTGGATCCAGCGCACGCTGCGCCGCTACGAGCGCGCGGCGGCCGGTGGCCCGAGCGTGGACCTGCGCGACGGCGGCGGCGTGCCGTACCTCGGCCGCGAGCTGGCGCTGCGCGTGGTCGTCGAGCCGCGGCGGGTGCGGGCGCACGTGGCGCTGCGGGAGGTGGGCCAGGCGGGGCGGGCGCCGTCCGGCGAGGCCCCGCCGCCGCCCCCCGTGGACGCCTCGCCGCCGCCCCCCGCGGGGGCTTCGCGGCCCGGCCAGCTCGAGCTCGCGCCCCCCGAGGAGCTCGTCGTGAAGGTGGGCGCACCCGGCGAGGACGCCGTCCGCGACGCGCTCGAGCGCTGGTACCGCCGCCGCGCGCACGCGGAGATCGCCCCGCGGCTCGACGCCGCCACCGCTCGCGCCGGCACCTCCTACTCGCGCCTCACGATCCGATCGCAGCGCACGCGCTGGGCGAGCTGCTCCGACGGCGGCTCGATGAGCTTCAACTGGCGACTCCTGCTCGCGCCCGCGGAGGTGCTCGACTACGTGGTCGAGCACGAGGTCGCGCACCTCGAGGTCATGGGCCACTCGCGCCGGTTCTGGTCGCTCGTGGAGCGTCGCTGCCCCGACTACCGGCGCCACGAGCGCTGGCTGCGCCGCTACGGCAGCTTGCTGCGCCTCTAGTCTCCCCGGTGTGGTCGTCCGCGGCCCATCGTTCAGCCTGAGGTACCTCGTGCCCGGCGATGCTCACGCCCTGTTCGAGCTCGCCCGCGATCCGGAGGTCACGCAGTTCTTCTCGTGGGGTCCCTACCGCGACGAGTCGGAGCCGCTCGCGTTCATCGAGCGCCTCGAGCGCGAGCGCGAGGCCGGGGTGCGGCTCGAGCTCGGCATCGTCGACTCGGACGACCGCCCGATCGGCCTGACCGGCTTCAGCGAGTTCGCCCACCGCGACCGTCGCGCGACCGTCGGGACCTGGCTCGGCCGCGAGCACTGGGGCAGCGGCGCGAACACCGAGTCGAAGGCGCTGGTGCTCGCGCTCGGCTTCCGCCATCTGGGCCTCAACCGCATCACCGCGCTCGCGAGTCCCGACAACCGCCGCTCGCTGCGCGCGCTCGAGCGGATCGGGTTCTGGACCGAGGGCGTCCTGCGCGCCTGGCACATCCACGGCGGCGAGCCGCGCGACGTCGCGATCCTGCGCATGCTGCGCGACCGCTACGAGTCCAGCGACCTGTCGAAGCTCCCCTACGAGATCGAGGGCGAGCCACCCGCGGCGTTCGTGGTCACTGCTCCCAGCGGAACCGGCGAATCGCCAGGATGACCCCCACGGCGGCCCACGCCGCCAGCGCGAGCAGGTGCCCGGCCTCCGAGCCGAGTCCGTCGCCGATCACCATCGCGTCGCGCAGCCCGTCGATCGCGTGCTTGAGCGGCAGGACGCTCGCGATCCCGTCGAGGAAGGACGGCAGCTCCTTCGTCGAGTAGAAGGTGCCCGAGATGAAGATCAGCGGTAGGAAGACGGCGTTGACGTAGGCCGCGGCGGCGTCGTAGTTCGGGATCAGGTGCGAGAACGCGATCCCCAGCGAAGCGAACGCCACGACCCCCACGCCGGTGAACGCGATCAGCTCGAGCCAGTCGCGCGGCCAGCCGAGGTCGTAGACCAGGTGGCCGATGAGCACCACGAGCACGACCTGCGCGACCGCGTTCAGGACCGCGCTCCCGATCAGCCCGCCGAAGTACGACGCGGCGGGCATCGGGGTGCCGTAGATCCGCTTGAGCACGCCCTGCTCGCGCAGGAACGTGACGTTGAACGCGAGCGCGGTGAAGGTGGTGGTCATGATCGCCATGCCGGCGATGCCGGGGACCAGCACCTCGAGGTCGTCGCGGTCGGAGCCGAACGCGGTCGCGATCAGGAACAGGAACAGCAGCGGCAGCAGGAAGTTGAAGAAGGCGGCAGTCGGGTTGCGCCAGAACATCCGCCGCTCGAGCCGGAACTGGCGCCAGGTGAGTGCGGCGGTGCTCATTCCTCGGCAGTGAGCTCCATGTAGACGTCCTCGAGCGTCGGGCGCCCGACGCTCAGGTTCTCGAGTCGCTCGCCCTTCTCGATCGCCTCGCCCGTGAGGCGGTGGAGCAGCTCGGTGGGGTCGTCGGTCTCGTGCTCGACGCGGTCGCCGTCGAGGCTGTAGGCCACGCGGTAGCGCGAGCGCTCGGGCTGGAGCTCCGACGGCGGGCCCTGCGCGATCACGCGGCCGTCCTTGACGATGGCGACGCGGTCGGCAAGCGCCTGGGCCTCGTCCAGGTAGTGGGTGGTGAGGAGGACGGTCTTGCCGAGGTCCTTCAGGGCGCGGACGGCGTCCCAGGCGGTGCGCCGGGCGGCGGGGTCGAAGCCGGTGGTCGGTTCGTCCAGGAACACGACCTCCGGGTCGCCGACGAGCGCCAGCGCCAGGTCGAGACGGCGCCTCTGGCCGCCGGAGAGGGTCTTCGTGTGCTTGTCCTCCTCGTCGCTGAGGCCAACGAGCGCGAGGGTCTCGGCCGGGTCGCGCGGCGCGGGGTACGCGGAGGCGGTCAGCTCGACCAGCTCGCGCGGGGTCGCCCGCGGGTGGAAGCCGCTCGACTGGAGGACGATCCCGACCCGCTTGCGCAGCTCCACGTCGCGCTCCTCCGGGTCGCGGCCGAGCACGGCGATCTCGCCGCCGCTGCGCCTGCGGTAGCCCTCGAGGATCTCGACGGTGGTGGTCTTCCCGGCGCCGTTCGGGCCGAGCAGACCGAAGACCTCGCCCCGACGCACCTCGAACGAGATCCCGCGCACCGCCTCCAGCGGGCCGTAGCTCTTGCGCAGGTCGCGGACGCTGATGGCGGCTTCCGTCACGGTCCAACTATGCCAGCGGGCGCGCGGAGGGCCCGGGTGCGCTCAGGCGCCGGCGCCCTCGCCGTGGCGGCCGGTGCCGGAAGCGAAGCGCGCGGCGCCCTGCTGAGCGGCGCCGAAGACCTCGGGTCCGGCCGTCGCCTCGAGCTTCAGGCCCTCCTCGAGGGTCATCCCCAGGCCCTCGATGGCGGAGCGCCGGTCGGCGAGCATCGTCTCCTGCGGGAACGCCGCCAGCGCCTCGGCCAGCGCGAGCGCGCGGTCGAGGTGGGTTCCCGGCGGGACCAGCTCGTTCACCAGCCCCATTGCGAGCGCCTCCTCGGCCGGCACGAAGCGGCCGGTGAGGATGATGTCGAGCGCGCGGCCAAGGCCCACGATGCGCGGGAGGCGCTGGGTGCCGCCGTCGATCAGCGGAACGCCGAAGCGGCGCTCCGGAAAGCCGAGCGTGGAGCCGGCCGTGGCGATGCGCAGGTCGCACCACAGCGCCAGCTCGAGGCCGCCGGCCAGGCACCAGCCGGAGATCGCGGCGATGGTGGGCTTAGGCGGGGTGACGCGGCTGAAGCCGAGCGGGCCCTCGGGGAGGCCGAGGCGCGGGCCGAAGGTCTCGATGGCCTTGAGGTCGGCGCCCGCGCAGAACGCGACGTCGCCGGCGCCGGTGAGGACGAGCACGCGCGCGCCGTCGTCCTCGACGAAGCGCTGGTAGCCCTCGCCGAGCAGGGCGGCGGTGGGGCCGTCGACGGCGTTGCGGCGCTCCTGGCGGTCGATGGTGAGGACCGCGGCGGCGCCGGTGCGCTCGTAGGTGACGGGCGGGCTGGACACGGGCGGGATCTTCGCAGCTAGCGGGTCGGCGCCGGTTTCGCGTGATTTAGCGTCGGCTTAGAGCCGGTGGGCAACATGGTGTTCTCGACGAGCGCGGATCCCTCCCTCTCGTCGTTCGCGCGGCTCCGGGGCCCCCGCCCGGGGCCGCGCCTCTTTTTAGGCGTCTACCAGCCGGCGGGGTCGCGCTTGCGCGACTCGAGGCGCGCGTAATAGCGCTTGTTCAGCCGGTCCTGGATGATCGTGCCGATGATCACCACGAGCGTGAGGAACAGCAGCACGCCGAGCGCGAAGAAGGTGATGATCTTGTCGTTCGTCTCGCCCGCGAGGCCCTCGCCGTCGTCGCCCGCGAGTGCGGGTGCCGCGAGGTAGAGCTGGGTCGCCACAGCGAATGCGACGAGCATGAGCCTGCGCCGGATCATCGGCACTGGATTCTACCGGTAACCTCGCCCGTTACCGATGGCCGACGAGCCGCTCACCTGCTTCGTCGAGATCCCGAAGGGGAGCCGCAACAAGTACGAGTTCGACCACGAGGCCGGTGGGATCAAGCTCGATCGCTTCCTCTTCTCCTCGATGGTCTATCCCACGGACTACGGGTTCGTCCCCGACACCCTGGGGCTCGACGGTGACCCGCTGGACGTGATGATCTGCGTGTCGGAGCCGACCTTCCCGGGCTGCCTGATCGACGTGAAGCCGATCGCGCTGTTCCGGATGGAGGACGACAAGGGGGTCGACGACAAGGTGCTCTGCGTGCCCTTGCAGGACCCCGCGTGGAACACGCTCGAGGAGCTCGACGACCTGCCCGACCAGCTCCGCCAGGAGATCGCGCACTTCTTCTCGGTCTACAAGGACCTCGAGCAGAAGGCCGTGAAGGTGGACGGCTGGTACTCGCGCCAGGACGCGCTTACGGAGATCGAGGCGGCGCGGAAGCGGTGCGAGGAGCATCGGGCGAGCGGCGACGGCGGCGCGCGGGCGGAGGGCGACGCTTTGGAGTCCTCGACGCCGCTCGAGTCGCTCAGCGACGACCCGGCGGAGAACGCGCCGGGCCGCAGTGGCGACGATGGGGATCGCGATCGCGAGGGTGCCGACCGGGATGGGGCGGGGGCCGCCTCCTCCGGCGCGGCCGCCGGCTCCTCGGCGTCCTCCGGATCGGTCGCCGGCCCCTCGGAGTCCTCCGGATCGGCCGCCGGCCCCTCGGAGTCCTCCGGATCGGCCGGGGGATAACCGTGGGACGCTTCGAGACAGCCGGCAAGTTCGGGATCGTGGCGCTGATCGCGCTCGTGCTGTTCCTGCTGCCGGGCGGTGGGAACGCGCTCGACGTGGTGCTGGCGGTGCTCTCGATCGCGTTCTTCACGCTGATCGCACTGCTGGCGGCGCGGCTCTACCGCGAGCACCGCTTCACGATCGAGTCGCTGTCTCTCACCGAGCGCGGCGTGGCGTACGCGTCGATCGGCGCGGCGTTCGTGGACTTCACGGCCACCCGGCGCCTGTTCAACCTGGGCGGCGGCGGCGTGCTGATCTGGCTGGCGATCCTGGGCCTCTGCTCGTACGGGATCTACTGGGTCTGGCGCCACTCGACGCAGTACGGGTAGGGCCGCTTCGGCCCCTCGGGGGGGGCGAGTTCGGGTTCCTTGACGACTTTGGGCCACCATGGCGTCCCAAACTCGTCAACCATCCCAGCGCGAGGTGTTCGCGCTCGCTCAGAGGCAGCACGGGATGGTCACGCGCGGGCAGCTGCTCGCGTTCGGCATGTCGCCGCGAGCGATCACGTACCGGCTCCAGCGCGGGCGGCTGCACCCCGTCTTCCCCGGCGTGTACAGGGTCGGCACACCCGACGTGAGCCGGCTCGGGCTCTGGATGGCCGCGGTCCTGAGTGCGGCCCGGACGCCTTCCTCAGCCATGAGGACGCCCTTGCGCTGTACGGCTTGACGAGGAGGCGCCGCGGGGCAATCCACGTGACCGTCCGCCGCAGCGCCGGCCTGCGGTGAAG
>DASVPL010000121.1:0-4957 GCA_036382905.1 Thermoleophilaceae bacterium | reverse complement strand
CGTGCTGTTCGCGGTGATCGGCCTGAGCGGCGACAATGACGAGGGCGGCGGCAAGACCACCCCCACCGAGCAGACGAGCGCCGAGCGCCAAGCGCGGGAGCGGCGCGAAAGGCGTGAGCGTCGCGAGGCCCGCGAGCGCCGTGAGAAGCACGCGGCGTCGCCGCGGCTCGTGCTGCGCGTGGTGCCCACCGGCCCGACCTACGTCTGCGTGGACGACGGCCGCGGGAAGGTGACCTTCGAGGGCACGATCGGCGGGCCGCGCAGCTTCCGCGCGCGCCGCGGCGGGCGCCTGCGCATCAACCTGGGCCGCGCCGCCGTGCGGCTGACGGCGAACGGCAGGCGCGTGCGGGTCCCCGACGGCCCGTCCGGCGCCGGCTTCTCGTTCACGCGCACGGGCAGGGCCACGCCGCTGGGCGCCGAGCAGAGGCCCTGCGCGTGAGCGCGCGGGCCGGCATCGTCGTCACCGGGACCGAGGTGCTCACGGGCCGGGTCCGCGACCGCAACGGGCCGTGGCTCTCCGACCGGCTGCTCGAGCTCGGCATCGACCTGGCCCACATCACTATCTGCGGCGACCGCCCCGAGGACATGCGCGCGCAGCTCGAGTTCATGGCGGCGCAGGGGATCGACCTCGTGATCACGAGCGGCGGGCTCGGCCCCACGGCGGACGATTTGACCATGCGGGTGGTGGGCGACTTCCAGGGCCGCCCGCTGGCGCTCGACGAGGCCCTCGAGCAGCGGATCGCGGACATCCTGAAGCCGATGATGAAGCGCTGGCGCAACCTCGATCCGGAGGCGATCCGGGTGGCGAACCGCAAGCAGGCGTTCGTGCCCGAGGGGGCGGCGGTGCTCCAGCCGGTCGGCACCGCACCCGGTGCCGTGGTGCCGCCCTCGGACGGCGCCGGGCCGACGGTCGTGGTCCTGCCCGGGCCGCCGCGCGAGCTGCACGAGATGTGGCCGGCGGCGACCGAGACCGGCGAGTTCGCGGAGGCGGTCGGCGGGCGCACCGAGTACGACCAGCGCATGCTGCGGCTGTTCGGCATCCCGGAGTCGGAGATCGCGGAGACGCTGCGGGTGGCCGAGCGCGACATCTCCGGCTTCGGCGAGCTCGAGATCACGACGTGTCTGCGCCGCGGAGAGGTGGAGGTGGTGGTGCGGCACGAGGCCGCCGCCGCGCCCGCCTACGCGGCGCTAGAGGGCCTGATTACCACGCGCCACGGCGAGACGCTGTTCTCCACCGACGGCTCGAGCATCGACGAGCAGGTGGCCGCGCTCCTGGCCGGCCGGCGGGTGGCGGTCGCCGAGTCGTGCACGGGCGGGCTGATGGCCGCCCGGCTCACGGAGCGGGCAGGCTCGTCGGAGTACGTGGCCGGCGGGGTGGTGGCGTACTCCAACGAGGCGAAGGCGGCCCTCGTGGGCGTGGATCCGGAGCTGATCGAGCGCCACGGGGCGGTCGCTCCGGAGGTGGCCGAGGCGCTGGCGGACGGCGCGCTGGCGCGGTTCGGCGCCGACACCGCGATCGCGATCACCGGCGTGGCCGGTCCCGGCGGGGGGACCGAGGCCAAGCCGGTCGGCTACGTGTGCTGGTGTGTGAAGCGCTCCGACGGCGCGCAGCTCGCGCGCGATACGCGGCTGCCCGGCGACCGCGCCGAGGTGCGCGACCGCTCGACCACGGTCGGGATGCACCTGCTGCGGCGGCTCCTGCGTGGCGAAGAGCTCCCGTTCTGAGGGTCCGCGCGCGCGGCTCTTCCTAGCGCTCGAGCCGTCCGAGGAGGACCGTGCGGCGCTGGCCGCGTGGCGCGACGCGCTGATCGCCGGCCGTGAGGACCTGCGGCCGGTGCCCGGGGAGTCGCTGCACCTGACGCTCGCGTTCCTCGGCTACCGGCCCGAGGAGGAGATCGACGCGATCGGGTCGTGCGCCGTCGAGGCGGTCGGGACGGCCGCGGCGGTCGACCTCATCCCGCGCGCGGTCAAGCCGGTCCCGCCGCGGGCGCCGCGGCTGTTCGCCCTCGACCTCGCCGACCCGGGCGGGCACGCCGCCGCGATCCAGTCCGCGACATCGGATGCGCTCGCCGCGGGCGGCTACTACACGCCCGAGAAGCGGCCCTGGTGGCCGCACGTGACCCTTGCGCGGGTGAAGCGCGGCGCCCGCGCCGCACCACTCGCGGTCGAGCCTCCGGCCGGGCCGCTGCGCGCCGACCGGGTCACGCTCTACCGCTCGCTGCTTCACCCGCACGGCGCGCGCTACGAAAGCCAGGCACGGGTCGCGCTGAGCGGTTAGGGTGGCGACGACGCCTCCCGCTGGCCCGGAGAGGCGACCCGTCAGAAGGGGAAGTCGAAGTGAACGAGACTCGCAACCTCGCCGCGCGCGCCGGTCGCTGGAGCGCGCAGCACCGCAAGACCGCGATCTGGGGCTGGCTGGCCTTCGTCGTCATCAGCCTGGCCCTCGGCAGCGCCGTCGGGACCAAGAAGATCGAGGAGGCCGAGAACTTCAGCGGCGACTCCAAGGCCGCCGAGGTGATCCGGTCGGACTCCGGCTTCACCGACCGCGCGACCGAGCGGGTTCTCATTCAGTCGCGCGGCGAGCAGACCATCCAGGATCCCGAGTTCCGCGCCGCGATCGCGGACGTCGAGGACGGCATCCAGGGCTCGCCGTATGCCGTCGCGCTCCAGAGCCCGCTCGACAAGGGCCACGGCGGGCAGATCTCCGGAGACAACCGCTCGGCGCTCGTGATCTTCCAGCTGCTCGGCGACCGGGACCAGGTGGGTGACCGCGTCGACGCGACGCTCGCCGCCACCGCGGCGGTCCAGAAGGCGCACCCGGAGCTGCGGATCGAGCAGATCGGCGATGCGAGCGCGTACGAGGCCGTGATGGCGGCTATCGAGGACGACTTCGCCCGTGCCGAGACGCTCTCGCTGCCCATCACGCTCGGCATCCTGCTGCTCGCCTTCGGCGCGCTGGTGGCCGCGGGCCTCCCGGTGCTGCTCGGGCTGTCGGCTGTCATGGCCACGTTCGGACTCGTCGCACTGGTCAGCCAGATCGTCCCGATGGGCGACAGCGTGGCCCAGGTGATCCTGCTGGTCGGGCTGGCGGTGGGCGTCGACTACTCGCTCTTCTACATCCGCCGCGAGCGCGAGGAACGCAGACTCGGGAAGTCGAAGGAGGCGGCGCTGGCGGCCGCGTCCGCCACCTCCGGGCGGGCCGTGCTCGTCTCGGGCTTCACCGTCATGATCGCGATGGCCGGGATGTACCTGACCGGCGACGCGACGTTCAAGTCGTTCGGCACCGGCACGATCATGGTGGTGGCGGTGGCGATGCTCGGCTCGATCACCGTGCTGCCCGCGCTGCTCGCATGGCTCGGCGACCGTGTCGACCGCGGCCGCGTGCCGCTCATCCACCGCCTGCGCCGCGGCGGCCGCGAGGGCGGGGCCTGGGGCTGGGCAGTGGACCGCGTGCTGGCCCGTCCCGTCGTGTCGGTGGTCCTGGCCGGCGGCCTGCTGGCCGCACTGTGCATCCCGGCGTTCGGCCTGAAGACCGTCTCCTCCGGCGTTCAGGGCCTGCCGCCCGACCTACCGGCCACCAAGACCATGAACCGCATCGAGGCCGCGTTCCCAGGCGGGCCGCTGCCGGCCGTCGTCGTGGTGAAGGGCGAGAACGTGACCTCGCCGGCGACCGCTACGGCGATCGATCAGCTCAAGTTCAGCGCGCTCGCAACCGGCTACATGCAGGAGCCCATCGACGTCCGGTTCAGCGACGACCGGACGGTGGCGGAGGTCTCGATTCCACTCGCGGGCAACGGCACCGACGCGGCGTCCGTGCGTGCGCTCGAGATGCTGCGCGAGGACGTGGTTCCGACGACGCTCGGCAAGGCCGGGCTGGAGGCGCACGTCACGGGTGTCACGGCTCAGTCGGAGGACTTCAACTCGCTCCAGAGCTCGCGCACGCCGTGGGTGTTCGCGTTCGTCCTCGGCTTCGCGTTCCTGCTGCTGATGGTCACCTTCCGCTCGATCGTGATCCCGCTGAAGGCGATCGTGCTGAACCTGCTGTCGGTCGGCGCGGCCTACGGACTGCTCGTCCTGATCTTCCAGGACGGGCGTCTCGAGTCGCTGATCGGGTTCGAGTCGATCGGCGGGATCACGGCCTGGCTGCCGCTGTTCCTGTTCGTGATCCTGTTCGGGCTCTCGATGGACTACCACGTGCTGATCCTCAGCCGTGTGCGCGAGGCCTACGACCGCGGGATGAGCACCGAGGACGCGGTGCGCCACGGGATCAAGGCCACGGCGGGCGTCGTGACGAGCGCCGCGATCGTGATGGTCGGCGTGTTCGGCGTGTTCGCCACGCTGAGCGGGCTCGACTTCAAGATGATGGGCATCGGGCTCGCCTCGGCGGTGCTGATCGACGCGACGATCGTCCGGGCGGTGCTGCTGCCCGCGTCGATGAAGCTCCTCGGCGACTGGAACTGGTACCTGCCGAGTTGGCTCGACTGGCTGCCGCACGTCACCCACGAGGCGGCGGAGGCTCCGGAGCCGGTCGGTTCGCGCCTCACGGTGGCGATCGAGCGCAATGACGGGCTCGCGAAGATCGCGATTGCCGGCGACCTCGACCTCAGCAGCGTGGACGGCTTCGCCGCCGGGCTGGCCGAGATCGAGGCCGAGCATCCCGACGTGCTCGAGATCGACCTGCGCGGGCTCACGTTCATGGACTCGACCGGGCTGGCCCAGCTCTTCGCGGCGAACCGCCGCGCGCGCGAGCAGGGCCGGCGCGTGGTGATCCTCAAGGGGCCCGGGCCGATCGACCGGGTGCTCGACATCGCGAAGGTCGAGGACGCGATCGACGTCGTGACCGAGCCGAACTAGGGGGCCAGGCCGAACCAGAGGTCGGCGCGCGTGTAGACCACGAACGCGCCGATGACGAGCGCCGCCGCCCTGAGGCGGGCGTCCTTCGCCATGGCCGCGAGCG
>DASVPL010000120.1:0-27104 GCA_036382905.1 Thermoleophilaceae bacterium | reverse complement strand
GGGCCGGCGAGCAGCGTGCGCACGCGCTCCTCCTCCACCCGCCCGGGGTCCACCTGGCCGCCGGCCAGCAGGTCGACGGCCTTCGCCAGCTCGCCCGGCTGGACGGCGAGGTCGCGCAGCTCGTGCCACGGGACGGGGTCCGGCTCGGGGCCGGGGGGGCGGGGACCGGGACCGCCGCCGCCACCAGGACCGACCGGGCCCAGCGGGCCCCACGGGTCGGCGGGCACGAGGAAGTCGTCGAGGTCGAAGTCCTGAGGCAGGTCGATGCCGGGCCGGATCGGGCCGATCGTGCCGCCGCACTTCTTCAGGAAGCCGGGGAAGTTGACCGGGTCGATCCGGTGCTCGATCAGCGAGCGCTTGGCCTTCTTCGACAGCTTCGTGTCGTCCCACGCGCGCGCGATCCGCTCGCGGTGGAGCGCGTCGAGATCGGACAGCGAGAGCTTCGTGGCGTCGGCGCCCAGGTCGCCGAGCGCGAGGCCGGCGAGTGACTCCGGGGTGCGGAAGCCGGCGGACTTCAGCGCCGCCTGGCCGCTGCGCGACAGTCCCTCGACCTTCGGCTCCGGGCCGCTCAGCTTCGGCTTGGCGCCCTCGATCTCCGGAAAGCGCGGCGCGCGGCTCCCGCGCGAGGCGGCGGCGACCACGCGCTCGACCAGGTCGGCGTCGAGGCGGCGGGGGTACGCGGGTCCACCGGGAGGTGGCATCGGCCGACCCTAACCGCCCGAGTGCGAACGGTGGGAATTCCTCGTGCCGGCCGGCGTCGTCCCCCTACGGGATGGGCGTGACACCCAGACGCACCTTCGCGTCCGACATCCGGCGCTTGCCCTCCTTCAGTGCCGCGCGTGCCTCCGCAACTCGCAGCCGCGGGGTCTCCTCGGCTCGATCGAGGGCGAGGTTCGCGCGGTCGTACTGCGCGATGGCCGCCTCGTAGTCGGCCAGGCCGAGCGCGTTGGCGCCGGGCATCGAGGTGTCCACGTCGAGCGCGCGAATCTCGTCACCGAGCTCGATCAGCTCGGCGCGGAGCTGCTCCTGCGCGAAGTCCCAGTCCTCGTCCTGCTCCTTGCGCGCGCGCCGGAAGCGCAGCAGGATCCAGAGGAAGACGGCGATGAACGGGAGCGCGATCGCGATCCCCACGATGAACGTCGTGAACTTCACGGCGTCGTTGATCTCGTCGAAGAAGTCGTCACCGTCCCCGCCGGGAAGCCCGCCCGAGGAGCCGCCGCCCGTGGAGCCCCCCGCGTCCGCGCTGGGCCCGGGGTCGACGGCCGCGATGCCGTCCACGGCGGCGCGGATCTGGTCGCCGCGGTCGCCCTCGTGGCGCTCGAACGCCTCGCGAACGGCGGCGACCGTCGAGTCGCTGGCCGGGTGCGAGGTGATCGCGTGGATGCTCGACCCGGCCACCACGAGCAGCGTCCCACGCAGTTCGAGGTCGCGCGCCACGGCCGCGGCGAGGCCGGAGGCGCCGCCCTCGCGCTCGGCGCGGCGCTCGGGCACCACCGCGACCTTGATGCGACCGATGTCCTTGCGCGTGATCTGGAGCCGGATCGCGCCGGCCTCCGTCGTGGACACCCGCGGGGTCGCCTTCGGATCCACGTAGACGATCTCGCGCTCGACGTTGCGCGCGAGGCTCTCGGAGTACTCGGATCCGCTCGCGGCGGGCGCCGAGGCGAGCGCGGACGCGATCGCCGCAACTGCGGCGAGGGACCCTCCGATCGGCAACTTGCGGCGCACTTCGGGCGATGCTACCTGCGCAAAGGCACACCGCGCTTGTGCGCCATGTTTCAAGCCCTACCCACCGGGTACCGCCAGCCCACGATGGGTGGCCTGCTTCGTTGCGATGGGTGCGGTTCGATCCGCTGGGACGTGCTGAACCTGAGCGCCGCCGCCCCCGAGTGCACCAACTGCGGCGAGCCGCTCAAGCCCGAGCGGCGCCGTCCCGGCCGGCGCCCGACGGCGCGCCGGTTCTCGCCGGGGACCGTGGCCGAGCGCCGCGACGTCGTCCCGCCGCCCGCCTAGCCGCCCCGGTCGCTCTCCCGCCGCGCCGCGCGCTGCTCGCGCTTTCGCTCCTCGCGTGCCTTGCGGAGCGAGTCGCTGCGCTTCGCGGCTGCGCCGCGCAGCCCGACCCGCGCCGGCGGCGAGACCTGCGAGATCAGCCGCCGTGGCTCGGCCGCGCCGCAGCTCGGGCACGGCGGCGCCGAGTCGCCGCGCACCAGCTCCTCGAAGGTCGTCCCGCACGCCTCGCAGTGGAAGTCGTAGATCGGCACCGGCCAGATCATGACTCGTACATCCGTCCAGGAACCCGTGCAATGACTCACGCGAAGCTTGCGCCGGCACATGAGCTGGCCTACCGTTGCTCTCGTATGCGCCGCCCGATCGCCTGCCGGATCCGCCTCGATGGGATGCCCGTACGCAGCGAGACCATCCTCACCGAGGCCGGCCCGAACGCGCTGGTGCTCTCGACGACGATCCGCGACCGCGGCATCTGGCTCGACAGCACCTACCTCGGCCACGGCAGCGCCGACACGCAGATCACCCACCTCCTGGTGGCCCCCGGGCGCTGCGGCGAGACCGAGGCCCGTACGGTCCCGCACGACGACGTGCCGGTCATCCACGTGCGCCGGCTCTGCCTCTACGACCACTTCCAGCGCCTCCAGGACTTCCTGGAAGGGCTCGGCCACGTCGGCCAGATCCACGGCCTCGATCACGCGATCGAGGCCGTCGAGCAGCTGTCCTAGCCGCACCGCTGACGTAGCATGCCGCCCGCGATGCGGGTCGGCGTCATCACCGGTACGGGGACCTACGAGCTCGACTCCGCCGTGGCCGGCGCCGTCGAGGTCGTGCACGTCTCGCGTCACGAGCCGGGCCACCCGCGGCTCTCGAACCACGTCGACCACCGCGGCAACATCCAGCGCCTGCGCGAGGCGCGCGTCGACGCCATCGTCGCCGTCACGGTCTGCGGGGCGGTGGACCCGACGGTCCCGCTCGGCTCGCTGATCGTCTTCGACGACCTCCACTTCCTCGCCAACCGCCTCCCCGACGGGTCGCTGTGCACGCTCCACGACACCCCGGGCGATCCGGGCCGCGGCCACTGGATCTTCGAGAGCCCGTTCGCGGAGGGTGTCCGCCAGGCGCTGCTGGCCGGCTCGCGCGAGGCGGGCGTGCCCGCGCGCGACGGCGGCTGCTACGGCCACGTAGACGGCCCGCGCTTCAACACGCGCGCGGAGATCCGTTCGCTGGCGCTGGCCGGGGTCACGGCCGTGAGCCAGACCGCGGGGCCGGAGACCGTGCTCGCCGGCGAGGCCGAGATCCCGTACGCGCTGCTCGGCTACGCCACCGACTACGCCAACGGCGTGACGGCCGACCCGACCCCGGTGGAGGAGCTGGTCCGCCTGATCGGCGCCAGCGGCGCGACCTTCCGGTCGGTGCTCGCGGAGGCGCTCCCCCTGCTCGCGCGGGCGGACCTCGCGCCCACCGGGACGGTCTACCGCTTCGAGTAACGCGGCCGCACGTCGCTCCAGCCCCAGCGCACCCACGCCGACACGATGTCCGCGACGGCCGACCAGAGGTGGCCGGCCGGACCGGTGTAGATCCAGGTCACGAGACGCCGCTGAGGTGGCACGCCGCCACGCTATCGTGGCGCGGCCATGCCCGCCCAGCTCACCACGCGCACGAGCGAGCTCGAGGAGTCGCGCGTCCGGGTAGACGTCGAGGTCGCCCCCGACGACCTCGAGCGCGAGCTCCAGAGCGCGGCGCAGGCTCTCGGCAGCGACCTGAAGATTCCCGGCTTCCGCAAGGGCAAGGTGCCTCCGCAGGTGGTCCTCCAGCGGGTCGGCCGCGAGGCCGTGCTCGACGAGGCGGTCCGCCGCGCCCTGCCCGGCTGGTACGAGCGCGCCGTGGCCGACGCGGGCATCGCGGTCGTGGGCGACCCGAGCGTCGACCTCGAGACCCTCCCCGGCAAGGGCGACCCGCTCCAGTTCTCGATCGAGGTCGGCGTGCGGCCGAAGGCGACGCTCGGCGACTACAAGGGCCTCGAGGTGGGCCGCCGCGATCCCGAGGTCAGCGACGAGCAGGTCGACGCCGAGCTCCAGCAGATCCGCGAGTCCGGCGCCTCGCTCGAGACCGTCGAGCGCGCGGCCGCGACCGGTGACTTCGTGGTGCTCGACTTCACGGGAACTATCGACGGCGAGCCCTTCGAGGGCGGCGAGGCCCGCGGCTATCCGCTCGAGCTCGGCTCGGGCCGGCTCATCGAGGGCTTCGAGGAGCAGCTCGTGGGCGCCTCCGCCGGCGACGAGCGCCAGGTCGAGGTCACGTTCCCGGCCGACTACCGCGCCGAGGAGCTCGCCGGCAAGGACGTGGTCTTCGCGGTCACCGTCAAGGAGGTCAAGGAGAAGCGCCTCCCGGAGCTCGACGACGACATGGCGATCGAGGCCGGCTACGACACGCTGGCCGAGCTGCGCGAGGAGGTGGCCGGTCGCATCCGCGAGGCGCAGGAGCGCGAGATCGAGGGCGAGTTCCGCGAGGCCGCCATCGACGCCGCCGCGGCGACCGCCACGATCGAGCTCCCGCACGCGCTGGTCCACGCGAAGGCACACGAGATGTGGGGCAACATGCGCCGCCGGCTCCAGCAGCAGGGGATCGACGCGTCGCAGTACCTCCAGATCACCGGCAAGAGCGAGCACGACCTGATCGACGAGTCCGAGCCGGACGCCGAGCGCGCGCTGCGCCGCGAGAGCGTGCTGGCCGCTGTGATCGAGGCCGAGGGCATCGAGGTCAGCGAGGACGAGCTGCTCGACTCGCTGCGCCAGGCGATGGCCTCCGGGCCGAGCGGGGCTGACGAGGACACCCTTCAGAAGACGCTCGAGCGGATCAAGGAGGACGGCCGCGACGACGCCCTGCGCGAGGACGTCGCGATGCGCAAGGCGGTGGACCTCCTGGTCGAGCAGGCGAAGCCGATCCCGCTCGACAAGGCCGAGGCGCGCGAGAAGCTCTGGACGCCCGAGAAGGAGCAGAAGGAGAAGGCCACGCAGATCTGGACGCCCGGCACGTAAAAGGGGTCCAGAACCCCCCAAATCGGGCACTGGCGCGGGGGCGGGGGCGATGTTAGGGTCGGCCTTGCCCTCCGGAGACCGTCGCTTGCCAAGGCAGGCACTCGCTCAGACGGTCCCGGGCGCAGCTAGGAGCCCCATGCAGACCCAGGCCTTCTCCGTATCCCACCATCGCCTCGGCGACATCCGCGTCGTCGTGCCGCGGCGGGAGATCGACTGCGTCACCGCGCCGGCCCTGTCGGCCGCGCTCGACCAGGCGATGGAGGAGGGGTCGAGCAAGGTCGTCGTCGACCTCTGCGACGTGACGTTCATGGACTCGAGCGGCGCGCACGTGCTGCTCGAGGCGGCCGACCGGCTCGCCTCCGAGGGGCGCCCGTTCTCGGTCATCTGCGTCCGCGGGGCCATCTCGCGGCTGCTCGAGATCCTGAACCTCACGGACCGCTTCGCCCTGCACGCGGAGTAGGCAGCGCCCCTCCGGGGTGAAGGAATCCGGCCGACCTGGCGAAAACAAGCGCAACGATGACCGCCGCCGCGCTACCTTTTGAGGCCCGCTACCGCATCCGCGGTTAGGGGGGGAGAGCCTTGGCACGGCCCACGGATTCAAACGAACAGCTCCTCTGCAGCTTCTGCGGCAAGTCTCAGCGGCAGGTCAAGAAGCTGATCGCGGGCCCCGGCGTCTACATCTGCGACGAGTGCATCGATCTCTGTAACGAGATCATCGACGAGGAGCTGACCGGCCCGGCGACGTTCGATCTGGAGAACCTGCCGAAGCCCAAGGAGATCAACTCGGTCCTCCAGGAGTACGTGGTGGGGCAGGAGCCGGCCAAGCGCACGCTGTCGGTGGCCGTCTACAACCACTACAAGCGCGTCCAGATGATGCAGTCCGACGAGCAGGACGGGCTCGAGCTCCAGAAGTCGAACATCCTGCTGCTCGGCCCAACCGGCTGCGGCAAGACGCTGCTCGCGCAGACGCTCGCCAAGATCCTCAACGTGCCGTTCGCGATCGCCGACGCCACGGCGCTGACCGAGGCCGGCTACGTCGGCGAGGACGTCGAGAACATCCTCCTGAAGCTGATCCAGGCCGCCGACTTCGACGTCAAGAAGGCCGAGACCGGGATCATCTACATCGACGAGGTCGACAAGATCGCGCGCAAGGCCGACAACCCGTCGATCACGCGCGACGTGTCCGGCGAGGGCGTCCAGCAGGCGCTCCTCAAGATCCTCGAGGGCACGGTGGCGTCGGTGCCGCCGCAGGGCGGGCGCAAGCACCCGCACCAGGAGTTCCTCACGATCGACACCACGAACATCCTGTTCATCTGCGGCGGTGCGTTCGCGGACCTCGACAAGGTGGTCGAGCGGCGGATCGGCCACAAGGGCGTCGGGTTCGGCGCCGCGGTGCGCTCGAAGTCGAACAAGGACACGGGAGAGCTGTTCGAGCAGGTGCTGCCCGAGGACCTCGTGGACTACGGCCTGATCCCGGAGTTCATCGGGCGCCTCCCGGTCATCTCGGTGATCCACCAGCTCTCGCGCGACGACCTCGTCTCGATCCTCACCGAGCCGCGCAACGCGCTCGTCAAGCAGTTCCAGCGCTTCTTCGAGTTCGACGGCATCGACCTCGTCTTCGCCGACGAGTCGCTCGGGGCCATCGCCAACAAGGCGCTCGAGCGGGAGACGGGTGCCCGCGGGCTGCGTTCGATCCTCGAGGAGACGCTCCTCGACGTGCAGTTCGAGCTGCCCTCGAGGCGCGATGTGAAGAAGTGCGTGGTGACCAAGGAGACGATCGAGAAGGGGCTCAACCCCACCCTGGTCACCGAGGCGGCGCCCGAGGAGGACACGGGCGCCGCGGCCGAGTCCGCCTAGTAGGCGCAGCCTCCCCTGCAAGCGCCGTTGCACGGCGCCGCTGGACGGTTGTTCGACCCCCTCGGCAAAGGGGGGCATATACGCGCGCAGGGTGCCGAATGACGGTGTAGAGACCGCGCCTCCCCGCCAGCGCGACTCGCCCCTCCAGTGTCCGACATCCCCAACGAGCAAATCCAGGAGCCCGCCGACCTCGCAGAGGCCGCCCTTGGCGTGAGCCAGGAGCAGCTGCAGCGCTACGAGGACGTCATCGCGCGCTTCCTGCGGGGCGAGTACCTGTCCCTCGACGCCGCCGGTCACGTGAACTCGTGGACCCGGGCGGCCGAGGAGCGCTTCGGGTGGTCCGCCAGCGAGACGACCGGCGAGGAGCTGGCCGAGGCGATCGCGGTGCCGGAGGCGCAGGAGGAGGCGCGTGCGCTGGTGGATCCCGTCGTGCGCGGCGAGGCGGGCGAGGAGTCGGCCGGCGCGCAGTTCGTGCTCGCGAGCCATCGCCGCGACGGCTCGCGGCTCGACACCGAGGTCGCGATCGTCCCGATCCGGATGGGCGACGGCTACCACCTGAACCTCGCGCTCCAGGACATCACCACCCATCGCGGCAACCCGGTCGAGCTGCACCGGATGAAGAAGCGCCACGCCGACGTCCTGCGGCTGATCGTGATCGCGCTCGACGGCGGCGAGCTTCCCGACCCGCTCGGCGACGACGGCTGGAAGCCCGGGGGCGAGCGGGTTGAGGCGCGCTGGCAGCCCGCCGGCGCGCTCGTGATCTTCGACGGGACCGAGGTCGAGGTGGTCGCCGAGCCGGAGGCCGCGGGGGCCGCCGGCGGCGGGGCCGCGGGTGTCGCCGCCTCCGGCCCGCCCGCCTCGTCCTCCGAGGTCGACTGGCTGCGCGCGGAGAACGAGCGGCTGCGGCGGGAGCTGCGCGCCGCCCAGGACGAGACGGAGAGGGTGCGCTCCACCGCCCCCAGCGCGGCGCGGCCCGCCGACGACCTCGACGATCCCTCGATCACCCCGGACTCCATCGCCGAGGCCCTGCGCGACGACGGCTTCGCGCTGTACGGTCAGCCGGTCCTCGACCTGCGCTCCGACGAGGTCGCTCAGCACGAGCTGCTGCTGCGGATGATCGGGCCCGACGGCGGCATGGTGCTGCCGCAGGCGTTCTTCGGCACGGCGCGGCGGGCGGGGATGACCGCGGCGATCGACCAGTGGGTCGTGCGGCGCGCGGTCCGCACGATCGCCGAGCAGGCGCAGGTCGGGCGCGACATCAAGCTCGAGGTGAACCTGTCCGTGGAGTCGCTCCACGACCCCGCGCTGCTGCCCACCATCGAGCGCGAGCTCGCGAGCACCTCGATCGACCCCGCCAGGCTGATCCTCGAGGTGCCGGAGCGCGTGGCGATCGAGGACTCCGACGGCGCCTCGCGGTTGGCCAAGCGGCTGCGCGCGATGGGCTGCTCCTTCGCGCTCGACGACTTCGGCACGAGCTTCGGCTCGTTCCGCTTCCTCAAGGACCTGCCGATCGACTTCCTGAAGATCGACGGCGACCTGATCGTGACGCTGTCGGAGAGCCGGACGGCGCAGCTCGTGGTGAAGGCGCTCGTGGACCTCGCGAAGGGGACCGGCGCCGAGACGATCGCGGTGTTCGCCTCCGACGACGAGGCGCTGCGGATACTGCGCGAGATCGGGGTGGGGTACGCGCAGGGCCACAAGGTCGGGCGCCCACGGCCGATCGCCGAGGCGCTGTCCGCGGTCGAGGCGGCGCCGCTGCGCGCGGTCGACGACGCGCAGGCGGCGACCGGCACGGCGAACGCGGCGAACTAACCGGGCCTCGCCCGCCCGCGCTCGCCGGGCGTCGGCCGCCCGCGCCCGCCGTCCCTCCGCGCGCCCGCCGTCCCTCCGCACGCCCGACGTCCCTCCGCGCGCCCGACGCGGCCGTGGCTTTAGGCTGACGCGCCATGAAGCAACTCGCCGACGAGGTCTACCAGCTCAAGTACTTCCCGCCGAACGCGATCAACGTCTACCTCCTGGGCGAGACGCTGATCGACGCCGCCACTCGCCGCGACGGCAAGCGGATCCTGCGCCAGATCGAGGGGCGCAAGGTCAGCCAGCACGCGCTGACGCACGCCCATGCGGACCACCAGGGGGCGAGCAAGTACGTCTGCGAGCGGCTGGGAATCCCGTTCCTCGTGGGCGAGGCGGACGTGGAGGGCGCCGAGGGCGGGGCGGAGGTCATCCGCAGCAAGCAGCCCCCCAGTCGCTGGAACCTGCTGAGCACGAAGGCGTTCGGCGGCCCCGGACACAAGGTCGACCAAGTGCTGCGCGAGGGCGACGACATCGGCGCCGGGTTCACCGTGCTCGACACGCCCGGCCACAGCGCCGGGCACGTGGCGTTCTGGCGCGAGTCCGACCGCATGCTGATCCTCGGTGACGTCCTGTTCAACCAGCATCCGCTGCTGGGGATTCCCGGGCTGCGGCAACCGCCGGACTTCTTCACGCCCGACGTCCCGCGCAACCGCGACTCGGCGCGGCGGCTCGCCGAGCTCGAGCCCGCTCTGGTCTGCTTCGGCCACGGGCCGCCACTGCGGGACACGGGGAAGTTCGTCGAGTTCGTACGCGGGCTCCCGGGCTAGCGCTGAGCGCTGAACGGGATTTCCGGATTCCGTGCGGCCGTTCTGGGGGAGATAGAGAGCATGGGGGCGGCGGCGGCCGACGGGCAGGACATCGCGCAGGGGCCACGGCTCTCCACGCGCATCGGCGCCACGGGCCTGGTGGTGCTGATGTCGATCGGCGGGTTCGCGATGTGGATCGCGACGCCGGTGGCATGGCTGTGGCTCGGCTCGCAGCTCACGGAGTCGCGGCGCCCGGACGGCACGCTCTACGTGATCGTCGCCGCCGGGATCCTGATCACGATGTCGGTGCTGGGCCTGCTGCTCGGTCGCATGAACCGGATCCACGGCACGATCACGGGGCGGCTCACGGAGACGACCGCCCGCAACGTGCGGGTTGCCTGGTCGCGCCCGCAGTCGGCGTCGCAGGAGGGGCGGACGCCGGTGAACGCGCTCGAGGTGATCATGGTCGTCTGCGTCCTGATCGCGGGCGTCCTGTTCTTCGTCTGGTTCTTCCTCTTCGCCGGCTCGAGCCTCGACTACCAGACCTAGGCGCGCCGGTACGCTCATCGCCGTGAGCGGCGAGCGGCCGATGAGCCTGCGCGAGGCCGAGGAGTACCTGCTCGACCTCGAGCTCTTCGGCATGCGGTTCGGGCTCGACCGCATGCACAGGCTGATGACGGCGCTCGGGATGCCGCAGCGGCGCTTCGCCTCGATACACGTGGTGGGGACGAACGGGAAGTCGTCGACGACCCGGATGATCGCCGCGATCCTCCAGCGCCACGGCGTGGCCACCGGCACCTACACCTCCCCGCACCTGCGGACGTTCGCGGAGCGGATCGAGGTGGGGGAGCGGCCGCTGAGCGGCGAGGAGTTCGGGGCGGCCGTGGCGGAGGTGGTGCGCGCGGCGCGGATGGTGGATCGCACGGCCGACGAGGACGATCGCGTCACTCAGTTCGAGGCGCTCACCGCCGCGGCGTACCACGAGCTCGCGCGCAGGCGAGTGGAGGTGGCGGTGATCGAGGCGGGGCTCGGCGGGCGCTACGACGCCACGAACGTGATCCCATCGCGCGTGCAGGTGCTGACCGGCGTCGGGCTCGAGCACACCCGCTGGCTCGGGCCGACGATCAAGGACATCGCGGAGGAGAAGCTCGCGGTGGTGCGCGACCACGCGACTCTGGTGATCCCCGCCGAGCTCGACCCCGCGGCGGAGGAGGTGGTCGCGCGCGTGGCGGCGGAGCGCCACGCGCGGGTCGTGCGGGCGGAGGGGGCAGCTCGCGCGGCCGCGCCGGGGCCGGGCTCGCCGCCCCCCGCGGCTTCGCCCGCCCCCGCGGCTTCGCCGCCCGCCCTCCCCGGCTTCCAGCGCGGCAACTTCGCCCTCGCGCGCGCCGCCGCCGAGGCATTCCTCGGCCGGCTCGACGCGGCGGCCGTCGCGCGGGCGGCGGCCGAGGTGCGGGTCCCGGGTCGCCTCCAGGTCGTGGCCGATCACCCGCTCACGATCCTCGACGGCGCGCACAACCCGTCGGGGATGCGCGCGCTCGCGGCCGCGCTGCCCGAGGTCGCCGGCGACCGGCGCCCGCGGGTGGGCGTCGTCAGCGTGCTCGACGACAAGGACGCCACCGGGATGCTGGCCGAACTCGCGCCCGTGCTCGACCGCGTGGTCTTCACCCGCTCGGCGAATCCGCGATCGCTCTCCCCGGCCACGCTCGAGTCGCACTGGGGCCAGCTCGGCGGCCCACCGGCCGAGACCGTGCCGGACCCCCGCACCGCCCTCGCCCGCGCCCGCGAGATAGCCGGGCCCGGCGGCGCCGCCGTCGCGACGGGCTCGATCTACCTGATCGCCGACCTCGTCCGCGAGGACGCCGCCGGGCGGGCCTCCGCACTATGAGCGACGACGGTCCCAGCATCCTCGCGATGGTCGGCCTGGTGGCCGTCCTGGTCGCGGCGGTGATCCTCGTGTTCTTCGGGATCGGGTACGCGCTCGGCCGCATGCTGCTCTGACGGGGTCTCACCGGCGGGGGTGAGGCCGTCTGCGGCGCGGCTACACTCCCCGCGCAGTGGTCGCCCCCGCCATCTTCGGGATCACCAATGACGGGCTGAACCTTGCGGTCAAGCTGCTGCTGCTGTTCCTTGTCGCGATCTGGCTAGCGCTCGTCTTCTGGACCTACGCCGACGCCCGGCGGCGGGTCGGCGATCCGATGCTCGTGACCTGCGCGGCCGCGGCGGCCTTCTTCTTCCCGTTCGTCGGCTCGATCGTCTACGCGATCGTGCGCCCGCCCGAGTACCTGGAGGACGCGCGCGAGCGCGAGCTCGAGATCGCCTCCGCCGAGGCGCGACTGCTCCAGGTCCAGGAGTCGACCTGCCCGCACTGCGGTCACGACATCGAGAAGACCTTCCTGCGCTGCCCGCACTGCACGCGGCGGTTGAAGGAGCCGTGCACGAACTGCGCGCGGCCGCTCGACCCGCGCTGGCAGATGTGCCCGTATTGCGAGGCCGAGGTGGTGCAGCAGGCCGGTGGCGGAGGTCAGCGCCGCCGTGGGCGCAGGCCCGGCGCAGGGGCGGCCGAGGCCGGCGCGGCCCCAGCCGAGCGCGCCGCGCCCGCGCGCCAGACCGCTGCCGCTCGCGAGCCCGCGCGGGAGACCGTCCGCGAGGCCCCGCGTGCACGCCCGGCCCGCGAGAGCCGCGGCCCCGCCCCGGAGACCCGCGCGGATCCCGCCCGGCGCGAGGCCCCGACCCAGCCCGCCCGCGTGCTGCGCGACTCAGAGCCGCGCGGCAATTCACGCGGCGCGGACGGCTCCGCCCGCCCGCAGGCGCCGGACCCGAGCACGCGCGTGGGGGACACGGCCGAGCAGCCGACCCGCCGCCCCCGCCCGAGCGCCGACCCGGCGTAGCGGCGGCTCGTCCCGCCCGGCCCCCGCTAAGCTGCCCGCGCTCATGGACCGGACGCTCATCCTCGTCAAGCCCGACGCATTCGCGCGCGCCCTCACGGGTGAGGTCATCGCGCGGTTCGAGAGCAAGGGGCTCCGCATCGTCGCGCTCAAGCACATGACCGTCGACCGCGACACCGCCGAGCGCCACTACGAGGAGCATCGCGAGCGGCCCTTCTTCGGCGACCTCGTCGACTTCATCACCGGCGGCCCGCTGGTCGCGATGGTCCTCGAGGGCCACGAGGCCGTGAAGGCCGCCCGCCAGCTCATTGGGGCGACCAACCCGATCGAGGCCGCCCCCGGATCGATCCGCGGCGACTTCGGCCTCGAGGTCCAGACCAACCTCGTGCACGGCTCGGACTCCCCCGAGTCGGCCCAGCGCGAGGTCGGGATCTTCTTCCCCGAGCTGTCCTAAGCGGCCGCGGTGGCCGCGCCGCTCACCCTCGCATCCCGCTCGCCTCAGCGGCGCGCGATCCTGACCCAGCTAGGGGTCGAGTTCGTGGTGGTCGAGCCGGACGTCGAGGAGGTTGGGGAGGGGGACCCGCGCTGGCTCGTCGTCGAGAACGCGCTGCGCAAGGCGCGCTCGGTGGTGGGCGAGCGGGTGCTCGGCGTCGATACCGACGTGGTGCTCGACGGGTGGGTGTTCGGGAAGCCCGCCTCCGTCGATGCCGCCCGTGACGACCTGCTCGCGCTCTCCGCGCGCGTGCATGAGGTCTTTTCCGGAATAGCACTTAAAGAGGGGGGCTCTGAAAGGACCGCCGTCAGCGTCACTCGGGTCCGGTTCCGACGGCTCGATGCTTCGCTGCTCGACTGGTACCTGCGCTCCGGCGAGTGGGAGGGTCGCGCCGGCGGCTACGCGATCCAGGGCCGCGGGGCGGCGCTGGTCGAGTCGATCGAGGGCGACTTCTGGAACGTCGTCGGCCTACCGGTGCCCGAGCTGCTGAAGCTCGCGCCCGACCTCGCGCAGTAGCCGCCGCGCGACCGTCGTCAGCAGTGCTCGCACGTAGCCGGGCTCGTACTTGATCTGGGAGTGGGTGAAGCGCAGCCGCTCGGTCCCGGCCGAGGCGTGCGCCTGATCGCGCAGCCGGTCCCTGTGCTGCTGGGCCGCCGTACGGTGGTAGGTGAGGCTGTCGGCCTCTACGACGAAGTCGAGCCCCGGCCAGTAGAAATCGACCTCCCACCCGTTCACGACGACGCACGTCTCGGGACGGGGAAGACCGGCACTCAGGGCAAGCGGGATGAACGCCCGCTCCAGCTGCGAGCGCGTGAAGCGGAACGTGCGGCGGTCGATCGTCTCGCGGAGGGGCCGCGTGCCCGGCCGCGGCGGCATCTCGTCCACCGCCGCTCGCAGGGCCGGCACGGTGATCAGCCCGAGGATGTCGGCCTGGTTGATCGCGCCCTCGAGCGGCCCGCGCCGCATGCTCGCGGCGAGGTCGGCGATGGTGGTGGCCACGGTGGTCACCGGGATTCGTTCGTGCTTCGTCACGTCCTGCGCGCGCAGCGTGCGGCGGTGGGGGCGGATGCCGGCGTAGGAGCGGCGGGCAGTCAGGGGGACCGAGACGTGGATCGGCCCCTTCGGCTCCGCGAGGATCCCGTAGTGCGCCGCCGCGTTGCCGTGGCTCAGCGCGGATCCCTCCCCGCAGGCGAGCACGGCCGCCATCCACCACCCCTCGCGTGTGACATCGGGCCGCCCGACCGCGTACACGCCGCGGAACAGGCGATGGAGGCGTCCCGCGGCCACCCGAGCCTTGACCCACGACGGCGTGAACCCGAGCGCAAGCAACTGGGCTGTCGAAACCACCCCGTGCTGCGCGCGGACGAGTGCCCATGGAGACGATTGGAGCCTTTGGTCGCTCATACCGACCTAAGGCTCCAATCGGTGAGAATTCGCCCCCGGGACCCCATCGACGGCCGCTCTCCGCGCCCCGTTGCAGGCGGCTTTGCGCCCTGCAATCAGCACAAAAGCGTTCGTTACACTCCTCTGCTCCCGGACCGGCCCTCCTCGAGGGGCCGAGAGTTCGCGCGGGGTCGGCCGGAGCCTGGCTGCTCCTCGTGCCAATAACTGCTTCCTGACATGGGCCTTTTCTCCTACCTAACTGGAATGGGCGGCCGCGACATGGCCGTCGATCTCGGCACCGCCAACACGCTCGTCTACGTGCGCGGGCGCGGCATCGTGCTCAGCGAGCCGTCAGTGGTCGCGATCGACTCCCGCACCGGCGAGGTCCACGCGGTGGGCATCGAGGCCAAGCGGATGCTCGGCCGCACGCCGGGCACGATCCAGGCCATCCGGCCGCTGAAGGACGGCGTGATCGCCGACTTCGACGTGACCGAGCAGATGCTCCGCCACTTCATCCAGAAGGTCCACCAGAACCGCTGGGCCCACCCGCGCGTGGTCGTCTGCGTGCCCTCCGGCGTCACCGGCGTCGAGAAGCGCGCGGTCGAGGAAGCCTGCCTCTCCGCCGGCGCCCGCCAGGCCTACCTGATCGAGGAGCCGATGGCGGCCGCGATCGGCGCCGGCCTCCCCGTCGGCGAGCCGACCGGCAACATGGTCGTGGACATCGGCGGCGGCACGTCCGAGGTGGCGGTGATCAGCCTCGGCGGCATCGTCGTCTCGCAGTCGATCCGCATCGGCGGCGACGAGCTCGACGAGGCGATCATCAACTACGTCAAGCGCGAGTACAAGCTGATGATCGGCCAGCAGACGGCCGAGGAGGTGAAGCTCGAGATCGGCAGCGCCTTCCCGCTCGGCGAGGAGGTCCAGGCCGAGATCCGCGGGCGCGACCTCGTGTCGGGCCTGCCGAAGACGGTGGTGCTCACGAGCGAGGAGGTCCGGCACGCGCTCGAGGAGCCGCTCCAGGCGATCGTGGACGCGGTCAAGGAGACGCTCGACCGCACCCCGCCCGAGCTGGCGGCCGACATCATGGACCGCGGCATCATGATGGCCGGCGGCGGCTCGCTGCTCCAGGGACTCGACGAGCGCCTGCGCGACGAGACGCAGATGCCCGCGCACCTCGCCGAGTCGCCGCTGACCTGCGTGGCGGTCGGCTCCGGCCGCTCGCTCGAGGAGTTCGAGGCGATCCACCGCGCGAACCGGACCAATTCACGGACCCGACGAAGGTAACTGAGCATGACCCACCGCGCTGAGACGATCCGCGCGAGGGAGGGGAGCCAGAGGTGTACGACAGGAAGGTGATCCGCAGGCGCCGGGCGGCGCTTGCGCTGTTCGTCGCCCTGTCCGTCGTCCTGCTCAGCGCCTACTTCGGCGAGGGCCCCGGCGGCATGCTCCACGGCGTCCAGAAGGGCGCCCAGGAGGTGCTGTCCCCGATCGAGTCGGGCGCGAGCAAGGTGTTCAAGCCGTTCCGCGACCTCTTCAACTGGGTCGGCGACGCCTTCGACGCCAACAGCGAGAACAAGAAGCTGAAGAAGGACCTCGCCCAGGCGCGCACGGAGCTGGCCCAGGCCCGCGCCGCCACGCGCGAGAACGAGCAGCTCCGCGCGATGGTCGACCTCCAGAAGGAACCCGGCTTCCCGCAGGGGCTCAACCCAGTGACCGGGCGCGTGATCGCGCGCTCGCCGACCGACTGGTCCTCCACGATCCAGATCAACAAGGGAACCGACGACGGGGTCCAGCGCGACGATGCGGTCATCACCGGCGACGGCCTGGTCGGGAAGATCGCGCAGGCGTCCGGCGGCACGGCCACCGTGCAGCTCATCACCGACGGCGAGAGCAACGTGAGCGCCATGGCGGTGCCCGAGGGCACGAGCGGGGTGGTCCGCACCCCGGTCGGGGACCCGGACGACCTCCAGCTCGACTTCGTCCGCCAGGTGAAGAACGTCAAGAAGGGCCAGACCGTCGTGACCTCCGGCTTCCGCTCCGGCCGCCTCCAGTCGCTCTTCCCGCGCGGGATCCCGATCGGCAGCGTGCGCGAGGTCGACCGCGACGAGCTCGAGACCTACCAGCGCGTGCACGTCGACCCGTTCGCGGACTTCCGCCGGATCGACATCGTCCAGGTCCTGACCGGGGGCTCCGAGGAATGACCGTCAGCGTCGGCTCCGTGGTCCGCGTCGGCCTGCTCCTGCTGGTGGCGGTCGTGACCCAGATCTCCGGCTTCTCCGGGCTGCGCATCTTCGGCGGCGTCTTCGACCTGATCCCGCTCGTGGTCGCCGCGATCGCCCTCTACGGCGGCAGCGTGACCGGCGCGGCCGTCGGCTTCGCGCTCGGCCTGCTCGCCGACCTCGCGCTCGGCCACAACCTCGGCGCCTCGTCGCTGGTGCTCACCGCGGTCGGCTACGGCGTCGGGCGCTTCGGCGAGCTGCGCGACCCGGCGCACGGCCTGATCGCGATCCCGGTCGGCGGCGCCGCCACGTTCGGCTACGTCGTCGCCTTCGGCCTCGTCAACTTCATGCTGGAGATAGACGCCTCGATCAGCGCCCTCGTGCTGCGTGACGCACTCGTCACCGTGGTGCTGAACGCCTGGCTCGCGCTGCCGGTGTTCGGCATCGTCAAGCGCGTGCTGCGCCCCGTCCTCGCGAGCGAGCCCGGCCACCGGCGCCGGCCCGCCGAGACCCGCCCGACCGGGCCGCTCGGCCTCCGCGGGCTCGAGGTCTAGAGTGCGCCCGGAGGCTCCCGCCCCATGTATCTAGACCGCGACACACGCACGCCGATCACGCCGCAGCTCGCGGTGCGCGTCGCCATCATCGGCGGCGTCGCGCTCGTGCTGTTCGCGGTCGTCTTCTTCCGCCTCTGGTACCTCCAGGTGCTGAGCGGCGACCAGTACCGCGCGGAGGCGAACAACAACCGCGTGCGCGAGATCACCGTGCAGGCGCCGCGCGGGCGGATCGTCGATCGCAACGGCCGCGTGCTGGTGGACAACCGGATCGCCTTCGCGGTCACGCTGAGCCCGGACAAGCTGCCGAAGGACCGCCACGGGAAGAAGAAGCTCTACTCGCGGCTCGCCGACGTGCTCGGGATGAAGCAGCGGGAGGTCGACCGCGAGGTGAGCGAGCAGCTCAAGCTGCTGCCGTTCTCACCCGCCACCGTGAAGTCCGACGTCGAGCCCGAGGAGTACTCCTACCTGCTCGAGAACGCCGACCGCTTCCCCGGCGTGCAGGTCGAGAAGGTCGCGCTGCGCAAGTACCCGTTCGAGACCGTCGGCGCCCACCTGTTCGGCACGGTCGGCGAGGTGACCGAGGAGCAGCTCGACGACAAGCGCTACCGCGGCGTGAACCAGGGCGCGCGCGTGGGCCAGTCCGGCATCGAGTACTCCTACGACCGCTACCTGCGCGGCCGCGACGGCGCCAACCGCGTGCAGGTCGACGCCCTCGGCAACTTCCGCTCCCAGCTCCGCGAGGCGCCGCCCGAGGCGGGCCGCCAGCTGCGGCTCGCGATCGACTACGACGTGCAGCGGGTCGGCCAGCAGGCGCTCGGGGCGAACAAGGCCGCCTTCGTGGTCATGGACGTGAAGACCGGCGAGGTACGCGCGCTCGGCAGCTCGCCGTCGTTCGACCCGAACATCTTCGCCAAGCGGATCCGCCAGTCGGACTTCGAGCGCCTGAACAGCAAGGAGCTCGGCGAGCCGCTCGTGAACCGCGCCACCCAGTCGGTCTATCCCACCGGATCGACGTTCAAGCTGGTCACCGCCACGGCCGCGCTCGAGGGCGGCCTGATCACGCCGGGCAGCGTGATCTACGACGGCGGCTCGCTGCGCGTCGGCGGCGTGACGTTCAAGAACGCGGGCGGCGCCGTGAACGGCCCGGTCGCCCTGCGCAAGGCGATCCAGGTCTCGAGCGACGTCTTCTTCTACAACCTCGGCCGCGAGGCCAATAGCGCCGGCGACGGCCACCTGATCCAGGACTGGGCGAAGCGGCTCGGCATGGGGCGCGACCCCGGCATCGACATCCCCGCCGCCAGCTCCGGGCTGATCCCCAGCCCCGAGTGGCGCAACAAGCTCTTCAAGAAGAAGCAGACCGACCGGCCCTGGACGGTGGGCGACAACATCAACCTGTCGGTGGGCCAGGGCGACCTCCAGGTGGCGCCGCTCCAGCTCGCGATCGCCTACGCGGCGATCGCCAACGGTGGCTACATCGTGCGCCCACACCTCGGCGAGCGCGTCGAGGACGCGGACGGGCGTGTGATCCAGGAGTTCAACCAGCCCTCGCGCCGCAAGCTCGACATCAAGCCCCAGAACCGCCAGGCGATCCTCGAGGGCCTGCGCGCCGCCGCGAGCGCGCCGGGCGGCACCTCGACCGGCGTGTTCAAGGACTTCCCGATCCCCGTGGCCGGCAAGACCGGCACGGCGGAGAAGGGAGCGGGCCGCGCCGACCAGTCCTGGTACGCCGCGCTCGCTCCGTACCCGAACCCGCGCTACGTCGTGATCACCACGTTCGAGGCCGGCGGCTTCGGCGCCGAGACCGCGGCCCCCGCCGCGCGGCGCATCCTCGCCGAGCTGTTCGGCGTGAAGAACCAGGGGCCGAAGACGCAGTCCCAGGGTGGCGGCCCCGTCTATGAGTAGGCCCCTGTGAGCGCGGCCCTCGGCGAGCAGGTCCAGCGCTTCCGCGACGCGGAGCGCCAGCGCTCGCCGCTGCTGCGGATCGACCCGCTGCTGTTCCTCGCGGCGGTCGGCCTGATCGCGTGCAGCATCTACGTCGTCGGCAAGGCCACCCACGACGACATCCCCGGCGACCCGAACTACTACGAGATGCGCCAGGGGATCTACGCCGCGGTGGGGATCGCCCTGATGCTGCTCGTCGCGCGCTTCGACTACTCGCGCCTGCGCGAGCTCAAGCTCGGCATCTACGGAGCAATGATCGGGCTGATCCTGCTGGTGTTCGCGCTCGGCGCCGCCGCGCGCGGGTCGCAGCGCTGGATCGAGCTGCCGTTCTTCCGCCTCCAGCCGTCGGAGCTCGGCAAGGTGCTGCTGATCGTGGCGCTGGCCGGGTTCACCGTGGACCGGATGCGGCGGCTGGGCGACCGCGACACCACCAGCCGCCTGCTCCTGCTCGCGATCCTCCCGTCGATACTCGTGGTCGCGCAGCCCGACCTCGGCTCCGGCCTCGTCTACATGGCGATCGCCACCGCGATCCTGTTCGTCGGCGGCACCAAGTGGACGCACTTCGCGGCGCTCGGCGGGCTCGCGGCGGTGGCCATCGCGGCCGTGCTGGTGGTCGGCCCGGCGATCGGCGTCGAGGTGCTCAAGGACTACCAGAAGGACCGGCTGACGGCGTTCGTCAATCCGACCGACGACCCGGCCGAGCAGGGCTACCAGCTGCAGCAGTCCACGGTCGCCATCGGGTCGGGCGAGAAGACCGGCCGCGGCCCGGAGGGCGCGACGCAGACCAAGCTCGACTTCCTCCCCGAGCACCACACGGACTTCATCTTCAGCGTGGTCGGCGAGATGTTCGGCTTCGCGGGCGCGGCGTTCGTGCTGTCGCTCTACGCGCTGCTCATATGGCGAGCGCTGCGGATACTCACGATGTCGAAGAACCTGTACGGAACGCTGATCGTCGGGGGCGTCGTGGCGATGCTGATGTTCCAGGTGTTCGTGAACGTCGGGATGACCGTCGGCCTCGGTCCGATCACGGGGGTGCCGCTGCCGCTGATGAGCTACGGCGGATCGTCGGTGATGGTCACGTTCCTGGCGATCGGGCTGCTGCAATCCGTGCACGCGCAGGCGCGTCTCACGAGCGACGCGAAGCGCCGCGAGCTCGTCGTCTGACGCAGGACCCGCCGCCCCACCGTCTAACCTCAGGGCTCGTGAGCTTTTCCCTCGCCTCACGCCCTCCGACGCGCGCCTCCTTTTCCGCGCGCGCCGCGGTCACGCCGCGTACGGGCAGGCAGGCGATGAACCTAAGGAGTTTCGTTGAAGAAGAAGGTGCTCGTCACGGTGGACCGTGGCGAAACGCGAGTTGCGATCCTCGAGGCGGAGGGACAGCCGTCCGGATCCGCTGAGCAGGCGAAGGGCCGCCGCGGCAAGGGCGGCGGGGGCGGCGACGGCGACTGGCGCGTAGGCGAGCTGTACATCGAGCGGCGCTGGAGCCGGTCGATCGTGGGCAACGTCTACAAGGGCAAGGTGGACAACGTCCTCCCGGGCCTCGAGGCGGCGTTCGTCGACATCGGCATCGACAAGAACGGCTTCCTGCACGTCGACGACATCGTGATGCCCGGCGTCGAGGTGCAGCGCCGCGGCCGCGTGAGCGGCAAGGGCCAGCGCATCGCGCAGCTCCTGAAGCCCGGCCAGGAGATCATCGTGCAGGTGGTGAAGGACCCCCTCAAGACGAAGGGGGCGCGCCTCTCGATGCAGCTCTCGATCGCCGGGCGCTACCTCGTGCACGTGCCGCAGGGCGAGGGCATCGGCGTCTCGCGCCGGCTCGAGGACAAGGAGCGCGAGCGCCTGCGCAAGCAGACCAAGGGGCTCGACCTCGGCGGCGGCGGCGCGATCATCCGCACGGCCGCGCGCGGCGCCAAGCGCGAGGACTTCGAGCGCGAGATCAAGTACCTCCACAAGCTGCACGAGCTTCTCCAGCAGCGCGCGGCGGCGGCCAGTGCGCCGGAGATGGTCTTCCAGGAGGCCGACCTGTCCGTGCGCGTGGTGCGCGACATCTTCTCCGAGCAGTTCGAGAGCGCGCTCGTGGACGACAGCAAGCAGTACGAGCGCCTCATCTCGTTCTTCACGCGCACCGCGCCCGAGCTGCTCGACCGTGTCGAGCACTACAAGGACGAGGAGCCGCTGTTCGAGCGCTTCGGGGTGGACAAGGTCGTCCAGTCCACGCTCAGCCGGCGGGTCGACCTCCCGTCGGGCGGCTACCTGATCATCGACTACGCCGAGGCCATGACGGTCATCGACGTCAACTCGGGGTCGTTCACCGGCCGCGGCAAGGGCGCGCGGCTCGAGGACACGATCTCGAAGACCAACCTCGAGGCCGCCGAGGAGACCGTCCGCCAGCTCAGGCTGCGCGACATCGGCGGGATCATCGTCATCGACTTCATCGACATGGCCCGCGCGCGCAACCGCGACGCGGTGCTGAAGACGCTGCGCAAGATGCTCGACGAGGACCGCACGAAGACCTACGTGATGGAGATCTCGCCGCTCGGGCTCGTCGAGATGACGCGCCAGAACGTGACCGACGGCGTGCGCGAAATCCTCACCAAGACGTGCCCGACCTGTGAAGGCGAGGGCGTGGTGCTCTCCGAGGAGACCGTCGCGATCGACGTGGAGCGCAAGCTGCGCGAGCTCGTCGCGGAGAAGCCGACCCCGCAGGCGTTCCTGATCCAGGTGCACCCGCAGGTTTCGTCGTTCCTGATCAACGGGCCGGGCCGGCCGATCCTCGACCTCGAGCGCGAGCTGGACAAGCACTTCCACTTCGAGGGCTCGGAGGCCCTCGCGATAGACCACTTTGCGGTGATGATGGAGGGGACGCACGAGGAGGTCGAGGAGCGCGCGCTGCCGTTCCGCGAGGGCGAGGAGGTGCTCGTCACGATCGCCGAGCCGCACATGTACGAGGAGAACGACGCGGTGGCGAAGCTCGACGGCTACGTCATCTCGGTCGAGGACGCCATGCGCCACATCGGTCAGAAGCGGCTGGTGCGGATCGAGCACGTGTCGCGCTCGGCAGCGACGGCGTCGCTGGTCGAGGGCCAGGAACCCCCGCCGGAGGACGACGGCGGCGGGCCCGGCGGGTCGGACGGCTCGGGCGGCGGCGACGGCGAGGAGCCGCGGCGCCGGCGCGGGCGGCGCGGCGGGCGCGGCCGGCGGAAGGCCACGGCGGCCTCGGACTAAGGCTCGCGTCGGACTACGCGCGGGCGGGCGGAGACGCCGCGCGCGTCGGACTAGGCGCGGGCGGACGGATGCGCCGCCGCGGCGAGCCGGCCGGCCGGCGCCTCGTCGAGCACGATCTCGCCGCCGCGGTCCGGCACGAATGTGATCGCGCGGCGTATCGCGCGCTCGGGACGCGCCGTCGTGGGTCGCAGGCGCGCGTTCTCGAGCAGCGTCGAGAGCACCACCTTCATCTCCATCTGCGCGAACTGCGCGCCCAGGCAGCGGCGGATCCCGCCGCCGAACGGGAGCCAGGTGTAGGTCCCTGGCGGGGTCTCGAGGAAGCGTTCCGGGCGGAACGCCTCCGGGTCGGGATAGATCTCCGGCCGGCGGTGCATCAGGTAGATGCACGGCGCGACGTTCGAGCCCGCGGGCAGCGAGTACCCGCCCAGCTCCATCGCCTCCGTCAGCCGCCGCACCACCACGACGATCACGGGTCGCAGCCGCAGGGTCTCCTGCACCACCGCGTCGAGGTACTCCTCCTCGCCGCCCTCGAGCCGCGCCAGCGCCTCGGGGTGGCGCGCGAGCTGCTCGACGGCCCACGCCAGCGCGGTTGCGGTGGTCTCGTGGCCGGCGACGAGCAGCGTCATCAGCTCGTCGCGCAGCTCGACCGGGGTCATCGGCCGGCCCTCCTCGTCGCGCGCCTGGAGCAGCATCGAGAGCACGTCCTCGCGCTCGGCGAGGCCGCCCTCCTCCGAGCGGCGGCGGATCTCGTCGAAGATCAGCTCGTCGGCGGCCGCGCGCGCCTTCGTGAGACCGAATACGTCCGACTGCGAGACCCGCTTCGGTCCGGCGACGATCGCCACGAACAGCCGCCGCCGCGCCGTGGTCCACTCGAGCAGCCCCTTCAGGGCGCTCCGCAGCCGCGCCAGCCGCTCGCCCTCCTCGAGCCCGAAGACCGTCCGCATGATGATCTCGAGCGTGATGTCCTGCATCCGCGGCCGGGCGGGCTCGCTCAGGCCGCGCGGCCAGCGCGCGAGCTCGGCCTCGGTCACCGCGCGCATCTGGTCCCGGTAGCGCTTGAGCCGGTCGCCGTGGAACGCGGGGAGCATCAGCTTGCGCTGGCGCAGGTGGCGCTGCTCGTCGAGCAGGAGGATCGACTCCGAGCCGAGTATCGGCTCGAGCAACTCGTTCGCCTCACCCGCGTGCAGCAGCTCGGCGCTGCCGGTGAACACGGCCTTTACGTCCTCGGGATCGCTCACGAACACGAGCGGGTCGAGGCGCGGCAGCCGCATGGTGAACGCGCCCCCGTAGCGGCGGGCGCAGGCGTCCATCACCTCCGGCGCACGGACGATCCAGGCCACGGTCTGGAGGGGCACCGGGACCCGCGGCCCCGGCGGGAGCACGGCGTCCCTAGTCATCCTCCATCATCGCCCGCAGCTGGGAGTCGTTGATGGTCGTGACCATGTCCGGATGCTTCGCCTCGATGTGCTCGTGAGCGGCGGCCAGGACCGCCTGCTCATCCTCGCCCTTGACCATCTCTCCGCACTCGCAGCGGATCGCCTTGCCCATGCGGGCCTCCTCCGTCGGGGGCCTGATCGTACCCCCGGATCGCCGCTAGACTGACCCGCTCGGCGCCCACCGGAGGGCGCCATCTCTTTGTCATGTACGCGATCGTCAAAGCAGGCGGGAAGCAATACCGCGTGGAGGAGGGCCAGTCCCTGCTCGTGGACCGCATGCGCGAGGACGAGGGCGCGAAGGTCAACCTCGAGGCGCTGATGCTCGCCGACGGCGACAACACCGTCCTCGACCCGGCGGAGATCGAGAAGATCAAGGTCGAGGCCGTCGTCGTCGGGCACGAGCGCGGGAAGAAGGTCCACGTCCTGAAGTTCAAGCCCAAGCGCGGCTACAAGCGCCGCAGCGGGCACCGCTCGGACCTCACCCGTCTCGAGATCCGCGAGATCAAGCTGCTCTCCCGCCGCCCCGCCAAGAAGAAGGAGGACGACGAGGATGGCTCATAAGAAGGGCCTCGGCTCCAGCCGCAACGGGCGCGACTCCAACAGCAAGCGTCTCGGGGTGAAGGTCTTCGCCGGCGAGGCCGTGACCGGCGGCGAGATCATCGTGCGCCAGCGCGGGACCGTCTTCAAGCCGGGCGACGGCGTCGGCATCGGCCGCGACCACAGCATCTTCGCAACCCGGCCGGGGACGGTCGAGTTCACGAGCGGCTGGCGCGGCCGCGTCATATCCGTCACTCCTGTCGAGTAGAGATGACCGGCCCCGGACCCACGCATCCGTGGATACCGCTGCAAACCTTCGCGGTGACGGCGTCCTCGGGTTCGTCCATGCACGCATGCATGGACATCACCCTGCGTCCTTGTCCCGCTCGGTTTTCGCGGCCCCACGGGCACGCGGACCCGGCGCCGATCATCTAGCTTCCGGCCGATGGATATCGGCATCGGATCGGTCTTCGCCGGACACCGCCTCGAGGGCGTTGCCGGCCGCGGCGGGATGGGCGTGGTCTACAAGGCCACGCACCTCGCGCTCGACCGCACCGTCGCGCTGAAGCTGATCGCTCCGGAGATCTCGGGCGACGAGAGCTTCCGCGAGCGCTTCAAGCAGGAGTCGATGACGGCCGCCGCGCTCGACCACCCGAACGTGGTCCCGATCTACGACGCCGGCGAGGAGCACGGCCAGCTCTACGTGACGATGCGGCACGTCCCCGGCACCGACCTGCGTGCGCTCATCGAGCAGAGCGGCGGGCTGCCGCCGGCCGAGGCGGCGAGCATCATCGCCCAGATCGCCGACGCGCTGGACGCCGCGCACGAGCGCGGACTCGTCCACCGCGACGTGAAGCCGGGCAACATCCTGATCGAGGACCGCGGCGGCAAGCGCCACGCGTACCTCACCGACTTCGGCCTCACCAAGCACGCCGCGACCGACAGCGGGATGACCAAGACCGGGATGTTCGTCGGCACGCTCGACTACATCGCGCCCGAGCAGCTCCAGGGCCAGGCGGTCGACGCTCGGACCGACGTCTACTCGCTCACGTGTGTGCTCTACCAGGCGGTCACCGGGCAGGTGCCCTACCCGCGCGACAGCGAGCCCTCGAAGATGTGGGCGCACATGGGCGAGGACCCGCCCTCGGTCAACCAGGCGCGTGCCGACGTGCCGCCCGCGTTCGAGGAGGTCATCAAGCGCGGGATGGCCAAGAAGCCCGAGGACCGCTACCCGTCCACCGGCGACCTCGGCCGGGCCACCCTCGCCGCCGCCAGGGACCAGCAGGCCACGCAGATCGAGCGCAGTGTCGCGACCGGCGACGCCGCGCCGGGCCACGCGATGCCCCCGCCGGTGGTCTCGATGCCCGCGCCGCCCACGGGGGTCACCAGCTCGCCGGCGCCCACGGCCGGCCCGCGCGCCCCGGCCGCGCCGCCCCCGCCGCCCGGCTACTCGCCTCCGCCCCCGCCGCCGCCCACCTCGGGCCCCGCGACCGGCCCGCCGCAGTGGCAGCCCACGGCCGCGGGCGGCCCCGGCCCCGGTCCCGGCGGCCCGAAGAACCGCACCCCGCTCATCATCGGCGGCGCGCTGGCCGGCCTGGCCGTGCTCGTCCTGGTCCTCGCGCTGGCGCTCGGCGGCGGCGGCGACGAGAAGAAGGACGATCCGGGCACGACCTCGGCACAGACCGACGGCACCGACACGAGCGGCAGCACCGACACGTCGGGTGACGCCGGCACCGGGGGCGACGCGGCCGAGGGCGACATCAGGCTGGCGGTCGAGACCACCCTCGGCGCGGTGGCGACCGACAAGTCCGACGTGTTCTGCGGCGGGCTCTCGGTGCGCTACCAGAACAAGCAGTTCGGCGGACCGACCGAGTGCGAGGCGGCGTTCAAGAAGAACGACCTGCCCGCCCAGTTCACCCCGGAGGAGATCCGCATCGACACGGTCGACGTGCAGGGCCAGGATGCCACCGTCACCCTGTCGGGCGGCGAGGTCATCAGGCTCGTCAAGGGCCAGAACTTCTGGGAAATCGACGGGCTCGGCTGAGCCGGTCGCCGTCTCCCGCGCCCGCGATCGCGGGTCTCACGCCGTTGCCCGCGCCCGTACTCGTGGTGGGCGCCATCGTCTCCACGCAGGTCGGTGCCTCGCTTGCCAAGGGCCTGTTCGACGACCTGGGAGCGGGCGGCACGACCTTCCTGCGCGTCGGGTTCGCCGCGCTCGTGCTGGTGGCGCTGTCGCGTCCGGCGCTCGCGGGCCACGCGCGCGCCGACCTGTGGACCGCCGCCGCCTTCGGGCTCAGCCTCGCCGGCATGAACCTGTGCTTCTACGAGGCGATCGACCGGATCCCGCTGGGCATCGCGGTGACGATCGAGTTCCTCGGGCCGCTCGGCGTGGCGGTGGCGCTGTCGCGGCGGCGGCTCGACTTCGCCTGGGTGGTTCTCGCGGGCTCCGGAATCGCGCTGTTCGCGAACCGCGGTGAGGCCGGCTCGCTCGATCCCGTCGGGGTGGCGCTGGTGCTCGCGGCCGCGTGCTTCTGGGGGGCCTACATCCTCATGAGCGCGCGGACCGGGCGTGCGTTCCCGGGAGGCACGGGCCTATCGCTGGCGATGCTGGTCGGTGCGGCGCTGCTCGTGCCGGTCGGGGTCGCCGACGCCGGCGGCGCGCTGCTCGAGCCGGAGCTGCTCGCGGCGGGCGCCGGCGTGGCGGTGCTCGCCTCGGCGATCCCGTACACGCTCGAGCTCGAGGCCCTGCGGCGACTCCCCGCGGGCGTGTTCGGGATCTTCATGAGCATCGAGCCGGCGATCGCCGCGCTGGCCGGCTGGCTGGTGCTGAGCCAGGGGCTCGGGGCGCGCGACGTGGTAGCCATCGCGCTGGTCGTGGCCGCCTCGGCGGGGGCATCGCTCACCGCCCCGCCGGCGGCCGAGGCGCCCG
>DASVPL010000119.1:0-7327 GCA_036382905.1 Thermoleophilaceae bacterium | reverse complement strand
CGGCGGGCGCGGGCGGCGGCTCCGCCGCAGTGGGGGGCTCGGGCGCCGGCGGCTCCGGCGCGGCGGGCGGCTCCGTCGCAGCGGGCGGCGCGGGTGGCGGCTCGTCCGGGATCGCCACCCCGATCGCGGTCGCGTCGGGGTCGGAGGCCTCGGGGATCGGGCTCATCCGCGTGACCTCGACGGCGCTCTGCACCTCGAGCACGGTGTTCCCGATCCGGATCTCGTCGCCCGCGCCGACGTCGCGCGTGCCCTCGATCCGCTCGCCGTTCACGAACGTGCCGTTCGTCGACGCGAGGTCCTCGACCACGACGCCGGTCTCGCTCGGCACGATCGACGCGTGGCGGCGCGAGGCCTCCGGATCGTCGATCACGAACGAGGCGGCTTCGGGGTCGCGCCCCACGACGATCGAACCCTGTACTTCGAGCTCCTCACCGGAGTTCGGCCCCTGCTTGATGACGATCTTCATCGGCCGGACCCTAACCGCTCACCCGGCGGATCGCCAGCACGTGGCCGCGCCGGCGCGGCGCGTGTCCCCAGTCCGGGGACCGGCCTCAGAACTCCGTCTCGATCCAATCCATCATCGAGCGCAGCTCGCGGCCCTCGCGCTCGATCTGGTGGCCCTTCTGCTCCTCGCGCATGCGCTGGAAGTTCTCCTGCCCCGCCTGGTTCTCCGCGATCCACTCGCGTGCGAACTGGCCGGACTGGATCTCGGCGAGGATCTCCTTCATCGCCTGCCGCGCCGGCTCGCCGATCACGCGCTTGCCGCGCGTCAGGTCGCCGTACTCGGCGGTGTTCGAGACCGAGTAGCGCATTCCGGTGATGCCCTTCTCGTACATCAGGTCCACGATCAGCTTGAGCTCGTGTAGGCACTCGAAGTAGGCGAGGCGCGGGTCGTAGCCGGCCTCGACGAGCGTCTCGTAGCCGGCGCGGACCAGCTCGGTCACCCCGCCGCAGAGCACGGACTGCTCGCCGAACAGGTCGGTCTCGGTCTCCTCGCGGAAGGTCGTCTCGATCACGCCCGCTCGGGTGCAGCCGATGCCCTTCGCGTAGGCGAGGACCATCTCGCGGGCATCGCCGCTGGCGTCGCGCTCGACCGCGATCAGGCCCGGCACGCCGTTCCCCTCCACGAACTGGCGCCGCACCAGGTGGCCCGGGCTCTTGGGCGCCACCATGCCGATGTCGACCTCCGGTCCCGGATCGATCTGGTCGTAGGTGATCGAGAAGCCGTGGGCGAACATCAGGAGGTTGCCGGGGGCGATGCCGTCGGCGATGTCGGACTCCCAGACCGCGCCCTGCTTCTCGTCGGGCAGGAGGATCATCACCACGTCGCCGCGGCTGGCGGCGTCCGCGATCGGGAGCACCTCGAGGCCGTCGCCGCGCGCCTTCTCGACCGAGCTCGAGTCCTCGCGGAGCCCCACCACGACGTTCACGCCCGACTCCTTCAGGTTGAGCGCGTGAGCGTGTCCCTGCGAGCCGTAGCCGAGGATCGCAACCGTCTTGCCGTCGAGCTTGGAGAGGTCTGCGTCGTTGTCGTAGATCACGGCGCGGGACTCTAGCGCCGTGTTTTGCGGACGCACTTGCGCTTCCGCCACATCCCCGGTTAGGGTTACCCCGACCCACACTCGCTGGTTCGGCGCGAACCCAAACAGCACGAACCGAACCGCCCAATAGGAGGATTGAATGACTCGAACGCTTCGCCGCGCGCTCGCGGCGATTCCGCTTGCCGCTGCGCTTCTGGCGGCGCTGCCCGCCATGGCGTCCGCAGCGGCGACGCTGACGGTCACGGCCGGCAGCTACGACTACGACTCCGGCGCGGGCGTCGCCAACAGGCTGTCCGTCTCGGAGACCACGGCGAACCCCTTCATCACGTTCACCGAGACGACCGAGACCATCACGGTGGCGGGCCCGAACGCGGCGACGTGCGCCGGTAGCGGCACGATGAACGTCACCTGCGCCACCGTGCCGACCGCCGTCGACGTCAACCTCGGCGACCTCGACGACAAGCTGGCCTACAACGCCTTCAGCGTGGCCAGCCACTCGGTGACGGTGGACACCGGGACCGGCAACGACTCCGAGCTCAACGTCGGATCCTCGCTCGTCCAGTTCACCACGAACAGCGCGACGGAGCCGCCGATCACGGTGAACGGAAACGACGGTGACGACAACCTCTTCGTCAACGCCGGAAACAACATCGGCCAGGGCACCGCCACGATCGTGAACGGTGGGAACGGCAACGACCTGCTGAAGAACGCCAACGGCGCGACGCTCAACGGCGACGCGAACAACGACACGTTCGTCCCCTCGAACCCCGGCGGTGGCTCGGAGTTCTCGGAGACCATGAACGGCGGCGCGGGCGAGGACATCGCCGACTACAGCGGGTTCACGACCGGAGTCAACGTCAGCGTGGACGCCGTCGCGAACGACGGTCCGACCACCGGCCAGACCGACAACGTCGGGGCGGACAGCTCCGTCGAGAACGTCCGGGGGAGCGGCGGGGCCGACACGATCACGGGCACGCTCGCCAACCAGAACAACAAGTTCTTCGGCGGCAGTGCGAACGACACGATCGACGGCGGGCCCGGGGACGACGTCCTCGACGGCGAGCAGGGCGCGGACACCATGAACGGCGGTGCCAACGGCGCGACGGGCGACACGGTGAGCTACGCCGCTCGGTCGGGCTCGGTCACGGCCGACAACGACGGAGTGGCCGACGACGGCGAGAACGGCCTGGTCGTGCCGACCAATCCGGGTCAGCCGCCCGCCAGCCCGCAGAACGAGGGCGACAACGTCGGGGCGACCGTGGAGAACATCACGGGCGGGTCCGGCAACGACTCCCTCACGGGAGACGGGGCGGCCAACGCTCTCACCGGCAACGGCGGCGACGACACCCTCGACGGCAACGCCGGCGCCGACACACTCGGCGGCGGAGCCGGTGACGACGACCTCGACGGCGCGGCCGACGGGGACACGATCAACGGCGACTCCGGCGACGACACGGCCGACGGCGGAGCCGGAACCGACACCGTCAACGGCGGCAACGGGTTCGACCGGCTCGACGGCGGGGCCGGGACCGACACCGTCAACGGCGACGCCGGCGGCGACACCATCGGCGCGATGGACGGTGCCGCCGACACGGTGAACTGCGGCACCGGCACCGACAACGTCCTGCCGGACGCGTCGGGCGACACCGTCAACGCCGACTGCGAGATCAGCGGCTCCGGCGGCAGCGGCGGCCTCGGCCCGGCCGGCCCGGCCGGTCCCGCGGGGCCGCAGGGCTCCAAGGGCGAGCAGGGCTCGCCCGGGTCGAAGGGCGACCAGGGTCCGGCCGGTGCACAGGGCATGGCCGGCCCGCAGGGCCCGCAGGGCAACCCGGGCCAGGACGTCAGCGTCGGCTGCCAGGTGGAGCCGAACAGCGCCAAGACCCGGCTCGCCGTGGTCTGCGACGTGTTCCGGACCGGGAGCTCGCGACCGATCGTCGCGAAGCTCACCCGCGGCAGCAAGACGTTCGGCCGCGGCAGCTCGAAGATCCGCAACAACACGGTGCGGTTCAACCTGAGGACCAGCAAGCTGAGCAAGGGCCGCTACCGGCTCACGCTCACCCAGAAGGGCGTCCGGCTGATCACGCTGGGCGTGACGATCCGCTAGCGCCCGGCGCCAGGCGCCAGAGCAGTGCGCACGAGCCCTCCCGTCCCCCTTGGCGGGGGGGCTCGTCGCGTTCAGTGGGGCAGTGCCGCCTTGACCACCTTGCCGGCGGCGTTGCGCGGCAGCTCGGCCACGCGCACGATCGCCTTCGGCAGCTTGTGGCGCTCGAGCCGTTCGCGGCAGTGCGCGAGCAGCTCGGCGTCGGTCACGTCGCTCGCGCCCGTGACGTAGGCGACGATCGCCTCCCCCCACTCCGGGTCCGGGCGCCCCGCGACGGCCGCGTCCGCGACCGCGGGGTGCGCGGCCAGCGCCGCCTCCACCTCCGCGGCGGCAACGTTCTCGCCGCCGGTCACGATCACGTCGTCGATCCGGCCCTCGACGTGGAGGAAGCCGTCGCCGTCGAGCCGGCCGCGGTCGCCGGTGTGGAGCCAGCCGTCCCCGTCGGCCGCGCCCGGCGCCACCATCGGGCCGCGCACGAGGATCTGGCCGCCGGCGCCGATGCGCAGCTCGACGCCCACAAGCGGCCGCCCGGCCGACCCCGCCTTGGCGAGCGCCTCGGCGGCCGGGAGGGTGGCCACCTGCGAGCAGGTCTCGGTCATCCCGTAGGTCTGGAGCAGCGGGAAGCCGCTCGCCCGCGCCCACTCGAGCAGCTCGCGCGGCACGGGCCCGCCGCCGACCAGCGCGGCGCGCAGCGCGGGCCACTCCGACAGCCCGGCGTCGATCAGGCGCCGCAGCATCGTCGCGACCAGCGAGACGACCGTCGCCTCGCCCGACTCGAGCGACTCGCGCACGCGCGCGGCGTCGAAGCCGTCGTGCAGGACCGCCGTGGTGCCGTAGATCGCCGAGCGGTGGAGGATCGACAGCCCGCCGACGTGCCAGAGCGGCAGGCAGCACAGCCAGCGGTCGCCGGGGTCCACGCCCAGGTTCCAGGCCGAGGCGAGCGCGCTGGCCTCGTGGTTGGCCGCGGTCAGGCCGACCTGCTTCGGCTGCCCGGTGGTGCCCGAGGTGAATATGACCGTGCGCACCTCCGGTCCGGCGTCCACCGCAGCCGGGGGCCCGGGGAGCCGGGGGTCGTACGGGACGAACGCCGTGCCCTCGCGCCACGCGCTCCAGAGCTGCCGGGCGAACTCGTGGGTTCCGCGCGCGGGCACCGCGGCGACGGCCGGGCCGAGTGACGCGTCGAGCTCGGCGTAGGTCACGCTCCGCCCCTCCGCGACGACGGCCGGGTGGTCGGGGTGGGTGCACGCCCGCAGACTGATCCAGTCGTCCAGGGCTTTATCGTAGGCGCGCATGGAGCAATCCACCGACGAGCGGGCGATCCGCCCGGGGGCCGACTGGCAGCCCGCCGGCGACTACGGCGACATCCGCTACGAGACCTCGGACGGCATCGCGAAGATCACGATCGCCCGGCCCGAGGTGCGCAACGCGTTCCGCCCGCAGACGCTGATCGAGGTCTCCGACGCGCTCGACCGCGCGCGCGAGGACCTCGACATCGGGGTGATCGTGCTCACCGGCGAGGGCCCGCTCGCGTTCTGCTCGGGCGGCGACCAGCGCGTGCGCGGCGACACCGGCTACATGGCCGAGGACGAGGCGGCCCAGCGCGGCGTCGGGCGCTTCCACGTGACCGACCTCCACGTGCAGATGCGTCGCCTTCCCAAGCCGATCGTGGCCATGGTGGCGGGCTACGCGGTGGGCGGCGGGCACGTGCTGCACGTCGTGTGCGACCTCACGATCGCGGCCGACAACGCCCGCTTCGGCCAGACCGGGCCGAAGGTCGGCTCGTTCGACGGCGGCTTCGGCGCCAGCGTGCTCGCCGACCTCGTCGGGACCAAGAAGGCCAAGGAGATCTGGTTCCTCTGTCGCCAGTACGGCGCGGACGAGGCGCTCGCGATGGGGCTCGTGAACAAGGTGGTGCCGCTCGAGGAGCTCGAGGAGGAGACCGTGCGCTGGTGCCGCGAGATGCTCGAGCTCTCGCCGTTCGCGCTGCGGCTGCTGAAGGCGAGCTTCCACGCGGCCGAGGACGGCTACGCCGGGATCCAGCAGCTCGCTCACGACACCAACCTCCTGTTCTACGGCAACGAGGAGGCGCAGGAGGGCCGCAACGCCTACCGCGAGAAGCGCAAGCCGGACTTCGGGAAGTTCCCCCGGCGCGCGTGAGGCGGCGGAGGCGCGCGTGAGGCGGCGAGCGCGCGTGAGGCGATGAGCCCCCTCCGGCTCTGGCTGGTGGCGGCGCGGCCGCGGACCCTGCCGGCCGCGGTGGCGCCGGTGCTCGTGGGCACGGCCCTCGCCGCGAGCGAGGACGTCTTCAAGCTCGACCGCTTCGTGGCCGCGGTGATCGCGAGCGTCTTCGTCCAGATCGGGACGAACCTCGCCAACGACTACTCGGACGCCCGCCGCGGGGCCGACACCGACGAGCGGCTCGGGCCGGTGCGGGTGACCGCCGGCGGGCTGATGCCGCCGCAGCGCGTCCTGACCGGCACCTACATCGCCTTCGGCATCGCGCTCGCCGCGGGCGTCTACCTGAGCGCGGTCGCGGGCTGGGAGCTGATGCTCGTGGGAATCGCCTCGGTGGCCGCGGGCGCGCTCTACACCGGCGGGCCGCGACCGTACGGCTACGAGGGCCTCGGCGAGCTGTTCGTCTTCCTGTTCTTCGGGGTCGTCGCCGTGGGCGGCTCGTACTTCGTGCAGACCGAGGATCTGCGCTGGGAGGCGTTCGCGCTGGCGGTGCCGGTCGGCCTGCTGGCGTCGGCGATCCTCGTGGTGAACAACATCCGCGACATCGACACCGACCGGCGCGCGAGCAAGCGCACGCTCGCGGTGAAGCTGGGTCGCGACCGCTCGCGTGGGCTGTTCGCGGCGATGGTCTACCTGACGTTCGTCGTGCCCGTGGTCGTCGCGGCGGCGAGCGACCTCGACTGGTGGCTGCTGCTGGCGCTCGGGGCGCTGCCGCTCGCCCCGCCGCTGGTGCGGACGGTGCGCACGCGCACCGACGGCACCGCGCTCAACGGCGCCCTTGCCGCCACCGGCCGCCTGCTCGCCGTGTACTCGGTCCTGCTCGCCGCCGGGGTGCTGCTGTCGTGAGGCGCTCGCTCGCGCGGCTGTCGATCCCGTTCCGCGAGCCGTTCGTCACCTCCGCGGGGGTGGTGCCGGCGCGCGAGCTCGTGCTGCTGAGGCTCGAGGAGGACGGCGTGGTCGGCTATGGCGAGGCGGCGCCGTTCGAGCCCTACGACGGCGTGCCGATCGAGGCCGCGGTCGAGGCGCTCTCGAACGGCGACGGGAACGGCCCGCCGCAGGCGCGAGCGGCCGAGGAGATGGCGCGGCTCGACCTCGAGGCGCGGCTGGCCGGGCGGTCTGTGGGCGAGCCCGGAGCCGAGGCGATCGCGGTCAACCACACGCTGCCGGCCGGGCCGCCGGACGAAGTCGCGCGGCGGGCCGCCGAGGGGGTTCGCGCGGGGTTCTCGTGCTTCAAGCTCAAGGTCGGGCTGCCCGACGACGCCGAGCGCGTGGCCGCCGTTCGCGCCGCCATCGGACCGTGGCCCGCGCTGCGGGTGGACGCCAACGGCGCCTGGAGCGCGCCCGAGGCGGTCCGGGTGATCGAGGAGCTGGCCGTGCACGACCTCCAGCTCGTGGAGCAGCCCTGCCGGACGGTCGAGGAGCTCGCCGAGGTGCGCCGCCGGGTGCCGGT
>DASVPL010000118.1:0-13100 GCA_036382905.1 Thermoleophilaceae bacterium | reverse complement strand
CGCGAGCGGGAGCAGCCAGACGAGGTACCACGGCAGCAGCCAGGCGGTCGTGACGAGCAGAAGCGCGGTGGCCCAGCCGGCGGCGGCGACCCAGTCGAGCCGCCTGCGCGCCACCTGCGCCAGCATCCAGGCCAGTCCCCCGACCAGCAGCGCGACGCTCACCAGGCGGATCCCGTCCGTGATCCCCCCGAAGCCGAGCCAGTCGCCGAGCTGGTTCGGGAAGCTGAAGATCGCGACGTCGTCCTGCTGGTCGCGCAGGGTGCTCGCGATCCTGAGCACGTCCGTGCCGAAGATCGCGGCGCTCAGGACGAGCACCGCCGCGCCCGCCGCCAGGACGCCGGTGACCGCCGCCCGGCGCGATCGTGCGCCGGCGAGCATGAGCACGAGCGGGAGGCCCGCCGACGCCTTGACCGCGGCGCCCGCGGCCAGCGCGGCCCCGCCGACGCGCTCGCTCTGCGTGGTCACCGCGACCATCAGCAGCAGGACGAAGAAAAAGTCGTTGTGCGCGCCGCCGACGCCCCACATGAGCAGGATCGGGTTGAGGCCCACGAACGCGGCGGCGGCGAGCGGGTCGCGCCCGGCGCGCTCGGCCGCGCGGTGGACGAGGGCCACGACGCCGAGGCTCGCGGCGCCGAGGAGGGCCTTGATCGCCCAGAGCGCGCCCGGCACGCCGAGCAGGCCGAGCGGGTACATGGCGGCAACGAAGAGGGGGCCGTAGGGGGCGGGGAGGTCGGTGCCCCAGCGGCGGTAGGCGTAGACCTCGTCCGCGGGGAGCGGCGTGTCGGCGGGGGAGTACGGGTCGATGCCGTGCACGGCGCCGAGCCGGCCGAGGTCCACGTAGCCGAAGACGTCGCTCGAGAGCAGCGGCGGGGCGAGCACGTAGAGGAGGTGGAGGGCCGCGATGGCGCCCAGGGTGGGCTTGCGGGGGAGCTCTGTGCCCGCGGCGAGTACGAGCGCGTAGGAGGCGCAGAGGGCGAGCAGGAGCCAGGCGAGGCCGTCGTTGCTCACCGCGACGTCGAGCGGCTCGAGCGGTCCGTGCAGCCAGCCGGGGTAGCGCAGCTTCGCCGACGGGACGAGCACGTCGAGCCCGGACTGGGCGCCCGCGACGACGAGCAGCGACGCGGCGATCAGCCCGGCGAGGCCGGCGAGGCCGGCTACACGTCGCGCGCGAGCGCCGCCACGCCGGGTTCGCTTGACTCCGGCGCCGCCGGTCGGGGAGGGTGGGTCCATGTCCATGTTCGATACAGAGGCCTGGAAGGGCAAGTACCGCGACGCCGTGCAGGAGAAGCTCCCCGACGAGCAGGTCGTGGAGGCGTGGCTCTTCTACCGGACCGGAGGCTACGCGGGCATGGCGCTCGGTCCGTTCTCGCCGCTGGCGGCGATAGTCGCCCGCACGATCGGGAAGAAGCGCGCCGGCGGCCTGCCGAACCAGTTCCTGCTCGCCGTGACGCCGACCAAGGTGCGCGCGTTCAAGTGCAAGCCCTCGGCGCGCAAGGCCAAGGTAGGGAACGAGCTCGCCGTCTGGGGCCGCGCCGGCCTGAGGGTCAGCGTCCGCGATGCGGCGGTGAACGCCGAGGTGACGCTCGAATCGCCGGGCGAGGGCGAGAAGGTCGTGTGCAGCACCGGCAAGGACACGGCGAGCCGCGAGTTCCTGGCGCTGCTCTCGCAGCCGGTCGGCCCGCAGGCACCGACTCCCGCGCCCGCGTGACCATCCACAAGCGCCGCGGCAGCGGCACCTGGTGGGCCTGGGTCGGCATCGCGCTCGTGCTGGCCATAGCGATAGCGGGGCTCGCGACGGGGCTCGCGGTCATCGAGTAGCCCCTAAGGGGGAAGGATCGAGCGGTTTCTCATCGATTGGAGCCTTGGCCCGCCTATGGCGGCATAACCCTCCAATCGATGCGCGGCGCGCGCCCGGCTCGGCCCGCGGGACTCGCCGGCGCTCGCCTCGGCTCGCCGGCTCCCGGCGCGGCTTCGCCCCGGCCCCCCGGCTCCGCCCGCCGCGCGGCTTCGCACCCCAGGGGGGCGAAAAGCCGTCCGATCCCACCTTTAGCTTCTGTCGACTCAGAGAGACAGAGGAGCCAGAGATGGACAAGGACAAGGAGCAGGAGAAGGCGGCCAAGGCCCGCGACGCCGCGCTGAACGGCGCGCTCGGCCAGATCGAGCGCCAGTTCGGCAAGGGCTCGATCATGAAGATGGGCGACGAGCAGTTCCAGGTCCAGGTCGCCGCGATCCCGACGGGTGCCCTGTCGCTCGACCTCGCCCTGGGCGTCGGCGGAATCCCGCGCGGGCGCATCGTGGAGGTCTTCGGCCCGGAGTCCTCGGGTAAGACGACGCTGCTCTACCACCTGCTGGCGGAGGCTCAGAAGACCGGCGGCATCTGCGCGTTCATCGACGCCGAGCATGCCATGGACCCCGTGTACGCGAAGCGCATCGGCGTCGACGTCGACGAGCTGCTCGTCTCCCAACCCGACCACGGCGAGCAGGCGCTCGAGATCGCCGACCTGCTGATCCGCTCCGGCGCCGTCGACGTCGTGGCGATCGACTCGGTGGCGGCGCTCACGCCGAAGGCCGAGCTCGAGGGCGCGATGGGCGACCAGACGGTCGGCCTGCAGGCGCGGATGATGTCGCAGGCCATGCGCAAGCTGGCGGGCAACCTGAACCGTGCCAACACGCTCTGCATCTTCACGAACCAGATCCGCGAGAAGGTCGGCGTGATGTTCGGTTCGCCGGAGACGCAGCCGGGTGGCCGCGCGCTCAAGTTCTACTCGTCGCAGCGGCTCGACATCCGCCGTATAGAGACGTTGAAGGACGGCACCGAGGCCGTCGGCAACCGGGTCCGGGTGAAGGTCGTCAAGAACAAGGTCGCGGCGCCGTTCCGCCAGGCCGAGTTCGACATCGAGTACGGCAAGGGCATCTCCACCGAGGGCTGCCTGATCGACCTCGGGCTCGAGCACAACCTGATCCAGAAGTCCGGCTCGTTCTTCTCCTACGGCGATGAGCGCATCGGCCAGGGGCGCAACAACGCCAAGGGCTTCCTGCGCGAGAACCCCGCCATGGCCAAGGAGATCGAGGCGAAGATCTACGCGGCCCTGGGCATCGAGCCCGCCCGTCCGCTGGCGGCGGTCCCGCCACCGGACGAGATCGTGGGCGACGGCAACGGCCAGGCCACCGAGCCCGTACCGGAGCCGACCACAGGCGGCGTAGCGCCGGCCGAGCAGGCCGCGTAGCGCGGGCCGAGCAGCGCAGAGCAGGCCGCTTGGCTCAACCCTAGGCCGCCGCAGCCCGGCATAGAGCGCTGCGGCGGCGCGGTGCACGCCGTCCGTACCTACGGACGTTTGCCCGAGCCACCCGCGGCGATCGTGCGGCGTGCGGCTCGTGCTTCGAGGGGGGCTCTCTGAGCCGCGCAGCGGCGTACCCCCGAGAAGAACGAGACGCACGCCGCCCCAGCAGCGCAAAGAAGTTGCGCCCCCTTGCCCCCAGCGGTAACTTTGAGAGCAGCGGCCTGACCGGCCGCCGCGAGAACGAAATACCAGCAAATTGCGCTTTTCTTGATGCGGGAACCAGCCAGCGAGACCTTGAAGACCTTCATTCGCCAATCGACGCGGGATCGCCCCCGGAGGAGGCAGACAGGGCACCCGTAGGACGTCTCCGGGCGCGCTCTGCGCCCACCCGCCCATAGCGCGAGACTGGGTCTTGCGGCAGCCGAGCCACGTCGCCGACAGCGATCGACGGCCGGTGCAGTGCGCCGGAGTGGGAGAGCGGAGATATGGAGATCGTGCTCGCAGCAGTCGTGTCGGCCGGAGTGTCGGCGCTGGTGGTGCTGCTCCTGCGTCCGCGGATGATCACGGCCGCCGGCCACGCGCCCGGGGCCGGAGCCGCCGGCCACGCGCCCGGGGCCGCAGCCGCCGGAGCCGGGGCGGGACCCGGAGCCGGACCCGGCGCCCCAGCGCCGGACCCGAGGTCGGCGGGCGCGCCCGCCCCCGCCCCGGACTCGGGTGCGACGGCCCCCGCCCCCCAGCGGCGCGAGGCGAGCGTTACACAGGCCGCCGCCGGGGTCGAAGCCGCGAGCCCCGAGCATCCGCCAGGGCGCTTCACCCGGGAGACCGGGGACTTCAACCGCGAGACCGGCGAGCAACCCGGCGCGACTCACCCGGCGCCGGCTCCGTCCGCCGACATCGACGCCATCCGCCGCGACCTCGAGTCGGACCTGCGCGCCCGGCACGCCGACATCGAGGCCGAGCTGCGCGAGCGCCGCGCGGAGATCGCTCGAATCGAGGAGCGGACGCTCCGCAAGGAGGAGTCGGTCGATCTGCGCCTGGCCGACCTGGAGCGCCGCGAGACCGCCCTCGAGGACCGCCGCCGCAACCTCGAGCACGAGGCCGAGAAGCTCAAGGCGGCCAAGCGCGACCAGCTCCGCGAGCTCGAGCGCATCGCGGGCCTCAGCGCCGGCCAGGCCCGCCAGATCCTCCTGCGCGAGCTCGAGGAGGAGCTGCGCCACGACAGTGCCGCGCTCGTCCGCCAGGTCGAGCAGGAGGCCAGGCGCGAGGCCGACCAGCGCGCGCGGAGCATCCTCTCGACCGTCATGCAGCGCGTGGCCGGCGGCCACGCGGCCGAGACCACCGTCTCGGTCGTGCACCTCGACTCCGACGACCTCAAGGGCCGCGTCATCGGGCGCGAGGGCCGCAACATCCGCGCGCTGGAGACGCTCACCGGGATCGACTTCATCGTGGACGACACCCCCGGTGCCGTGCTCCTGTCGGGCTTCGACGGCGTCCGTCGCGAGATCGCCCGGCTCACGCTCGAGAGACTCCTCCAGGACGGCCGCATCCACCCCGCGCGCATCGAGGAGGCATACGAAACCGCGCGCACCGAGATGGAGAGCCACATCGTCGAGGTGGGGGAGCAGGCGGTGCTCGACGCCGACATCGGCACCGTGCACCCCGAGCTCGCCAAGCTCCTGGGTCGCCTCCACTACCGGACGAGCTACGGCCAGAACGTGCTCGCCCACTCACTCGAATGCGCGCGGCTCGCCCGCCTGCTCGCGGCCGAGCTGGGCGCGAGCCCCAAGTGCGCCGCGCGCGCGGCCCTGCTCCACGACATCGGCAAGGCCGTCACGCACGAGATCGAGGGTCCGCACGCCCTGGTCGGCGGCGAGCTGGCGCGGCGCTACGGCGAGTCCGAGGCCGTCGCGCACGCGATGGAGGCCCACCACAACGAGGTCGAGCTGCGCACGATCGAGGCGGTGATCGTGCAGATCGTCGACTCGCTGTCCGGCGCCCGCCCGGGAGCGCGCGGCGAGTCGCTCGAGCAGTACACCAAGCGCCTGCGCAACCTCGAGGAGATCGCCGGCCGCCACACGGGCGTCGAGAAGGTCTACGCGATGCAGGCGGGCCGCGAGATCCGCGTGATCGTGCATCCGGAGGAGGTCGACGACGACACCGCCGCGCTGCTCTCGCACCGCATCGCGCGCGACGTGGAGCGCGAGCTCGAGTACGCCGGACAGATCAAGGTGACCGTGATCCGCGAGCGCCGCTCTGTCGACTTCGCGAAGTAGATGACCGAGCGCGAGCACGCCCTGCGGGCGGAGATCATGCGGACGTTCGCGGCGACCGGCGCTCCGCCCGAGCCGCCCGAGCCACCCGGCGACCGCGCCACCCTCCACTCGCTCGCCGAGCAGCACGTCGTCGTGCTCGACGACCGCGACCGGATCGTGATGGCGCACCCGTTCGCGGCCCCTCACGCGGACGCGAAGGTCGAGTCCGGAGGCCGCACGTGGTGGGGCAGCTGCGCGTGGGACGGCCTCGGCATCGTCGCGGCGCTCGCCCTCGAGCGAGCGTCCGTCACCAGCACGGGAGTCACGCTCGAGGTGGAGAGCGGCGAGGTCGAGCCGGGCCCCGTCTTCCACGTCGCCGTGCCGGCCCGCAACTGGTGGGACGACATCGCCCACACCTGACGCACGATGCGGCTCTTCCGGTCGGAGGAGGAGACCCCGACGGATGGCGCGGCGATGCCGGTCGGCCGGCTTAACGCGCTGGCCAAGCGCTGGTACGGCAACCGGCTCGATCCGGACTGGCGCCCGCGCACCACGCCTGAGTCGCAGGCGACCCTCGACGCCGTCGGGCTGACCGGCGCGTTCTGGCGACTCTCCTGAGCCCTCATCGTTAAGGGAGCGCTGAGCGCTTGCGCCGGGTGCACCAAACCGGTTAGGGTCGGAATCGACTCGGACTCGGCACGGATAGGGGTGGCACATGGGCAGGAAGCGCTCGATCGGACTGCTTACGGTCGTGGCGATGGCAGCCCTGGCCGCGCCCGCGGGCGCCACCGACAACGGCTGGGACTACAACAACGAGTTCGCCAAGCGGCCCGACGATCCCCGCTATCAGGTCCCGGTGAGCACCTGCGTCTACACCACCCGCGCCCCTGCCGCGGCGAACATCCCGATCTACGGCTTCGGCGGCCGGCTGCTGCCGTTCCAGATCGGGACGACTCGCGCGCCGGAGTGCGGACCGAACCGGCTCCGCATCTCCACCCTCCAGCGTCTCACGATCGGCGGGCGACTCACGTACATGAACCGCGGCGGCGGCGACTACAGCCAGGCCCACGCCCACGTGGCCGGCAGCGAGCTCAATCCGCCGCCCGACCTCCTGCCGTACTCCGCGCGCATGGGCAACGGGCGCTCGGCACCCGGTTGCAACCTCCACCTCACCTCGAAGCCGGTGTCGATGCCGGGTGACATGTTCTACAAGAGCCTGAGCGAGGGAGTCGGATCCGGGTCGTCATGGGCCAACTACGGCGACCCCGGCAAGGACGACCACGGCGACTCGTACAACTACATCCTCTGGAACATGCCGCGCAGGGACACCGGGGCGAGCGAGGCCGTCCTCCCCGGCGGTGGAGCCATCATGGCCAACATCGGGCCGAACACGCATGTGTACGCCTGCGACGTGTCGCAGCAGGTGCTCAACTCGTACTCGTACCAGACCAACACGATCAACGGCTATACGCGCTGGGCCTACGTGCACCTGACCAACCCGGACGGAGAGAACCTCTGGGGCTGGTTCCTCGTGAGCTACAAGTACGGAACCGGAAACGAGGCCGAGGTGGGTCTGTACAACTGGGGGTCGTAGCGGCCGGCCGACCCGCGATAATGCGGGCGTGGACCAGCGCCTCAGCCTGATCACGCTCGGCACGCGCGACCTCCCGCGGGCCCGCGCGTTCTACGAGGCGCTCGGCTGGCACACGAACGCGGGGCCGGACGACGACGTGGTCTTCTTCCAGGCGGTCGGCATGGTCGTGGCGCTCTGGGGTCGCGACCAGCTCGCCGAGGACAGCGGCGTGACCGACTCGGGCGGCTGGGGCGGAATCACGCTCGCCTACAACACGCGCTCCCCAGAGGAGGTCGACAGCGTGATCGAGGAGGCGCGGGCCGCCGGCGGAGAGATCCGGCGCGAGCCCGGCGAGACCTTCTGGGGCGGCTACTCGGGCATGTTCGTCGACCCCGACGGGCACCCGTGGGAGGTCGCGCACAACCCGCGCTGGAGCATCGAGCCCGACGGCTCCACGCGGCTAGGCTGAACGCCGTGAGCAGGACCTACCACGTGACCACCTTCGGGTGCCAGATGAACGAGCACGACTCCGAGCGGATGAAGGGCATGCTCGAGTCGCTCGGCTACAGCGAGGTTCCGGAGCGCGACGGCGCCGACCTGATCCTCTTCAACACCTGCTCGATCCGCGAGTCGGCCGACAACCGGCTGATCGGCCATCTCGGCGAGGCCAAGCGCCTGAAGACCGAGAACCCGGACCGGATCGTGGGCGTCGGCGGCTGCTGGGCGCAGTCGATCAAGGACGAGGTGTTCGAGCGCTTTCCGTTCGTGGACGTCGCCTTCGGCCCCGGCCAGGTCCCGAAGCTCGCGGAGTTCCTGACGAGCGACAGCCTCAGCGCGCAGGGCTACTTCGAGTTCGAGGGGTTCACCGGCCACCTGCCGCCCAAGCGCGCCCGCGACTTCCAGGGCTGGGTGCAGATCTCGGTGGGCTGCAACTGCGTCTGCTCCTACTGCATCGTGCCGTCCACGCGCGGGCGCGAGGTCAGCCGCCCGGCGGCCGAGCTGGTCGCGGAGGTGGAGCGCCTGGCCGCCGACGGCGTGAGCGAGGTGACGCTGCTCGGCCAGAACGTGAACTCCTACGGCCGCGACCTCCCGAGGGACGCGAAGGCCACCTTCGCCGAGCTGCTGGCGATGGTCGACGCCGTCGACGGCATCGAGCGCATCCGCTACACGAGCCCGCACCCGAAGGACATGCGCGAGGACGTGATCCGCGCCCACGCGGAGCTGCCCGCGCTCTGCGAGCACATCCACCTGCCGCTCCAGTCGGGCTCGAGCCGCATCCTCAAGGCGATGCGGCGCACCTACGACCGCGGTCGCTACATGGACCGCGTGGCCCTGATCCGCGAGCACGTGCCGGACTGCGCGCTCACCACCGACATCATCGTCGGCTTCCCGGGCGAGACCGAGGCGGACTTCGAGGAGACGCTCGCGGTGGCGGAGGAGGTCGGCTACGACTCGGCGTTCACGTTCGTGTTCTCACCGCGGCGCGGCACCGCAGCGGCCGATCTCGACGACCAGGTGCCGTACCCCGTCAAGCGCGAGCGCATGCAGCGCCTGGTCGAGGTGGTCCAGCGCCGCGCGACCGAGCGCGCGCAGCGGTTCGTCGGACGCACCATGGAGGTGCTGGTGGAGGGACCGTCGCGGACCGACCCCGACCGGCTTCGCGGCCGCACCCGCCACAACAAGACCGTGCACTTCGCGGGCGCCGCCGAGCCCGGCTCGTTCACCGACGTGGAGATCGACTCCGCCACCAGCACCACGCTCGCCGGCCGCGAGCGGGTGGGCAGCATCACACAGACCGTTTGAGCCTCCGGTAGAACTCCGGTTGGCGACGATCGGGAGGAGAGACCTTGTCGCGTAACTCGGGCATCCCGCCCGGCCCCCGCTACCCCGGCTGGATCCAGGCCCTCGGCTTCTGGAGCCGTCCGCTGCCGTACTTCGAGCGCTGCCGGGCCCGCTACGGGAAGCGCTTCACGCTGCGCCTGCCCACCGTGCCGCCGTTCGTCGTGCTGAGTGATCCGAGCGACGTGAAGGAGGTCTTCATGGCGCCGCCGGACGTGCTGCATCCCGGCTCCGGCGTGGCGCGGGTGCTCGAGCCGGTCCTGGGCTCGTACTCGCTGATCGTCCTCGACGAGGATCCGCACATGGAGCAGCGCAAGCTGCTCCTCCCGGCGCTCCACGGCGAGAAGATCCAGCGCCTCGCGGGGGTCATGCGGGAGGTCGCAGAGCAGGACCTGGCCAGCTGGCCCCGCGGCGAACCCGTCGAGCTCCACCCACGCTTCCAGAAGCTCACGCTCGAGATCATCCTGCGCTCCCTCTTCGGACTCGGCCCCGGGCCCCGCCTCGACGCCCTGCGCGACAAGCTCGCCGCGGCCCTCGCCTACGGCGACAGCTTCGTGAGCCTGGTGCCGCCGCAGCCGGGCAACCGCCTGTCGCCGCTGCTCGAGCGCGTCGGGCCGTACGCGACCTTCAAGCGCGGCCAGCGCGAGGCCGACAGGATGATCTTCGAGCTGATCGAGGAGCGCCGCCGCGACCCCGCCGACCGCGACGACATCCTCTCGCTCCTGCTCGAGGCGCGCCACGAGGACGGCTCGCCGATGTCGGGCCAGGAGATCCGCGACGAGCTGATGACCCTGCTCGTCGCCGGCCACGAGACGACGGCGTCGGCGCTCGCCTGGGCGTTCGAGCGCCTGCCGCAGCACCCGGAGGTCGTCGAGCGGCTGCGCGAGGAGATCGACGCCGGAGACGGCGACGACTACCTGACCGCAACGATCTACGAGACGCTGCGCGACCGCCCGGTGCTCCCGACGGCGTCGCCGCGGCTCGCCATGAAGCCGATCGAGGTTGGCGGCTGGTCCTATCCGGCCGGCGTGATCCTCATCCCGAACTCGTACCTGATCCACCACGACCCCGAGATCTACGACGACCCGTACGCGTTCCGCCCGGAGCGCTTCCTCGACGAGGCACCCGGCACCTACACGTGGTTCCCCTTCGGAGGCGGGCGCCGTCGCTGCGTCGGCTCGAGCTTTGCCATGGTCGAGCTGAAGATCATCATGAGCGCGATGCTGAAGTCGCTCGACATCGTGCCCGACGGCGGAGGGCGGGAGGTCGCGGCGCGGCGCAACATCACGGTGCGACCCTCGCGCGGCACGCGGGTGGTCCTGCGCGACCGCGTGCGCGAGCCGGCGCTTCCCGCCGCCTAGCGGCGCATGTAGCGGCGCCAGTAGGACGGCATCGCGAGCGGGCCCCAGATCGTGAGGCGGATCAGCCAGCGCCGGCGGTTGGTCCCGGCGAGCGCGTCGGTCTCGTTCGCGTGCCAGATCAGGGCCGCTTGCGCGAGCGCGCAGAGCACCGTACCCACGAGCGTGAGCGCCACGAGCCAGACGATCCCGATGGCCAGGTGATCGCCGGCGGCGCTGCCCCCGCGCACGATCGCGAGGCCGACCACGCCGGCCACGACCGCGAAGCAGAGCGCCTGCGCGAATGCGGCGAGGCCGAGCAGCGCGACGACCGGCCGCGATTCGAGGATGGCGCTGGCGCGTGGCGCGGCCTCCGCGGGGCGGTCCTCTGACGGTGGTGCGATGGTTCGTCCCATGAGCGAGGTCGTGGCGATCTTCGGCCCTACCGGTGTCGGCAAGACCGCCGTGGCCGTTGAGCTTGCCGACCTGCTGCGCGCCCGCGGCGAGGACCCCGTCGCGATCTCGGCCGACGCGCTCCAGGTGTATCGCGGGCTGGAGACCCTCACCGGCGTGGCGTCGGCCGCGGAGCGCGTGCGGCTCGACCACCGACTGGTCGCCTTCGTGGACCCGCGGGAGTCGTTCTCGGCCGGGGAGTTCATGCCGCTGGCGCACGCGGAGATCGACCGCGCGCTCGAGTCCGGCCGGCGCCCGATCGTGCTGGGCGGCACGGGGCTCTACCTGCGCGCCGCGCTCACCGAGCTCTCGCTGCCGCCCGCGCCGCCACCGGAGCTGCGCGCGCGCTGGCAGCGCGCCGTGGACGAGCGCGGCCCGGCCGCCCTGCACGCCGAGCTGCGCGAGCGCTCGCCGCGCGCCGCGGCGGCCGTCGCGCCGACCGACCGCACGCGGATCGTGCGCTCGCTCGAGCTGCTCGACCTCGGCGAGGCGCCCCCGCCGACCGGCGACAGCGAGCTGTGGACGGGCGAGACGCGCCGGCCCACGCGCCTGTTCGGCCTCACGCGCGATCGCGACGACCTCTACGACCGGATCGACCGGCGCGTGGACGCGATGGTCGCGCGCGGGGCGGCCGACGAGGTGCGCCGTGCCGCCGCGGCGGGCGTCGCCCATACGGCGCGCAAGGCGCTCGGGTTCGAGGAGCTGCTGGCCGGGGACGTGGAGGGGATGAAGCGCCGCACGCGCAACTACGCGAAGCGCCAGCTCACCTGGATGCGCAAGCTCGCGGGCGTGACCGTCCTCGACCTGACCGGCCGCGAGCCGGCCGACGTCGCGCGCGAGATCGCGGGGACCCTGGCGTGATCGGCCCCGCCCCGAGCGTCCGGCGAGCGGAGAGGAGCGACCTGGACGAGGTCGTGCGCACGCTCACGCGCGCCTTTTACGACGACCCCGTGATGCGCTGGTTCTTCCCGGACGACGGCAACCGCGCCGCCCTCAACGAGCGCTTCTTCCGCCTGCGCATTGCCGGCCTGCTCGCCCAGGAGGAGGTCTACACGACCGACGACCACTCCGGTGCCGCCTGCTGGGCGCAGCCGGGGCGCTGGGAGATGGGACCGCTCGAGGGCCTCATGTTCGTCATGCGGGTGCTGCCGATGACCCGCCTGCGCACGCCGCTGCTCGCGCGCGGGTGGAGCGCGGTCGACGCCGCCCACCCCAAGGAGCCGCACTGGTACCTGGCGATCCTCGGCACCGAGCCGGAGTCGCAGGGGCGCGGGATCGGCTCTGCCCTGATGCAGCCGGTGCTCGACGATTGCGACCGCAACGAGGTGCCCGCCTACCTCGAGTCCTCGAAGAGGAGCAACCTCGACTTCTACGCCCGTCACGGCTTCCGTGTGACCGAGGAGCTGACGCTGCCCGAGGGACCGACCATCTGGCCGATGTGGCGCGACCCACGCCGCGTATAGTCGCCCGCCGCATGCGCTTCGAGAAGTGGCAGGCCCTCGGCAACGACTACCTGATCGTCGAGGCCAGCGAGCTCCCGTTCGAGCTCACCCCCGGGCGGATCCGCCGGCTCTGCGCTCCGCACACCGGCGTCGGCTCCGACGGCGTGCTGCTGCTCTCGGAGCCCGACGAGGACGGCTTCGTCGCGCGCCTGCGCATATTCAACCCCGACGGCTCGGAGGCCGAGCTGTCCGGCAACGGCGCGCGCGAGGCGATCCTCTACCTGCGCCAGCGCGGCTGGGTGGACCGGGACGAGTTCGCGATCCAGACCGCCGCCGGGCCGATCCGGCCGCAGATCACCGGCCCGACCACCTGCCGGGTGGACATGGGCCGCGCGAGCCTAACTTCGAAGGACTTCCCGAGCGGGGGGGAGGACGGCACCGGGACCCTCGCCGCACTCGGCGGCGAGCTGAGCTTCCAGCACGTCTCGATCGGCAACCCGCAGTGCGCCATCCGCGTCGCGGCGCGCGACGAGCTCGAGCGCCTCGAGCTGCCGGCGATCGGCCCGGCCATCGAGCACGCGCCGCAGTTCCCGCAGCGCACGAACGTCTCCTTCTGGACGAAGCTGGCGCCGAACCGCATCCGCGCCCGGATCTTCGAGCGCGGGGTGGGGGAGACGCTGTCCTCCGGAACCGGTGCGTGCGGCGCGGCGGTCGCCCACGTCGTCCGCGGCGGCGACTCGCCGGTGACCGTCGTGCTCGACGGCGGGGAGCTGACCGTGGACGTCACGGAGGACCTCCACGTCGACCTCAGCGGCTGGGCAGAGCCCGTCTACCGCGGCGAGCTCTCCGCCGAGCTCATCGCCCGGCTGCGGGATACGGTCTAGGGCATGGACGCGAGCGAAGGCGCCTGGGGCGTCGGTCAG
>DASVPL010000117.1:0-1761 GCA_036382905.1 Thermoleophilaceae bacterium | reverse complement strand
CGAAGGGCTCCGCCGCTCACGGCACACCCCGGCACGGCCACGGAAAGCCCGCCCCACGGCACGGCCGCGGGAAGCCCGCTCCCCGGCCGGCGTCCCCGCCGCAGCGCCCCGCGGGGAACGGCTCACATGCGAGGAGGCACGCGGAGGGCGGCGCACGCCCGAAGGCGCGCGCGACCGGACGCGATCGGCCCTCGGCGCCCGCGGCCCGCGGCTCGGACCGCAAGGCCGCGCCTGATCGTCGGAACCGTCGGCACCGCGCGACCCCCGCGACCCCTTCGCCCACCGCGCCCGCGCCCGCGGGAGCCGGGGACGCCCCCGCGAACGCGCTGGTGCTCGCCGCGACCAACACCGGGACGCCGCCGATGCTGCTTCCGCTGCCGCAGCTCTCACAGAGCGCGGGCGGGCCGGGCGCCTACCCGCGGTCGGCGCCGGCGGAGGGCGGACGCACGGCTCGGGTGGAGCGGCTCCAGCGGAGCGACAGCCCGTCGCTCCCGTTCAGCGGCTTCTCGGTGCTGGCGCTCGTCCTCGCGGGCATCGCCTCGATCACGGCCGGCCGGCGGCTGAGCGAAGCCGTCGCGGTGGCGGACGGCGCCACGGACGAGCCCGGCGCGGCGGCACGGCGGGCGGCGGAGCCGCTCGTCGCGGAGCCGCTCCGGCGCCAGGCGGACCCGCTCCGGCTCCAGGCGGAGCGCCAGGCCGCCGGTCCCGCACGCTCGCACAACCGCGCGCCCCTCTACGTCGGCGCCGCGCTCTTCGCCGTGGCCGCCGTGACGGCCGCCCGCTCGCGCTAGTCGCGCGTCGATTGGAGCCTTCTGTACCGCATGGCGGAGCAAGGCTCCAATCGATGAGGAGCCGGCGCCGCTAGCGCGCGGAGGCGGGGTCGGCCGCCACGTCGGCCGCCATCTGCTCGGCCGCGGCCTCGACCTCGTCCGGCTTCATCCAGTGCGCGCCGGGGTCCGGCGGCTGGTCGCGTAGGTACCACTCCGCGTCGAGCGCGGCCTGGCAGCCGCTGCCGGCGGCGGTGATCGCCTGCCGGTAGGTGTGGTCGACCAGATCGCCCGCGGCGAGCACGCCCGGGATCCCCGTGCGCGTGGTCTTGCCGTCGGTCACCACGTAGCCGTTCTCGTCGGTCTCGACCTGGTCGCGCACGAGCTGGGACGACGGCTCGTGGCCGATCGCGATGAACCCGCCGTCGACCTCCTCGACCCGCTCCTCGCCCGTGTCGGAGTGCTTCAGCACGGCGCGGGCGAGCGTCCCGCCCTCGCCCTCCTCGAACCGGTCCACGACGTACGGCGTGACCAGCTCGATGTTCTCGATCTCGCGGGCGCGGTCGATCATGATCTGCGAGGCGCGGAAGTCGTCGCGGCGGTGCACGACCTGCACGCGCGAGCCGAACTTCGACAGGAAGATCGCCTCCTCCATCGCCGAGTCGCCGCCGCCGACGACCATGATCTTGCGGTCGCGGAAGAACGCGGCGTCGCAGGTGGCGCAGTAGGAGATCCCGCGCGAGGAGAGCTCCTCCTCGCCGGGCACGCCGAGCTTCTTGTGCTCCGCCCCCATCGCGAGGATCACCGAGCGCGCCTGGTACTCGTCGTCGCCGACCCACACGCGGTGCAGGCCGCCATCGGTCGCGAGCTCGACCCGCGTGGCCTCGTCGGAGAGGAAGCGGGTGCCGAAGCGCTCCGCCTGGTCGCGGAAGCGCTGCATCATCTCCGGCCCCATGATGCCCTCCGGGAAGCCCGGATAGTTCTCCACGTCGGT
>DASVPL010000116.1:0-13998 GCA_036382905.1 Thermoleophilaceae bacterium | reverse complement strand
GTCGTGCAGCCGCGCCCGGTAGACCTGCCCGATCGAGGCGGCCGCCACGGCGTGCTCGTCGAACTCGGCGAACGCCTCGCCGATCGGCTGCTCGAGGTCGCTCTCGAGCACGCGGCGCATGTCGGCGAACGGCACCTCCGGCGCGGCGTTGCGGAGCTGCGCCAGCGCGTCCTGGACCACGTCGCGGTACTCCGGCGGGATCGCGCTCACGTCGAGGAACGAGATCACCTGGCCGAGCTTCATCGCCGCGCCGCGCATGCTCCCGAGCACCTCGACCATCTGCTGCGCCGCGGCCAGGTAGCGGCGGTCGAGCGCCTCGCTGCGCTTCTCGTCGGAGCGCGTCAGGTTCGCGGCCCGCGTGAAGGCGGCCCGCGCCGCCTGGCCCCCGACCAGTCCGCCGACCTTTGCGGTGCGGCGGATGCGGCCGGTCGGGATCGGCTCTTTAGCCATGCACTGAGGGTACGTCGCTCGCCGCGCCCGAGGGTGACGTTCGACCGCTAGCGGATGAGGACAGGCGTGCCGACCGGCGTGCGGCCCGCGAGGTTGCGCACGTCGCCCGCGCGCATGCGGATGCAGCCGTGCGAGGCGCGGCTGCCGATCGACCACGGCTCCGACGTGCCGTGGATCCCGATGCTGCCGCCGAGCGACATGAACACCACGCGCAGCGGGTTGCGCGGATCGCCCGCGGGGATCGTCTGACCGGCGAGGCTCCCGGCCCAGGCCGAGTTGGGCACGTGCCAGGCGGGGTTGTAGTCCTTGCCGCGGACCCGGAAGAGGCCGCCCGGGGTCCCGTGGCCGGCCGCGCCGACGGCGATCCCGTAGGTGCGCACGCGACGCAGCCGCTTGAAGAGCCGCAGGCGGAAGGTCGACCGGTCGATCGAGATGTAGGTGCCGTAGATCGAGCGCAGCCGATTGACCCCGATCGCCGGCCGCGTGCGCACCAGGCTCACGGTGACGAGGCGGGTCTGGTTCGGTCGCAGGATCTCGGCGACCAGCGCGCGGCGCAGCTTCACGCGGTTCACGGCGAGCCCGTTGTGCGGCCTGCGGATCGAGGGCCGCAGCACGCCGAGCCGGACGCTGGCGTTGCGGGCTGGCTTGTCGATCCGCGCGCCGATCAGACCGATCGCGGCGCGGAGCTTGCCGCGGTCGAGCGAGCGGTCGAGCTTCACGTTCACGGGCAGGCCGTTCGACGTCGCGGCCTGTGCGAAGGCGGCCTTGACCATGCGGTCATAGTGGATCGTCTGGCCCAGGCGGCTCGTGCCGAGGATCAGCCGCCTGCCGCGGCCCTTGACGAAGAGGCGGCGGCCGTAGGTCCTGGCCAGCGCGTCCTCGACGGCGGCCCGGGCGCGCTTGGGGCCGAGGTCGCCGACGGCGACGCCGGCGATGGTGGAGCCGGGGGGAAGGGTCTTCGGCGGCTTCGGCTCGTCCTGGGCGCTCGCGGTCGCCCCGGCAACCATGATCGCCGCCAGAACGGCAGCACTTAGGACACGCTTCACACGCGCATGATCCCTGCCGAACGCCACGATTTCCAGGGGGAACCGCCGGATGCACGGCTTTTGGCACTACTGGTCGATCTTAGGCCCGCATAGCGTGCATTAGATCGACCAGTTGGTCGTCAGCGGCCCGGCGCGACCTCGACCCGCCGGTCGATCGCGTCGCCCAGGAGGTCCGCGTTGCGGCGGGCGGACCAGATCGCCACGCTGGCGTCGGCGGCGGTCTCCGGCTCGAGGGTCACGGCGCCGTCGCCGTTGCTCGCGATCCGCACTCCGGTGACCGAGCGGTCGCGCGAGCGCTCGAGCTGCTCGGCCAGCCGCACGATTCCGGCGAGCACGTCGAGCCGGTGCGCGTCGCCCTTCTTCGCCAGCGCGCCGAGCGGGGCGGCGTCCGGGGTGCCCTTGCGGTGGTAGCGCGCTATCAGCGCGATCAGCGCCACCTCGCGCGGCTTGAAGCCCGGCAGCCCCGCGTTCCGGATCAGGTAGAGCGAGTGCTTGTGGTGGTCGTCGTAGTCGACGGCCGTCCCGATGTCGTGCAGCAGGCACGCGCTCCAGAGCAGCTCGCGGTCGTTCGGCCCGAGCTCGTGCAGGCCGGCGCGGCCGAGCTCGTCGAAGATCTGGAGAGAGAGGTCGGCGACGTGGCGCTCGTGCGCGATGTCATGGCCGCGGTAGCGCAGGGCGAGGTTCTCGACCGCGGCTCGCCGCACGTCGGGAAACAGCGGCGGGTCGGCGCCGGCGAGGAAGTGCTCGAAGAAGACGCCCTCGCGCAGGCCTGCCTCGGTCACGTCGAGCTCGTCGAAGCGCCCGGCTTCCATCAGCGCGGTGAGAACGATCGCGCCACCGAGGATCACGTCGCCGCGGTCGGGCTTGATGCCGGGCACGCGGGCGCGCTTGGACGCCGGCATCGACGCCAGCTCCTCGATCAGCTCCTCGAGCGCGCCGCGCTCGACCACGAAGCCCTGCGCGTCCGGGTAGTCCACACCCGCCCGCCGCTGCACCGCGGACGCGAGGTTGCGGATCGTGCCGCCGATCCCCACCAGCCGATCGCCGTTCACCCGCCCGTACCACTCGGCCTCGCCGACCCGCTTGCGGACGTGCTTGCGCAGCGCCTTCACCGCCTTCTCGCCGGCCTCGTCCCCGGGGAGGAAGCGCTCGCTCATCCGCACGGCGCCGAGAGGCCACGAGTCGCTTGCGTCGAGCAGGCGCTCGCGGAGGTGCATCACCTGCACGCTGCCGCCGCCGATGTCGACGCCGAAGCCGTCGCCGAGCGTGGTCGAGTTGGCGATCGCCAGGTAGCCGTAGCGGGCCTCCTCGGCGGTCGAGATCACCCGGACGGGGAGCGCGGTGCGCTCGCGCAGCGCGCCCAGCAGCTCGTCGCGGTTGGGCGCGTCGCGGATCGCGCTCGTGGCGACGGCCTCCACCTGGTCGATCCCGGAGGAGCGGCAGTAGGCGTCGAACACCTCGGCGGTGCGCAGCGCGCGCTCCATCGGCTTGCGCTTCAGGCGGCCGTCGTCGCCGATGCCCTCGCTGATCCGAACGGCCTCGCGAATCTCGTCCGCGTGCTGCCACCAGCGGCCCTCCTCGTACCCGTAGACGACGAGCCGGAACGAGTTCGATCCGAGGTCCACGACGGCGAGGCGTTCCACCCAGGGGATGATGGCCGGGCCGTCGGCGGCATAATGCGCGCGGCATGCGACTCGTGACCTACGACTCCGGCTCCGGCCCGCGCTCCGGCGTGCTGCGCGACGGCGGCATCGTGGACCTCGCGGCCGGCGGCCTCGGCGCGCTGCTGCGTGCCGGCGGCGCGGCCGAGGACCCGGGCGGCGCGCCCACCGTCTCGCTCGAGGAGGCGAGGCTGCTCCCGCCGGTCCCGGACCCGGACAAGATCGTCTGCATCGGGCTGAACTACCGGACCCACGCCGAGGAGGCCGGGCTCGAGCCGCCCGCGGTGCCCACCTTCTTCCCGAAGTACCGCAATGCCCTGGCGGCGCCCGGCACCGACGTGGCGCTGCCCCCGTACAGCGACAAGGTCGACTACGAGGCCGAGGTGGCGTTCGTGATCGGCCGCCCCTGCAAGGACGTGCCCGAGGAGGAGGCGCTCGACGCGATCGCCGGCTTCACGCTGCTGAACGACCTCTCGGCGCGCGACTACCAGTTCATGACCCAGCAGTGGGCGCCCGGCAAGGTCTTCGACGGCTCGGCCCCGTGCGGCCCCGCGCTCGTCACGCCCGACGAGGCCGGCGCGCACGACGGGATCGAGATCTCGCTCACGCTGAACGGCGAGGAGATGCAGCGCGACACGACCGCCAGCCTGATCCACTCGATCCCGGCGCTGGTGGCGTTCCTCTCGAAGCTGATGACGCTCGAGCCGGGCGACCTCGTCTCGACCGGCACGCCCGCGGGCGTGGGCAGCACGCGCGACCCGCACGTCTGGCTGAAGCCCGGCGACGAGTGCGTGGTCGAGTCGCCGACGCTGGGTCGGCTCGTGACGCGCCTGGCTTAGACCTAGACCTGGCCCTCGACCGCCCGGGCACGCCGAAGCAACCGCGTCGCCAGCCGTGTTCCCGCACCGGTACTCTGCCGAGCGTCGTTGTGCCACTGCGGCGGAAGTCATGGCATACCGCAACAAGACATTTGTTAGCTTCGCAAGCGAAGACATCCACTGCTACCGGATGATGCAGGCGTGGCGCCAGAACGCGAACATCGCGTTCGACTTTCACGACGCCCATGACCTGAATACGGCTCTCGACACCAGTCGGCCCGAGACAATTCGCCGCCGCTTGCGTCAGCGGTTTGCGAACACGAAGCAGGTTGTGCTGCTCGTGAGTCGCGACACGCGCCTCGTCGCGCGGAGGCCGTCCCGCTTCCTCTACTACGAGGTCGAGGTAATTAGGCGCCTTGGTCTACCCGTCGTTTTCGCTCACCTCGACGGTTCCCGCCGCGTAAATCGAGAGCGGCTTCCGAGCAAATTGCTCCAGCCGTACACGATCTGTGTTTCCTTTCAGCCAAAGATCATTCGATTCGCCCTAGACCGATACGTCTATTCATATGCCAAGCATCGCCACGTCCGCTCCGGACCGCACTTCTACGGCAAGGCGATCTACGAGCCTCTAGGACTGTGAAACTGAACGCCAGGACAAAGGCACATTACGCTCGTCGGTCTGGGAGAAAACAATTCGCGCTTAGCTTTGTCACCGCGTTCGGGGGACTCTGGCTGATCTTGGAGCCACTCGGGCTGTTCTTCCCTGATCGGTTCGAGTGGGGTTGGGGGGGCTATGCGGCGCTTGTTGGAGTCGGCGCGCTCGTGGCAGTAATGAAGACATGGCCACGCGACTCGATTTCGCAGTCGCTGCCGCCCGACAATGTGCGGGTTGAGATACGTGTCGGCGACGTCCTCAAGCAGAGAGGCAACGTCATCGTCGGCGCGTGTGACACTTTCGATACTGCCCTGGAGCAACAAATAATTGCTCGAAACAGCGTCCAGGGACAGCTACTTACTGAGGTGTTCGAGGGAGACCGAGATCGACTCGACACGGAGATCGCCGCGTTCTTGCCGCCCAATGGGCAAGTCGACGACGCTAAGACGTTCGGAAAAAAGGTTCGTTACCCGATAGGCACCGTCGCAATGGTGAAAAGTGGGGATACGCGGTTCTTCTTGCCAGCGTTTACGAGAATGTCCTCCGATCGGCCACCTCGGGTCGAATCCAGTATTCCCGAACTACATTTGGCGCTTGCCGAAACATGGGCGGCAATCGACGCCGCCGGGCAGCGAGAACCAATCCATACCCCAATCATTGGATCGAACCTGGGTCGAATTAAATTAACCAAGACCTTGTTGATCCAGATGATCGTGCTGTCCTTCGTTGGTAGTTCGCGGCGTGGCCCGGAGCTCGTGGTCCATGTCACGCCAAAAGATGCGGAAGACGTTGACATGGCGATGCTCGAAGGCTGGTTGCGTGCCTTATGTGCCGCCTAGTGGACGCGGCGGGCGGCTAGACCTGGCCCTCGACCGACCCCGGCACGCCGGTGTTGGTCGAGTACTTCGGCTGGATCTTCGTGTCCGGCCGGATGTGATGCACGGCCTGGGCCACCGCGATGGCCGCCTCGGCGAAGCCCGTGGCGATCAGCTTCAGCTTGCCGTCGAAGGTCGTGATGTCCCCCGCGGCCCAGACGCCGTCCATCGACGTCCTCATCAGCGAGTCGACCTTGATCGCGCCCTTCTCGACCTCGAGGTCCCACTCCTTCAGCGGGCCGAGCGCGGTCTTGAAGCCGAGCTGGAGCAGCACGGCGTCGCAGTCGAGCTCCTCCTCGTGGCCCTCGTCCTCCGAGTTGAAGATCTTGACCCGCTCGATGCCGCCGTCGCCCTCGATCTCCTTGATCTGGAACGGCGTGCGCACGTTCACGCGCCCGGCGGCGGCCGCGTCCTCGATCTCCTTGACCGTCACCTCGTGCGCGCGGAAGCCCTCGCGCCGGTGGACGAGCGTGATGTCGTCGGCGGTGTCGAGCAGGTTGAGCACCCAGTCGCAGGCCGAGTCGCCGCCGCCGACGATGACGACCTTCTTGCCGGCGAAGGCCGCCTTCTCCTTGACGAGATAGTGCGCGCCCCTGCCCTCCCACGGCGTCATGTCGAACCCGGGCAGCTTCTTCGGCTCGAAGGCGCCGTGGCCGCCGGCGATGATGATCGTGCGGCTGAGGAAGTCGCCCTTGTCGGTGACGAGGCGCATGACGCCGTCGTCCTCGTACTCGACGCGGTCGGCGGTGGTCTCGAGGCTCACGGGGACGTCGAACTGATCGACCGCCTGCTCGCGGAGCTGGTCGACCAGGTCCTTCGCGAGGATCCGCGGGTAGCCCGGCACGTCGTAGATCCACTTCTCGGGATAGAGCGTGGTGAGCTGGCCGCCGAGGTCGGGCAGCGAGTCGATGATCTGCGCGCTCGCCTCGCGCATGCCCGCCCAGAAGGCGGTGATCAGCCCCACCGGCCCGGCGCCGATGACCGTGATGTCGCGAATCTCTCCGTCTGGCTGGTTTCCGTTCGTGCTCATGTCAGTTGTGCCGCCGCCACCGGTTGGCCGTCGAGCGCATCGAGCGCCCGTTCCACCGTCTCGGCGATGCAGGTGAAGATCGGGGTCTCGGACTCGGTGTAGGCGCTGCTCTCCGTCCCCCGCAGCTCCTGCACCAGATCCAGGAACTCGCCCGGGTCGTCCGCGTTGAACGACACGACGAACTCCTGGTCGTCGAGGCCGAAACTGTACGCGGTATTGATCTCGATGCCCGCGTAGCGGCGGCCGGTCTCGATGTGGCCGCGCATGACGCGCATGCGCTCCTCCGCGGGCAGGCTGTACCAGTCGCGGCGCTTCCACATCGGGTAGACCATGAGGAACTGGCGCTCGCTGCCCTCGCGCGGGGCCAGCGGCTGCGGCTCGTCGGAGTAGACCGACTCCTTCGTCATGGCGAGGAACGAGTGGCTGACCTCGGCCCAGCCCATCAGGCCGCTCTGGTTGAGCACGACGTGGAGGTCGTGGATCGCGTCGAGCCGCGGGGCTGAGCAGCGGACCAGCAGGTCCGCGTCGCCGCGCGTGCCGACCAGCGAGTAGGCGCGCAGGAAGTGGTCCTCGGCGAAGTCGTTGCAGCCGGCGGCGAACTCGCGCTTGTGGCGCGCGCGCTCGTCCTGGTCGAGCCTGCGCCAGGCAGGGTCGAGCCTCAGGAAAGTGAACTTGACGTAATGGCGGCCGGCCACGCTTCATAGAGTGTAGAAATGCGTCGCAGAGCCGCTTTTCTGGCGATTTTGGGCGCGTTCGGGCTCCTCTGCGCGCTGCCCGCGGCGGCCGCGGCGGCCCCGCGCGCGCTGATCGCGTTCGTGCCCACGGAGCCCGCGCCGAAGTCGCCGCTGCTGTTCGACCTGGCCCAGCGCGACTTCTCCTACGGGATGGCCAGCCCGTCGATCGGGGCCTACTCCAAGCGCCAGATGGTGCTCGACATGAGCCAGGGATCGCGGATCGCGAACAGCGCGTATCCGGACAAGCTGAAGCGGCTCGACCTGCGCCTCGATCCCGATGGCGGCGGGCAGGTGAAGGGATTTCGCCGCGCACGCGCGCGAGCCGACGACGCGCCCGGCGACGTGGTCCCGGGGCTGCTCGGGGACACCCTGCGCCGCCGCGGGGCGTCCGCCGCGTACGTGGGCGTGGTCGGATTTCCGCAGACCGAGGCGGTCGTGGCGGCCGATCGCCAGGGCCGCGTCGAGCGCGTGTCGCTGGGGACGATCGGGACGTTCGCCGATCGCACCCTGGAGCTGTGGAGCGACCACGAGGTGGTGGTCGCGCGCTTCCCGAGCGACGAGGCGGGCCTGGCCGCGCTCGACCGCGTGGTGGCCGCGCGCGGGCCGGACGACCTGATCCTGGTGGTGCGCGCTCCACCGGCCGGCCGCGGGCGGCTGCTCCCCGCCGGGATGCTCGGGCCGGGCGCCGAGCAGCAGGTGATCTTCTCGCCGACCACGCGCCGGCTCGGGCTCGTGGCCGTGACCGACTACGCGACCACCGTGCTCGACCACCTTGGGATCGGGGTGCCGGACGCGATGGACGGCCGCACCATCGACCCGCGCCCGGACGGCGACCCGGAGGAGGTCCGGCTGCGGATGGCGCGCCTGGACGTGGTCCTCTCGCGCCGTGGCCACGGGCTGCGCTGGTTCGTGATCGGGTTCGCGGGGCTGGCCACGGCGCTGTGGTTCCGGCGCCGCCGCGAGGGGCTCGACGAGGCGCTGCGCACCGGGTTCCTGGGCGCCATGTGGCTGCCGGGCGTGGCGCTCCTTACCGCCTACCTGCAGCCCACGCGCCTGGCCGAGACGATCCTGCTCGCGGGCGGGTCGCTCGCGCTCGGACGCGCCACGGACCGCCTGGTGCGCTGGCCGCTGGCGCCCGCGCTGCCGGGCCTCGCGGTGTTCGCCGCGCACGCGATCGACCTCGCGCGCGGCTCGCCTCTCATCGGCGCCTCGCTCGCGGGCCCGAACCCGAAGGGCGGCGCGCGCTTCTTCGGCATCGGGAACGAGCTCGAGATCCTTCTCAGCCTGGAGGTGCTGTTCGGCCTCGCCGCGCTGCTCACGCTCTTCGCCGGCCGCCGCGTGCCGATCGGCTTCGCGCTCGGCTGCCTGGTCGCGGCCGTGACGATCGGCGCCGGGCGGCTCGGGGCCGACGTGGGCGGGGTGATCACGCTCGGCGCGGGCGCCGCCGGGGCGGTCCTGGCGTCGCTGCCGGGCGGGCCGAGCCGGCGCGCCGTCGCCCTGGCGGTGATGGCTCCGGCCGTGGCGGTGGTGGGGCTGATCGGGATCGACCTGCTCACCGGCGGTGGGGCGCACCTCACGCGCACGGTGCTCGAGGGGGACGGCGCCAGCGGCCTTGCCGAGATCGTGAAGCGGCGGCTCCTGATCTCGGCCAACGGCCTCGACACGGTCAAGATGATCGTGCTGGTGGCGACCGGGATCGTGTGCATGATCTGGGGAGTGCGCCGCCGCCAAGACCTCCTCCGCCCGCTCCGCCCGCACCCCGCCTTGGTGGCCGGGCTCTGGGGCGCGCTGGCGGCCACGGTGATCGGCGCGCTCTCCAACGACTCGGGCCCTGTGATCTTCGTCGCGGGCTTCTTCGGGCTGCTGCTGGCGCTCGGCTACGGGCGCGGGGCCCCTGGCGCGGCGCCGCGCAGGGCAGCGCGCCGAGATGCGCAGGGAGCGCCAACGCGCCATGCAACTCCGGGCGAGCTGGTCTAGGATGCGACAGTGCGCATAGCGCTGGTCTCGCCCTACTCCTTCAGTTATCCGGGCGGGGTCGGTCGGCACGCCGAGGCTCTGGCGGACGAGTTGCTTGCCCGCGGCCACGACGTACGCCTGCTCGCCCCGTTCGACCCGGATGACCGGGTCGCTCGCCTGACCCATCGTGGCGGCCGTCCCGCCACGCGCGAGCTGCCGGACCACTTCGTCTCGCTCGGGCGCACGTACGGGTTCTCGATGAACGGCTCGCAGTCGAACATCTCGATCTCGGCCGACGCGGTGGCCACGCTGAACCGCACTCTGCGTCATGGCGACTTCGACGTGGTGCACGTCCACGAGCCCAACACGCCGGTGCTGAGCTGGGTCGCGACCGAGAACACCCGCGCGCCGCTCGTCGGCACGTTCCACACGTACTCGACCAACACGCCGGTCCACCTCTTCACGGCCAACGTCCTCAACGCCCGGCGCGTCTACTCGAAGCTGCACGAGCGGATCGCCGTCTCCGAGGCGGCGCGCTGGACGGCGCAGCGCTTCTACGGCGGGAACTACCGGGTGATCCCGAACGGCGTGGACCTGTCGGCGGCGCCGACCGGGCCGAAGCCCGAGGGGCGCGAGCTGCGGCTGCTGTTCGTCGGCCGCGCCGAGGAGCGGAAGGGGCTGCCGGTGCTGCTGCGTGCGTTCGAGGCGCTGCGCGAGGCCGGCGTGCGAACGCGGCTCACGGTGGCGGGCGCGACGCCGGAGGAGGTCGAGCCGTACCTGCTCGACCCCGAGGGTGTGCACGTGGCCGGCCGCGTGACCGAGGAGGAGAAGTGGCGGCTGCTGCACGAGGCCGACGTGGTTTGCGCCCCGTCGCTCGGCGGCGAGAGCTTCGGGATGGTGCTCACGGAGGCGTTCGCCGCGGGCACGCCCGTGGTGGCCTCCGACATCGCCGGGTACCGCGACGTGGTGCGTGATGGCGTCGACGGCGTGCTCGTTCCCGCCGGGCACCCCGCCGAGCTCGGCGAGGCTCTTCTGGCGCTCGCCACCGACCCGGAGCGCCGCGCGCGCATGGGGGCCGCGGCGCGCGCCGGCGCCCAGCGCTTCTCATGGCCGCACGTGACCGACCAGGTGATGGAGAGCTACGAGCGCGCGATCGAGCGCGCCGCGGTGGTGCCGGAGGGTCGCGCCGCGCGGGTCGCGCTGCGCACGGGCTTCGCGCCCGCCGACGGGCTGCCGCGCAACCCGCCGCGCCGGATCCCCTCGGTCGAACCCGAGCTGCCGGGCGCACGCCGGCGCCGGGCGGTGCGCGTGGCGCGGCGAGTGGGCATCGCGGCCGCCGGCGGCGCGGCCATCGGCCTCGCCGGGTTGGCCTTCCAGCGGATCGGCTGGGAATCGATCGGCCAGTCCATGATCGCCGCCACGCCGTGGTGGGTCTTCGTGGCGTTCGCCCTCATGTGCAGCTCGATGCTGCTGCGCGCGGAGTCCTGGCACGCGATCCTGCGGGCCGCGCTGCCCGGGCTCAAGGTGCGCCGCCGCGACGCGGCGCGCGGCGTGATGATCGGCGTGCTGATGTCGGCCACGCTGCCCGCGCGCCTCGGCGAGCCGTCGCGCGCGCTGATCGTGGCGCGGCGTCTCGGGCGCGTGCGCGAGCGGCTCCCCACCGTGCTCGGCACGCTGGTCTCGCAGACGATCCTCAACCTCTTCGCCCTCGCGGTGCTCGGCTCGATCATGTTCATGACGGTCGGGCTGTTCGAGGGCCGCGAGCGCTCGCTGCTGTGGGTGGCGATCGCGCCGGTCGTCGCGCTGATCCTGGTCGCGCTCGCGCCGTTCCTGCTGCGCAAGGGCAAGCCGTCGCGCTTCGCGCGCGTGCAGCAGCTCGCCTCGACGGTCCGCCGCGCGATGGTCGATGCCCGCCGTGGCCTGCGCGTCTTCCGCCGGCCCAAGCTCGGCGCCTGGGCCGCGGCCACGCAGCTCGGCGCCTGGGCCATCCAGTGGGTCGCCTGCTACACGCTCCTGATCGCCTTGGGCCTCGACGACCGGGCGGGCATGGGCGCCGCGGCGGCCGTGCTGTTCGCGGTGAACGTGACCGCGGCGATCCCGGCCACGCCGTCGAACATCGGCGTCTTCCAGGCGGCCTGCGTGGCGGTGCTATCGGCTTACGGGGTCGGCCACGCCGACGCATTCGCCTACGGGATCATCCTCCAGGCGGTGGAGATCGCCACCGCGTTCACGCTGGGCATGCCCGCTCTGGTGCGCGAGGGCATGTCGTGGCGCGACCTGCGCCTGCGGGCACTGCACGCGGCGCCCGTCGAGCTCTCGGCCACGCGGCAGCGCCGCGAGGCCGAGGCCGCCCGGTCTAGGGCCTGACGCAGCACGCGACGAACGCCGCCGGGTCGTCGTACACGGTCGAGCTCGGCACGCGGCGCACGGTGAACCCCGCGTCGCGCCATATCGCCTCCTTGCGGGCGTCCTCGTCGCGGAACAGGTGGAACTGCGGCCCGTCGATCTCCACGATCAGCCGCCGCTCTACCCAGACCAGATCCGCCTCCTCACCGCCGATCCTCACGTTCACCCCCGGCGGCCGAATGCCGGCATCGTCCAGCAGCTCGAGCGCCCGCGCCTCGGCATCGGAGCGCGTGCGCCGGTAGGGCAGCTTCGCGTAGCGCCGGGCGACCGCGGCCAGTAGCGTGGGAGCATCGCCGTGTCTTTCGACGCACCGGGCGACCCGCGCCGCGGTCGTGGTCTTCAGCCGTATCGCCTCACGGAAGCAGCGCCCGACGCGTTTCGCGTCCAGCCCCGCGGCGACGTCGACCAGTGTCCGTTCGGCCGTCGTGATCGGGATCCCCGTGTGTCGCGTGGTCTCGCCCTGAAGGCGCTTCGACCGGAAGACCAGCAGGCGACCGAGCCGCCGCCGCCCACCCTGCCCCGGCCGGGTGACCACCTCGAACGGCTTGCTGAAGCGGTGGAACCCGTAGCACGCGGCCGCGCTGCCGTGGCTGAGGAAGCTGGTGGGCGTCGTCAGGGCTGCCGCCCACCACAGCTGCACCTGGCTCGGCTGGGCCCGGGTCAGGACGTAGACGCCGGGATGAACGCGCCGCCAGGCCCCGCGGGCGGCGTGATGCCTGATCTTCGTAGCGCTCCAACCCGCCTGCCGCAACTGCCACGCCGCGACCACCTCGGCCTGGGTCGCCGCCAATCTGGCCAGGTGAGAGTCCATTTCATAGTGCTATAGGACCCACAAATGGACTCTCGCCCCCGGTGGCTCGTCGACGGGATGAATGTTGTTGGGTCGCGGCCCGATGGGTGGTGGCGGGATCGGCGTGCGGCCATGCGGCGGCTGATCACCCAGCTCGAAACGTTTGCCGCGGCTACCGGGGACACCGTGGCGGTTGTCTTCGACGGGCACCCGTTTGGGCTCGACGGTGGCGGGCTGGTCGAGGTCGGGTTCGCGCCGGGCGGGCGTAACGCGGCGGACCACGCGATCGCCGATTGGGTGCGTACGGACCCGGACCCCGGGGGACTGACGGTTGTGACCTCGGACCACGAGCTCGAAGAGGCCGTGCGCGCGGCGGGCGCGAAGGTGGTTGGCTCGGGGGCGTTCCGGCGGCGGCTCGACGAAGGCGGCTAGGGCGTCGACCAGCGCACCGGGCCCGAGCGGCAGACCGCACCCCGCTGGCCCGTCCGCGTGAACCACATCACCGCCGCGCTGGTACCAACCGCCTGGCCGTCCGCGTGCACCTCGCCGCCGACCTCGGCCTTGAGGTGGGCGGTCCAGCCGTCCTTGCCCTGGGGCATCTCGTCCTCGATCGCGACCTTGAACTTCGCTCCGTCGTAGTCGAAGTGGTCGGTGCTGTCCCGGAACGTGCCCCCGAACGGCTCGAGCCGGCCGCCGCCCTCGCACTTGAACTGCCACGACATCTGGATCTCGCGGACCTGCTCACGGTCCGCGATCGACCAGATCGCCTGACCCTGGCTCGTGCGGCCGTTGACCTGCGGCCCGTTGGCGCCCTGGTCGGTGTCGGCCGAGGCGCCGGCGCGCAGGTTGAAGGCGATGACCGCGAGCAGGAGCACGGTGCCCCACGCGGCCATGCGGACCACGAAGACGCGTCGCTGCACGGACGCCTCGTCGAGCACGGGCGCGGCCGGCTGCTGCGGCTGTGGCTCCCCCTCCGGTAGCTCCGGTCCCACGCGGGTCTATCGGCCCGGTGGCGCGCCAGCGTTAGGCCGCGGCTGCCGCGCGCGCGGCGCGCTCGTGCGCGTCGAGCGCCTCGGTCGCGCGGTCACGACGTTCCTGGCTGATCCGCCGCCCCAGCCGGGTTCGGTTGGCCACGAGCAGCCGGTAGCCCACCGACGACGGGCCCTGGAGGAGCGCGGTAAGCCGGGCGATCGGCGCGCCCGCCGGGAGCCGCGAGAACAGACCCGGAAATCCCTCCGCGGCCGACTTCACCGCGCCGTCGGGCGTCACGAGGTGCCACGACTCGAGCCGCTCGGCCTCCGGCACCCGCGCGAGCAGCCGCTGGCCCTCCTCGCTCTGGATCGGCACCGGCCGCAGGCGCTTGGCCCGGTCCCAGGCGAGGATCTGCGCGAGGGTCCAGCGGCAGAAGCCGCAGTCGCGGTCGTAGAGGACGGTGGCCTCGTGCATCGCGCCTCTCACCAGCCGAGCCTCCGCCACCGCGTCGAGGACGCATCGCCGCCGAAGTCGACCGGCTTCAGTAGGAACGTCGCCGGGAGCATCCTCACCGCCTCGACAACGACCTCCATCGCGGGAGACAG
>DASVPL010000115.1:0-4351 GCA_036382905.1 Thermoleophilaceae bacterium | reverse complement strand
GGTCCGAGCTTGGCTCTAGCGTGAGTGTGCATCCGGGCCCTCCTTGGGCGGTGAGTCGTCGCAGACACACAGCCTCTGGAGAGGCCCGGACGTCGTTCAGCCGTTCACAAGGTGTGTGGGCGGCTCAGCTAGCGTGCGGCCCGTGGGCCGCGTCACCGCTCGAATGACACGCGGCGAGTGGCTCCTGCTGGGGCTGCTCGCCGCGTGGTCGCTGATCCCCCTCGCCCAGGGGATCCTCCACCTGATGCAGAACGGCGGGGTGCTCGGCGGCACCGACGGCATCGGGGTCGTCGACCACTTCCAGTACCTGTCGTGGATCCGCGAGTCCGGCGAGCACGGGCTGGCCTCGAACCGGTACGACCTGGCCGATTCCGACGCGGTCTACCTCCAGCCGATGTGGCTCGTGTCCGGGCTTGCATGGGCCGCTGGCCTGCCGATCCAGGCGGGGCTGCTGCTCTGGAAGCCCGTGTGCGTGGCGGTGCTGTTCGGCGGCTCGCTCGCGTACGTGCGGCGGCTGGTCGAGGGGCGCGGGGCACGGCTGGCGGCGCTCGCGATCGCCCTGTTCTACTTCCCCCCGCTCGCCGTGCTGCTCAACCGCACCGGGCTCGGCTCCGACGCCGCCGACGGGCTCGCGTACCTGTTCGGCTTCCAGCTCTCCCCGGCCTCGTTCCTGTGGGGCTACGTGCAGACCGCGGTGGCGGTCGGACTGATGCCGCTCTTCCTCCTGGCGCTGGAGCGCCGGCGCATCGCGTGGGCCGCGGCCGCGGGCCTGCTCGTCTCCTGGGTGCACCCGTGGCAGGGGATGGTGCTGCTCGGGGTCCTGCTGGGCGTGGCGGTGTGGACGCGAAGCGTGCGTTCGCTCGTGCTCCCGGCCCTCGCCACGCTCGCGCCGCTCGTGTACTTCCTCGTGCTCGCGCGGGTCGACCCGGCCTGGGGTGAGGGCAGCGAGTCGGGCGGCCTCGCGCACTACTGGGGCGACCTCCTCCTCGCGGTCGGTCCCCTGGCCGCCTTCGCGGCGTGGGGCGCGTGGGCCGGCCGCGGACGGGAGCTCGACCTCCAGGAGCGCGTGCTGCTGCTCTGGCCGCTCGTCACGCTCCTCGTCTACGCGGTGCTCGACAGGACCTTCGTCTACAACGTGCTGTCGGGCCTCACCATCCCGCTGGCGATCCTCGCCGTGCGCGGGGCGGCCCGCCTGCCGCGCGGGGTCGCGGTCGCGGCGGTCCTGGTCGCCACGGCGCCCGGGCTCGTGAACCTGGTGGTCGAGCTGCGCGACGGACTCGGGGCCGGCAACTCGCCGCGCTACCTCGCGGCGGGCGAGGCGGACGCGCTCGAGTTCGTGGACGAGTCGCCGCGCGAGGGCGGCGTGCTCACGCGCCTGTACCTGGGCCAGGCGGTGCCCGGGCTGAGCGGCCGGCGCACCTACGTCGGCCACCCGTCGTGGACGCCGGACATAGCCCGGCGCGTTAAGGAGACCGAGGACCTGTTCGCGGGGGCCGCGACTCCCGGGCAGGCCCGCGCGCTCGTGCGCCGCACCGGCGCGGCGTTCGTGGTGCAGGACTGCGCGAGGCGTCACGACCTGACCGCGGAGCTCGGGCCGCTGCTGCGCAGCACGCACCGGTTCGGCTGCGCGACCGTCTACGAGGTCGGGGCCTGACGCGTCACCGCGTCGGCCCAGCGCAGCAGCTCGTCCACGTGCTCGGCGGTGATGCCGGTGTGCGTCTCGGTCTGGACGAGCAGCGTGGGCGCCGAGCGGCGCTCGGCCCAGGTGCGGCACTCGGCGTCGATGTTGTCATCGATCCAGGCGGCGGGGCGATCGCCCGCGAACTCCTCGAGCGCGTCGAGCTTCCAGTGCGCGCTGCCGAAGCGGGCGCGGCCGTCGAAGCTCAGCACGGGCAGGTCCGCCTCCAGCTCGAGCAGGTGGACCAGGTACTCGTTGGCCTTCTCCTCCCAGCCGGTGGCCCAGACGAGCTCGAACCGGTCGCGCAGGCGCGCGAGGAGCGGGGCGCAGGAGGAGCCGATGCAGTGGAGGATCCCATCGACCAGGTGGAAGGAGCCCGGGGGGTCGCCGTCGCGGTGCCAGCCGTACAGGCTGAGCACCCCGTCGACGTCCACGAAGAGGATCGGGCGCATGTGCGGAACGTTGCTCACGAGTTAAGGGTCGGGGGGGAGAGGTTTGCCGGGCCGCAACCTTAGGTAGACAAGGGGTCTAAGCCCCTGAGTGTGAAGTCTCAAGCGGGCAGGCACTCGCGCCGATAGCACGAACTAGTCGCGGGGACCGGCCGGGTCACCGCCGTACAAACTTTCGATGAGCGTCCAACTAGGCATAGCCCTCGCAGTTCTCTGCGCCCTGACGACGAACCTCGCGTTCCTCTACAAGCACAGGGGTGCGCGCCGGGCTCCGGACGTCGAGTGGCGCCATCCGTGGAAGAGCGGAGTGGCGCTGTTCCGCTCGCGCTGGTTCGCGATCGGCATGCTGGTCGCGCTCGGCGCGTGGGTGCTCCACGTGGCCGCGCTGGCGCTCGCGCCGCTGTCGACCGTCCAGGCGGTCATCTGCGGCGGGCTCGTGATGCTGGCCGTGCTGGCCGAGCGCGTCTTCGGCTTCAAGGTCGGCAAGCGGCAGTGGATCGGCGTGGCGTTCACCGCCCTCGGCCTGGCGCTGCTGGCCATCACCCTGCCGGCCGCGGGCGACGCTAACTCGAACTACTCGACCGCCGGCATGATCATCTTCGAGACCGGCCTGCTCGGCGCGGGCATCCTGCTCGTGCTGTTCCCCAAGCTCGGCGCGCCGCACCACCACCACGGCGTGGTCTTCGGGACCGCCGCCGGCATCCTCTTCGGCGTCTCCGACGTGGCGATCAAGGCGCTCACGGGCGCGGTCGCCGCGCACGGAGCGATGGGCCTCGCGTCCCCGTGGCTGTTGACCTGCATCGCCGCTTCGATCATCGCCTTCTTCGCCTCCGCGCGCGGCCTCCAGAAGGGCGACGCCGTGCCGGTCATCACCACCACGAGCGCCGCGGCGAACGTGACCGCCATCGCGGGCGGGATCTCGGTCTTCGGCGATCCCCTCCCGGGCGACCCGCTCGGCGTGGTCGTGCAGATCTTCGCCTTCGTTCTGGTGATCGGGGCAGCCGCCCTGACCCCCGGCCCGCTGCGTGCCGCGGGCGCCAGCGCGCACTAGCGCGGCGCCGCTCCCCTGCTAGCATCGCGCGCCGTATGCCGAGCACGAATCAGCTTGTCCGCAAGGGGCGGCGCAAGCCCAAGAAGAAGGTCGCCACCCCGGGTCTGAAGTCCGGCCAGGGGCGCAAGAAGAAGATCGCCGCGCCGCAGCGGCGGGGCGTGTGCACGCGCGTGTACACCACCACGCCGAAGAAGCCGAACTCCGCGCTGCGCAAGGTCGCGCGCGTGCGGCTGACCAACGGCATGGAGGTCACGACCTACATCCCGGGCGAGGGCCACAACCTCCAGGAGCACTCGGTCGTGCTCGTCCGCGGCGGCCGCGTCAAGGACCTTCCGGGCGTGCGCTACAAGGTCGTCCGCGGGACGCTCGACGCCGCCGGCGTCTCCGACCGCAAGAAGGCCCGCTCGCAGTACGGCGTCAAGGCGAAGTAGCCCGTGCCGCGCCGCAACTCACCGGGCATTCGTGCGATCGAGGCCGATCCGGTCCACGGCTCGCGGCTCGTCCAGCAGATCGTCAACAAGGTGATGATCGACGGCAAGAAGTCCACCGCCGAGAAGATCGTCTACGACGCGCTCGAGACGCTCTCGCGCCGCACCGGCCAGCCGCCGGTCGAGGCGCTCGAGGCGTCCGTGAAGGCTCTCACCCCCGTCCTCGAGGTCCGCTCCCGCCGCGTCGGCGGCGCGACCTACCAGGTGCCCGTCGAGGTGCCCCAGCGCCGCGCGCGCACGCTCGCGGTGCGCTGGCTCGTGAGCTTCGCGCGCGACCGCCGCGAGAAGAGCATGGCCGACCGCCTGGCCGGCGAGCTCGCGGACGCGCAGTCCGACCAGGGCGGCGCGTTCAAGCGCAAGGAGGACATCTACCGGATGGCTCAGGCCAACAAGGCCTTCGCCCACTACAGGTGGTGACGCTGCTCGCTGCAAAGCGTCGGCTGCGTGCGTCCTCGGTCGCGGACGTGCGGTGCACTGTCCGCTCCCTGCGTCCTTCGCATCCTCGCTTTTCGCGGCATCGCCACCACCTGTACCGGTAGCTAGTTGTCCTGCCCACGGACGTTGTGAACGCGGCTGATCGGCGCTAGCCCTCCGATCGAGCTGTGCGGCCTGCGCTCGTTGTAGTAGGCGAGCCAGTCTGGCAGGGCGCGGTTGCGGTGGTGGTGGGAGCGGTAGGCGAGCCCGT
>DASVPL010000114.1:0-18109 GCA_036382905.1 Thermoleophilaceae bacterium | reverse complement strand
CTCGATCACGAGCGCGACGGCGTGCCTGTGCACACCGGCTGCGCGGTCACGGGAGTCGCGGCGGGTGGCCGCCGGCTCGTGCTGCGCCACTCCCGCGGCGAGCTGCGCGCGCGCCACGCGATCTTCTGCGCCGGGCTGTGGTCGGACCGGCTCGCGCGGACCGCCAGCGGTCCGCGCGACCCACATGTCGTCCCGTTCCGCGGCGGCTATCTGCGGCTGCGCCCCGAGCGCCGCGAGCTCGTCCGCTCGCTGATCTACCCGGTGCCCGACCCGCGGCTGCCGTTCCTCGGCGTGCACCTCACGCGACACGTCGACGGCGAGGTGACGATCGGCCCGACCGCGCTTCTCGTTGGCGGCCTGCGCTTCGGCGGCACCTGGCGGCTGATGGGCCGCTTCTGGCGGACCGGTCTGAGCGAGCTGCGCCACGCGGGCAGCCGGCGCTCGCTCGTGCGCGCGGCGGCGCGCTTCGTGCCCGAGCTGGGGCCCGCGGACGTGCTCCCCGGGCCGTCCGGCGTCCGCGCACAGGCGGTGGGCCGCGACGGCCGGCTGCTCGACGACTTCGTGCTCTCCGAGACCGAACGCGCCCTTCACGTTCGCAACGCCCCCTCCCCCGCGGCCACCTCCGCATTCGCCATCGCCCGGCTGGTGGCCGAGCGTGCGGAGCTACATTTGCCCCGATGAGCCCGCCGCCCGACAGCGAGCTGCCGGCGGTCGTCGTCGACGGCGTATCGAAGACGTTCCGGAAGCCACACGAGGCCGTCCACACGTTCAAGGAGCGCGCGCTCCATCCGTTCAGGCGCACCGGTCACGACCAGTTCGAGGCGCTCAAGGACGTGTCGTTCGCGGTGCCGAAGGGCGAGTTCTTCGGGATCGTGGGGCGCAACGGGTCCGGCAAGAGCACGCTCCTCAAGTGCATGGCGGGCATCTATGGCGTCGACACCGGCGCGATCTACGTGAACGGTCGCGTGTCGACCTTCATCGAGCTGGGAGTGGGCTTCAACCCGGACCTCGCCGCCCGCGACAACGTGGCGCTCAACGCGGTCATGCTCGGGCTCTCGCCGAAGGACGCGCGCGAGCGCTTCGAGCGCGTGATCGACTTCGCCGAGCTGCACGAGTTCGTGGACCTCAAGCTCAAGAACTACTCGTCCGGGATGCAGGTGCGGCTCGCGTTCTCGGTGATGATCGAGGTCGACGCCGACATCCTGCTGATCGACGAGGTGCTGGCGGTGGGCGACGCCTCGTTCCAGCAGAAGTGCTTCGACGTCTTCCACCGGATGCGCGAGGAGGGCCGGACGATCCTGTTCGTGACCCACGACATGGGAGCCGTCAAGCGCTTCTGCGACCGCGCGCTGCTTATCGAGCGCGGCAACATGCGGATGATCGGACCGCCCGACGAGGTGGCGAGCAACTACCTCGAGCTGAACTTCGGGCGCGAGGGGGGTCGCGACGAGGAGAGCGGCGAGGAGCGCTACGGCGACCAGACCGCGCAGATCGCCGAGGCCTGGTTCGAGGACGACGACGGCGAGCGCCAGACCGCGCTCCCCCAGGGCGAGCCGTGCAGCTTTCGCATGCGCGTCGTGTTCCAGCGGGAGATCGTGAACCCCGCGCTTGCAGTCCTGCTCGAGAACGAGGCCCACCTGCCGCTGTTCGCCACGTCCACCGACGCGGCCGACTGGGGCACCGGCAGCTACTCCGCCGGTGACGAGGTCGTGTTCTCGGTGCAGTTCGAGAACGTGTTCGCGCCGGGGCGGCTGTACGCGTCGCCGTGGGTCACGACCGGGCCGCCCGGCAACCACCTGCTCGACCGGCGCCCGCAACTAGCGACCGTGGTGAGCACCGGCGCGCACGCGACCGGCGGGCTCGTGAACTTCGACCACGACGTGACGATCGAGACGCCGTCCGGCGAGAAGCTGACCGCGCGGGCCACGTGAGCACCGCCGAGAGCGCATTCGGGAAGCGGATCCGCGGGCCGTCGGCGCTCGGCGGCGACTGGCGCAGGTTCCTGCACCTCACCTGGACGCTGGCGATCACCGACTTCAAGCTGACCTTCTTCGGGTCGTTCCTCGGCTACCTGTGGCAGCTCATGCGGCCGCTGATGCTGTTCACGGTCCTCTACTTCGTGTTCACGGAGTTCGTGCGGATCGGGCAGCAGGCGGAGCACTTCGCGGTGGTGCTGCTGATGAGCATCGTGATCTTCACGTTCTTCACCGACTCCACCGCCGCGGCGATCAGCTCGCTCGTCGATCGCGAGAACCTGGTCCGCAAGATCCACTTCCCGCGCATGGTGATCCCGCTGGCCGTGGTGCTGACGGCGTTCCTCAACCTGACGATCAACCTGGCGGCCGTGGGCGTCTTCGCCCTCGCGCAGGGCGTCGAGCCGCGCTGGTCGTGGCTCGAGTTCCCGGTGCTGATGCTCGCGCTCGGGACCTGGGCGGTCGGCCTGTCGATGCTGCTCTCGGCGCTGTACGTGCGCGCGCGGGACGTGCAGCCGATCTGGCAGGTCATCTCACAGGCGATGTTCTACGCGGCGCCGGTGATCTATCCCATCGAGGCGATCCCGAAGCCCGAGTGGGGCGAGCTCGTGATGCTCAACCCGGTCTCGGTGTTCCTCGAGCAGACGCGCCACGCGGTGATCGACCCGAGCGCGCCGACCGCGGCCGCCGCGGCCGGCCCGACCGGGCTGCTGATCCCGATAGCGATCATGGTGCTCACCACGGTGCTGGGCTTCTGGCTGTTCAACCGCGAGGCCCCGCACATCGCGGAGCAGATCTAGCCGGCGGGGTCGGCGGCGGCGGGGTCGGCGGCGGCGGGGTCGTCGGCGGCGGCGGGGTCGGCGGCGGCGCGCAGCTCGAGGGCGAGGCGCGCGTACACGCGCGACGCGCGGTGGCGCTCGGCGGCGAGCGCGCCCAGTGCGGGGAGCGGCTCGAACGCCTGAGGGAAGGTGAGCACCGCGTCGATGTAGGAGACGACGTCGTCCTCGGCGCCGAAGGCGAGGTGGTCGCTGCCGGGCAGGAGCCCGAACGTGAGGCCGCAGCGCGGCGCCACGAGGACCCGCCGCGCGGCGAGCACGGCCGGGGCCTCGGCGGGCATCGCGCGGGCCGACCACGGACTCGCCGGCGCGGGGGCGTCGGCGTCGCCGAGCAGCGCCACGACGGACACGCGCGCGAGGTCGCCGGCGCTCAGTTGCGGCGCCACGAGGACCGGGCGCCCGCGCGCCTCGAGCTTCTCGACCACGACCGCGCGCCGCGCGTCGTCGGCGCCGACCACGAGCGCGCACTCGTCGGTGGGGAGAGCGAGGTCGAAGAGCTCGTCGCGGGCGGGCCACGGCGCGCGCGACCAGAGTGCGTCGCCGCCCGTGGCCACGAGCCGCACGCCCGCGCACGGGGGCTCGGAGGCGGGGCCGGGGAGCCACACCACGTCGCCGGGGGCGGGCTCGGTGGAGGGCTCGCCGAGGTGGACCGCGGGCCCGGCCGCGGGCTCGGCGCCGGGCGGGCCCGCCAGGGCCAGGGCGCGGTCGTCGCCCAGGACGCGCAGCGGGGTCATGCGTCGCGACCGGGCTTCAGTCGTCGCAGCGCGGCCGCCGCGCGGTAGGCGCGCGTCGCCTTCAGCTCCTCGAGCTGCTCGGTCCGCCGCGCGAGCTCCGCCTCGAACACGCTCGCCCGCTCGCTCACCTCGTGGCGCTGGCGGTCGAGCTCGCGATGATGCTCCGCCGCCTCGGCGAGCGCATGCTCGTACCACCGGACCGAGCCGCGCAGTCCCTCGGCGACCGTGAGCTCCTGGCGGGCGTGCTCGCGGCTCAGCTCGAGCCAGCGCCGCTGCGCGCGCTGAAGCTGCGTGAGCGCTCCGTCGGCGTCGGGCGGCGGCCCGCCGCACAACTCGCGGATCGCGTCCTCGAACGCGCTCGCCGCGGCGTCCGCCGCCGGCCACGACGCCGCCGTCGCGAGCGCCCCCTCCGCCAGGCGCCGCAGGCGTCCGCGGTCGGCCGCGAGCGAGTCGAGCGCGCGGGCGGTGCCTGGCACGTCGTCGAAGCCCACGACGAGCCCGTTGCGATCGTGGTCGAGGTACTCCTCGTGCCCGGTGTACGGCGTCACGACCGCCGGCAGCCCGACGTGGAAGCCCTCGATCGGGCCAAGGCCCAGGCTCTCGACACGCGAGAGCTTCAGCACCACGTCGTGCGCGGCGTAGACCTCGGCCATGCCGGCCGGGTCGAGGCCGCCGACGACGCGAACCCCGTCCACGCCGCCGGCCGAGTCCGGGTCGCCGGCGACCAGCGTCGCCTCGACCGGCTCGCGCATCGCCCGCACCGCGGCGAGCGACTCCCGCACGCCCTTGAACCACATCGTCGGCTGACCCTCGACGAGCACGCGGAGCGGACCGTCCGCCCGGTCGCCGCCGCCGCCGCGTGGCCGGAACATCTCCTTGTCGATCCCGTTGCGGACCACGACGCACGGAGCGTCCGGGCGCAGCTCGGCCAGCAGGTCGCGCATCCACGGCGCGACGACCACGTAGCCGACCGGCAGCGCCAGCACCTCCTCGGCCGCGAAGCGCTCGTACCAGTGGTGCTCCTCGTAGAAGCGTTGCTCGATGCTCTGGAGGAAGACCAGCCGCCGGTCGGCCTCGACCTCCCAGAGCGACTCGGCGGTGGTCCACCAGGTGGCGATCGCGCAGTCGTAGCGCCGGCCCCCGGCCTCGCTCACGTGGCGGACGGGCACGCCGTCGACCTCCGCGGGAAGGTCGCGCGCCCTGGGCGCCGTGACCAGCAGCTCCGCGTCCTCCAGCGCGCGGGCGTAGCGGAGGACGGTCTGCGCGCCGCCCGAGCGACCGAACTCGTGTATCAGGACGCCGACCCTCAAACGGGGTCCGGCGCCACGTCCTCGAAGAACCGCTCCACCTGGTCGATCAGACCAGGCCAGGCGTAGCGCTCGGCGGTCCGGCGACCCTCCGCCGACAGGCGCTCGCGCAACTGGCGATCGCGCATGAGGCGCTCCAGCGCGGCGCGCACCGACGCCGGGTCGTCGTGGACCATGAGGCAATTATCCCCGTCACGGCAGAAATCACGGTTCCCGTGAGCGTCCGTGCAGACAACTGGCGCACCGGCGGCCATGGCCTCGAGCAGCGGCAGGCAGAACCCCTCGTGGCGCGAGGTCTGGACGAGCGCGGTGGTGCGGTTCATCAGGTCGTTCACCTCGGCGTCGCTCGGCCGCACGAAGTAGCGCGCGCCGGGCCGCTCGCCCAGCTCCGGCTCGATGCCGAACATCCACAGCTCGGGGCGTCCGTTGGGCATCGAGCTCCAGGCGTCGAGCGTGAGGTCGAGGTTCTTCAGCGGGTTGCTGCGCCCGAGCGTGAGCACGACGTTGTCCTCGCGCTCGACGTCGAGCTCGTGGAAGGTCTCGAGGTCCACGCCCGGCGGCACGATGTGCGGGTCGAGGTGCAGCTCGCGGAGCTTGCCGGCCACCCAGTCCGAGGTCGTCAGGTAGCGGAACTCCTGGCGGTAGCTGTTCATCACCGACCCGTGCATGTGCGGATGGTTGGGGTAGTACGAGGTCTCGATGTCCTGGACGAAGTAGACCGGCAGGCCGTAGACCACCGACGCGCGCCAGACCGGTGCGGCGGTGTTCCACCACGTCGCCACCTTGATGGCCTCGAGCGGCTCGAGGGCCTCCGTCAGCGCGTCGTAGTCCTCGAACGTGCGGACCGGCACGTCGAGGTCGAACCACCCGGGCGCCGTGTCGAGCGACCACAGCTCGCACTCGTGACCGCGCGCCGCCAGCCCGTTCAGGTGCTCGAACACGACCCGGTGGCCGCCGCCGACGCCCGTGTCCTCGGTGACGTAGACGATCCGCAGCTTGCCCTCCGGCGTTCGCACCTGGCGGCGGTCGAACCAGTCGCCCCACTCCTCCCAGAACAGCCGCTGCGACTTCAGCTCGCGCTCGCCCTGCTCGGTCCCGCGGGTCTTCGACTCGAGGTGGAACATCGCCGAGAACGGCTGGTAGATCACGCGCAGCCCCGCCTGCCACGCGCGCAGGCACCAGTCGACGTCCTCGTAGGCCATCGGGTAGCGCTCGTCGAGCAGCCCGATCGTGTCGATCGTGGTGCGCTTGGCGTAGATGCAGGCGCCGGTCATCGCGATGCACGGGGCCTGGAACTCCGCCGGCGGGTGGTCGAGCGGCTTGAAGCGGTAGCGGTGGTCGAACCAGATCGGGTCGGCCTGGTTGCGGTGCGAGCCGGCCGACTGGATCGTGCGGTCCGGGTAGAGCAGCTTCGGCCCGACGAGCCCGATGTCGTCGGACCCGTACGCCGCGTACTGGAGCGCCTCGAGCCAGCCCGGCAGCGCGGTCACGTCGCTGTTCAGGAGCACGACGTCGTCGCCCGGCCGGGCCGCGCGAATCGCGCGGTTGGCGTTGACCGAGAAGCCGCCGTTCTCCTCGCCGAGGATCACCTCGGCCATGCCGGCCAGGCGGCGGCGCAGCTCCTCGGGGTACGGCGCGGGGCTCGCGTCGTCGGCCACCACGATGCGCACGCGCTCGGGGTCGGTCGTCCCGAGCAGCGCCTGCACGGTCTCGACGGTCTGGTCGGTCGGGCCCCAGTGCGGGATCGCGATGGTCACCGGCCGCCCGTTCAGCTCGTACCAGCGGCGCGCCGCGGCGGCGTAGGTCCGGTCCCGCCCGACGGGCAGGAAGCGCGCCGCCGGGGTGAGCCGCAGCGGGAACGTGATCGCCCGGAACAGGAACGACCCGACGCCGCGGTAGCGCAGCGTCAAGTACGCGCGCTTGGGCAGGTTGCCGAACACGTCGACCATGCGCAGTCGCAGCGCCTCCAGGCGGCGCCGGCGGGGGCTCATATGGCGGTCTCGGTCGGCATCGGGCGCAAGGGTAGGAGGCGCAAACGCGCCTAGACGAGGCCCCGTTCGAGCGGCTCGAACTGGTCGCGGCGCTCCCGCGAGAGGGCGCGCCGGACCCGCGGCGGGAGGCGGTCCGCGCGGGTGCCGAGGATGGCCGCGGTCGCGCGGATCCCGTGGTAGACGAGCGACTCGAGCGTGCCGCGGTCTACCTCCCAGCCGCTGCGCCCCTGCGCGCGCAGGAAGCCGCGGTCGCGGCGCACGCCCGCCCGCACGACGGCCGGGGTGTACGACCAGCCGGCCTCCTCGACGTGACCGTAGACCTCGCGCAGCGCGCGGAACTCATCGAAGAAACGGCCAAAGCGCTCGCGCAACGGGTAGTCGTGCGAGTGGATGACGGCCGCCCGCGGCCGGTAGACCTTCGCGAAGCCGGCGCGCAGCATGTCGAGCGCGAGCAGCTGGTCCTCCGCGTAGCGCACCGGCCGGAAGCGCACCCGCTCCCAGGCCGCGCGCGCGACGCAGCCGTTGGCGTCGGTGTAGAAGGTGACGGGGCCGGGCCGCACGTCCTCGGGACGCAGCCCGCGGTCGACGCGCGGGGTCCCGTCGGGCGAGAGGGAGAGGAAGAACTCGGTGAGCTCGCGGCTGACCATGTGGCTGGCGTCGGGGCGCGGCACGTATGGCCCGTACACGAGGCCGACGCGCTCGGCATCGTCGAAGCCGGCCACCAGCTCGGCCAGCCAGGAGTCGCCGACCGGCAGCACGTCGTCGGTCACGAACGCGACGTGCTCGCCGCGGGCGCGCTCCATCAGCAGGTCGCGCGTGCCGCCGTGGCTGAACTCCCCCTGCGGCACGTCGACGATCGTGGCCCCGCGCCGCGCGGCCTCCTCGCGCGTGCCGTCGGTGGACTCGTTGTCGGCCACCACGACCTCCACCTCGCGATCGATCCGCTGCGCGCCGAGCGCATCCAGCAGCGCCACGAAGCTCCTCCCGCCGTTGCGCACCGGGATCGCGACGCTGACCGTCCGACCCGCGGGGCTCACCCTCCGCTCGCCCGCTTCGTGCAGAGCATCCCCAGCGAGAGGTCGTCGGGCCCGATGGCGAGCTTGTACGCCGTGTAGGCGCGGCGCGCACGCGGCAGCTTCCGGATCCAGAACCTCGCCATCTTCCGGGCGGATGCCTTCATCGGTTCCTGCTGCCTGAGCACGACCTCCTCCCCGCGGAAGAACGGCGTGGTGTTCGGGCGCACGATGCTCGGCTTGAACCCGGCCCGGTACGCGGCCAGGAGGTACTCGTGCATGTAGTAGACGTGCTCGTGCCCCTCGAACTCGGCGACCTCCTGGGCGTGGTCCTCCTTGCGGTTCGTCGGGAACTTGAGCGGCTCGTTCAGCACGATCAGCTTGCCGTCGGGCTTGAGGATCCGGTACAGCTCGCGCAGCGTGCGCTGGAGGTTCTCCCTGTGGTTGTGGTGGAGGACCTCGCAGCAGAAGACGTAGTCGTAGGAGCCGGTGGCCAGCGCCGGGTCGAACATCACCGAGAGGATCCGCTCGAAGTAGATGTCGTTCTCCTCCATCCACCAGTCGGCGGTCTTCAGCCCCTGCATGTGGGGAGTGGAGATGTCGAGCGCGGTCACGCGCAGGCCGCGCTTGGCGAAGATGTTGCTCGCCCAGCACGTGTTCGAGCCGATGTCGAGCAGCGTCGCGCCGGGCCGCGGCGGGTTGATCTCGAGCAGGTGCTCCATCGCGGCCGCCTGCGAGAACCAGTAGCCGGACTGCTCGTACGGGAGCTTGAGGATCCGCTCGCGGTCCCACCCGTCGGCGACCATCTGGTCGACGAAGCGCCCGAGCCCGGCGGCCTCGCGGGTCACGAACTCCGGGGGCTCGAAGAGCAGGTCGACGATCCCGTCCTCGATCGTCGCGGTGTGGTTGCACGCCCGGCAGGTGAGCTCGCCGGCGCGGATCTCGCGCTCGTCCTCCTCGGCGACCGTGACGTCGAACGACCGCTCCACCTGGCAGCGCGGGCAGCGCAGCTGCTCCAGCAGCTCCGTGCGCATGGCGTCAGCCTGCCTGCTGCTGGGGCACGCCGGCCGCGAGGAGCTCGAGGTCGGCGTCGACCATCAGCTTGACGAGCTCCGGGAAGCTCGTGCGCGGCTCCCAGCCGAGCTTCTCGCGCGCCTTCGCCGGGTCGCCGATCAGGTGGTCGACCTCGGCCGGCCGCAGGAAGCGCGGGTCCATGCGCACGTAGTCGTCGGGGTCGAGCCCGACGTGCTCGAACGAGAGCTCGACGAGCTGGCGGACGCTGTAGGTCGTGCCGGTCGCGATCACGTAGTCGTCCGGCTCGTCCTGCTGGAGCATCATCCACATCGCCTCGACGTAGTCCTTCGCGTAGCCCCAGTCGCGCTCGGCGTCGAGGTTCCCGAGCGCCAGGTGATCGGCCATCCCGAGCTTGATCGCCGCGACGCCGTGGGTGACCTTCCGCGTGACGAACTCGAGGCCGCGCCGCGGGCTCTCGTGGTTGAACAGGATCCCCGAGGAGCAGTGCAGGTCGTAGCTCTCGCGGTAGTTCACCGTGATGAAGTGGCCGTACGCCTTCGCCACGCCGTACGGGCTGCGCGGGTAGAACGGGGTCATCTCGGTCTGCGGGACCTCGCGCACCTTCCCGAACATCTCCGAGGAGGACGCCTGGTAGAAGCGCGCGTCCGGCGCCGCCGCGCGCATCGCCTCGAGGATGCGCGTGACGCCCGTGCCGCTGAACTCCGCCGTCAGGACCGGCTGGGTCCAGGACGTGGGCACGTAGGACATCGCGGCGAGGTTGTAGATCTCGTCGGGCTCGCAGGCGCGCAGCACGTCGGTGAGCGAGCTCTGGTCGAGCAGATCGCCCTGGTGCAGCGTGATGCTGTCGCGGATGTGGGCGAGCCGCTGGAACGTCTCGCTCGAAGCGCGGCGCACCATGCCGTGCACCTCGTAGCCCTTCTCGAGCAGCAGGTCGGCCAGGTAGCTGCCGTCCTGGCCGGTGATGCCGGTGATGAGGGCCGTGCGGCTCATCGCGGCACCGGAGCGCCGAGGCGCTCCCTCCACCAGTCGAGCGTGTCGCGCAGCGTGCGCTCGAGCGCGAGCTCGGGGCGCCAGCCCGTCGCCCCCTGCAGCTTGTCGTTCGAGCCCCGGATCTCCATGACTTCGTGTTCCCTAACCAGCGCCGGGTCGGTTTGTTGCTCAACGCGCAGCGACGTCTGCCCGACGAGCGCGGCGAGGATATCGACCACCTGCGTGCCAGCACCGGAGCAGACGTTGTAGGTGCCGGCCGGCGCCCGGTCGAGCGCGAGCCAGTACGCGCGCACCACATCACGCACGTCCGTGAAGTCGCGTCGGGGGCGCAGATCGCCGGTCGTGAGCTGGAGCTCCTCGCGGCCCTCGGCCTCGGCCTCGGCGATCCGGCGGGCGAAGCGGCCGGCCACGTAGGCGTCGCTCTGGCCCGGCCCCGTGTGGTTGAAGGCCCGGGCCACCACCACGTCGAGGCCGTGCACCTCCGCGTGCATCGAGGCGAGCAGGTCCACGGCGGCCTTGCTGTGCGCGTACGGGTTGCGCGGGCGCAGCGGGTGGTCCTCCGTCACCGGGAGCCGGTCGGCATCGACCGCCCCGTACACCTCGCCGGAGCTCGCCACCAGGACCCGCGCGGACGGGGCCTCGGCGCGCACGGCCTCGAGCAGCCCGAGCGCGCCGTGCAGGTTGTTGTCGAGCGTCCCGCGCGGATCGCTCCAGGACGCGGTCACCGACGCGGCGGCGGCGAGGTGGAACACGCGCTGCGGCGCCGCGGCGCGCACCGCCGCGGCGGTTGCGGCGGCGTCCGTCAGGTCGGCCGCCACGTGCTCGTCGAGCGCCGCGCGCGCGCCCTCCTCGGGCTCCCGGCGCGAGAGGCCGACGACGGTCGCTCCCTCCGCGCGGCAACGGTCCGCCAGATGCCGGCCGACGAAGCCGGACGCCCCCGTGATGAGCACGCGCATCGAAGCCACGCTACCCGGCGGCGGCGGGGCGCCAGCGCCGCCGGACCTCCACGAGCAGCTCCTCGGGTACGGCGCGGAGCAGCAGCGTGAGCACCACGAAGGCGAGCGACGCCACGGCCATGACGGCCAGCCCGGGCAACGGCAGGAGCAGGGCGAGGCAGGCCAGGCCCGCGGCGGCCACGATCCGCGGGATGCGGCCGAAGGTGGGCCGCACGCCCGCGTGGGTGCGGGCGAGCAGGACGAGCCCGGTGCCCACCAGCACGGCCTCGCTCGCAACCGTGGCCGCGGCGGCTCCGATCGCCTCGTGCGTGGTGGCGAGCAGGGTCACGAGCCCGACGTTCGCCGCGAAGCCCGTCAGCGAGGTGAGCAGGAGCTGCCTGTACATGCCGAGGCTCAGCATGAGGTAGCTGGTGAGCGCGCTGACGAAGGCGAGGGCCAGCGCGACGCCCTGGACCCGGAGCACGTCCGCGGCGGGCCCGAACGACGATCCCCCCACCACGTCGATCACCACGCCGGCGCCGCCCGCGAGGGCGACCGCGCACCCCGCCCCCAGCAGCGCGCAGGCCTCGAACATCCGCTGCGACGCGTACGCCAGCCGGGCGTGGTCGTCGCGGGCGGCGCGCGCGAAGATCGGGAACGCCGCCCCCACCACGAGCTGGGGGACCACGACGAGCACGTCGACCACGCGGAACGAGACCCCGTAGTAACCGGTCTGCTCCGCGGTGCAGACGAGCGACACCACGATCAGCGCGACCCGGAGGTAGAGCGCGCCGATCGCCGTGGCGAGGGCGAACGGAAGGGTGTCGCGCAGGAGGCTCCGCCACGCCGTGCGGTCGTAGGTGGGCAGCAGCCGGAAGCGCCCGCGCGTGAGCGCGACGGTGACGGCGAGCGCGGCGAGCCCCGCCAGGATCGGGACCGCGTAGAACGGCAGCAGGCCGGCGCCCGCGACTACGAGCAGCAGGATCGCGCCCGCGGTCACCGCCTGCCTCAGCAGGTCCGCGACCGACACCCAGCCGAAGCGCAGCTCGACCTGAAGCGGGATGCTCGCGGTCTGCTGCACGTTCTGCACGAGCAGTCCGGCGCCGGCCACGACCGTGCCGAGCACGAGCAGCGACGGGTAGCCGGCGACGGCGGCGAACGCCACCGCCCCGACGACCGCCAGCGACGTGAGCACCACGCGGATGCCGACGAGCTGCCCCATCAGCCTCCTCTGCGCGCCCGGCTCGGCCACCGCCAGCTCGCGCACGCCGATCGCGGTGAGGCCCGCGTCGGTCATCCCGCCCACGATGGCCACGAGCGAGATCACCACCACGTAGCGGCCGCCGTCGTCGACGCCGAGGTGGCGGAACAGCGCCGCCGCCGAGCCGACCGTGAGCACCACGCCGACGAGGTACGTGACCACCCGCAGCGCGCCGCCCCGTATCGCGGCGGGACCGGCGCTCGAGCTGGAGAGACGGTCGGTCGAGTCCGCCGGGGCGGGAGCGCCGCCGGGGCGGGGGTCGTCGGTCACGACGCCATGTTAGGTCTGCGTCCGGCCCCCTCCGGGCCGGAACGGCTTGCTAGCTTCGCCGCGCCATGGCACGTCCGCTGAACGTCGGGCTCAACCTCGTCTACCTCCTCGAGCAGTCCGGCGGCGCCGGCACCTACGCACGCGAGCTGATGCGCGGGATCCTCGAGGTCGAGCCGGACACCCGCCTCACGGGCTTCGTCAGCGCCGAGGCGCCCGAGAGCCTGCTCGCCGCGGACTGGGCGCGCTCGGTGGAGTGGGTCAAGTTCCCGTTCAACGTCTCCCACGGGCCGCCGGGGAACTTCGCGCTGGTCATGGGCGCGCAGTGGGGCGCAGTCCCTCTGATCGCGGCGCGGCGTCGCATCGACGTCGTGCACGGGTTGGCGAACATCACGCCGCTCGTCGCGCCGCGCGTGGCAACGGTCGTGACGCTGCTCGACCTGATCTGGCTGCGCTTCACGAAGACGATGGAGCGCCGCGCGACGGTGGGCATGAAGCTCGTCGCGCTGCCCTCGGCGCGGCGCGCCGACCGCGTGATCGCGATCTCGCACTCCGCTCGCCGCGACCTGATCGAGCGGATCGACCTGCCGCCCGAGCGGGTCGACGTGACGCACCTCGGGATCCGCCTCGACGAGACCGTCGAGCCGCTGCCGGAGGCCGAGCTGCGCGCGCGCTTCGAGCTGGGCGACCGGCCGGTCGTTCTGTGCGTCGCCCAGAAGCGCGAGCACAAGAACCTCAAGGGGCTCGTGCGCGCGTTCGCCGCTCTCGAGGAGCCGGCGACGCTGGTGTTCCCGGGCGCCCCCACTCCCTACGAGGAGGAGATGAAGGCCCTGGCCGCCGAGCTGGGCGTCGCGGAGCGCGTGCGCTTTCCCGGCTGGATCGAGCGCGACGAGCTCGAGGGGCTCTACAGCGCCGCGGCCTGCTTCGTGCTGCCGTCGTTCGAGGAGGGCTTCGGGCTTCCGATCCTCGAGGCCATGCGGCGCGGGGTCCCGGTGGCGTGCTCGAACACGTCGTCGCTGCCCGAGGTCGCGGGCGACGACGCGCTCCTGTTCGACCCCGAGAAGCCGGAGGAGATCGCCGACGCGGTGGGCCGCCTGCTGCGCGATCGCGACCTCGCCGCGCGGCTGGCCGAGCGGGGGGTCGAGCGCTGCCACCGGTTCACCTGGGAGTCGACGGCGCGGGAGACGCTCGCGGTCTACCGCCGGGCCATCGCCAGCGCGCGCTCGTAGCTGCGCAGCGTCGCGGCGGCGGACGCCTCCCAGCTGAAGCGCTCGGCCTGCCGGCGGCCGCGCTCGCGGAGGTCTGCGGCCAGCCCCGGGTCGCGCAGGATGCGCAGGATCGCGCCGGTGATCGCGGCGGTGTCGGTGGGGTCGAAGTACACGGCGGCGTCCCCGCCGACCTCGGGCAGCGAGGTGGCATCCGAGGACGCGACGGGCGCGCCGCGGCGCATCGCCTCGAGCACCGGCAGCCCGAAGCCCTCGGCCAGCGACGGGAACACGAAGCAGTCCGCCGCCCGGTAGAGCCCGTCGAGGGCGAGGTCGTCGACCCAGCCGAGGAAGCGCACGCGCTCACCCGCCCCACGCGCCTCGGCGTGCTCGCGCAGGCGCTGCTCGTAGGCGGTCGGGTAGCCCGGGATCACGAGCACCCAGTCCTCCTCGGCCGGTAGCGCGGCGACCGCCTCGATCAGCCGCTCGAGGTTCTTGTGCGGGCGCTTGGCGGACACGCTGAGCAGCAGCCGCGCGTCGCCCAGCTCGAAGCGGCGGCGCAGCTCGTACGGCGCCAGCGGCTCGGCCGGCTCGTCCATCCCCGGCCCGTTGTAGGCCACGTCGATCCGGTCGCGGTCGATCCCGAGGTGGTGCTCGATGTCGCCGGCGGCGGACTCCGACACCGTCAGCACGCGCTGCGAGCGGAGGGCGGCGAGCCTGGTGAGCACCGCCATGCCGGTTGTGAGGATTCCCTCGTGGGTCTCCGGCACGCGCCTGTAGATCAGGTCGTGGATCGTCGTGACCTGGGGCACGCCGGGCAGCGCGGGCGCCGTGGTGAACATGTTGTGGAGCAGGTCCACGCGCGCCCGGCGCGTCGCGGCCGGCAGGAGCGTCTGCTCGGCGAGCACGCGGCGCGGCCGGCTGCGGGCGTTCACCGGCACCTCGACCACCCGCGTCGCCTGCGCCCACGGCTCGGCGGCCAGCGACGGAGCGCCCTCGCGCGAGACGAACAGGGTCAGCTCGATCCCGGCCCCCGCGCTCAGCAGGGCGGGCGCGAGGCGGCGGGCGTACAGCTCGAGACCGCCGGTCTCGGCGGGGACGAGGTGGAGCAGGTTGAGCCCGACGTGCACCTCAGGCGGACCTGTAGCGGCGGGCGACGGTGGCCAGGGAGGACTCGATCGAGAGCCGCCGCGCGTTGCGCGCGAACCACTCGGCGGTGCGCGCGCGCAGCTCGGGCCCGGCGTCGTTCACCCGCCCGATCGCGTCCGCGAGGTCCTCGGGCTCGGCCGAGGCCGCGACGAACCCGTTCTCGCCGTCGTCCACGAGCTCGGTGGCCGCGTTGTCTGGCGCGGCCGCCACCACGACAGGGACGCCGCGCGCGGAGGCCTCCACGACCACCAGGCCGTAGCCCTCGCGGCGCGACGGGAGCACCAGGCACAGCGCCGTGCTCATCGCCTCCTCGAGCACCGGCTGATCCACGAACCCGGGCGCGCTCACCGCGGGGTCGTCCCCCGCGGCGGCGATCTGGGCGAGCACCTCCTCGCGCTGCGGCCCGTCGCCGTAGATCTCGAGCCCCACGCCCGGCACCCGCTCGCGCAGCGCCGCGAGCGCGGGCACGAGCGTGGTGACCCCCTTCTCGGGGATGTGCCGGCCGGCGAACACCACGACCGGGCGCGCGGGGCGCGGCTCGGACGGCTCGAGCGATCCCGCGTACTCGCCGGTGAGCACGTCCACCGCGCCGGCGAAGCCCTCCTCGCGCAGCCTGCGCTCCTGGAGGCGCGAGAAGCAGAACGCGTGCTGCGGCACCCGGGTGCAGAGCCGCTGCACCGCCCAGCCGACGCGGCCGCCCGCCCGCCCGAGGTAGTCCTCCCAGTACGCGCGCGACCAGACCTCGTGCCAGTCCACCAGCACGCGGAAGCGGTGCAGCCGCGCGGCCAGGCCGATCGCGAGCAGCGAGAAGTACGGGAACGAGGCGGTGTGGACCGCGTCGTAGCGGCGCCCGTGGCGGAGCATGTGCCACGCCACGCCCACACCGAACACGAGCGGCGGCAGCACGCGGCGGCGGCCCTCGACGTAGAGCTCCATGCGCGGGCCCGCGGTCGTGACCCGCACTCCGCCGAACGACGGATCGACCCCCCGGTCCCACTGCCGCAGCGTGAGGTACGTGACGTCGTGACCGTCCTCGGCGAGGCGCTCGCCGAGGTGGCGATACCAGCGCTCGGCTCCCCCGATCGTGTGCGGGTAGAGACAGTCGTAGACGAGGCAGACGCGCATGGAAGCGGGTCAGGTTGGCACAGAGGCCGGTGCTAACCTCAAAAAGCGCCGGCGCGCAACTTTCGCCTTTGGCGCGCGTTCCCGAATCTGCTTGCGTCGATGGCGAGCGACCACATGGGCACCACGGAGCAGACCGCTCACGCACGACTCTATGACGAGGTCCCGGACGCGCCGGACGTCTCGGTCGTCATCCCCTGCCTGAACGAGGCGGAGACGATCGAGGAGTGCGTGAGCCGGGCCCGCGCGGCGCTCGACGGCGCCGGCCTCAACGGCGAGGTCGTGGTGGCGGACAACAACTCGACCGACGGCAGCGGCGAGCTGGCGGAGGCGGCCGGCGCGCGCGTCGTGCTCGAAACGCGGCCCGGCTACGGCAGCGCCTACCTCGCCGGGTTCGGCGCGGCCCGCGGCCGCTACATCGTCATGGCGGACGCGGACCTGACCTACGACTTCGGCGAGATCCCGCACTTCGTGGAGGAGCTAGAGCAGGGCGCGGAGCTCGTGATGGGCAACCGGATGGACAACATCCACCCGGGCGCGATGCCGTGGCTGCACCGCTACATCGGCAACCCCGTCCTGACCGGGATCCTCAACCTGTTCTTCCGCACCGGCGTGCGCGACGCACACTGCGGCATGCGCGGCTTCCGGCGCGACGTGCTCCCGCGGCTCGACCTGCGCACCACCGGCATGGAGTTCGCGTCCGAGATGGTCATCCGGGCCTCGAAGGAGAAGCTGCGGATCACCGAGTTCCCGATCGAGTACCACCCGCGCGGCGGCGAGTCGAAGCTGTCGAGCTTCCGCGACGGCTGGCGCCACCTGCGCTTCCTGCTCGTGCACAGCCCCACGTACCTGTTCGTGGTGCCCGGCGCGGTGATGGCGCTGCTCGGTGCGCTCATCGGTATCACGGTGCTCACGCAGATCGACATCTTCGGGCGCCAGTGGGACATCCACACGATGATCGGCGCGGCGCTGCTGATGATCGTCGGCACGCAGGTCACGGCGCTCGGCCTGTGCGCGCACGCGTACGGCACGTACTTCATGGGCGAGAAGGACCGCTGGTTCGACCGGATGCGAGCGCGCTACCGGCTCGAGCACGGCCTGCTGCTGGGCGGCGCCATCGCGTTCGGCGGGTTCGTCGTCGGGGCGATCGTGGTCGCGCAGTGGATCGATCGCGGCTTCGGCCAGCTCTCCGAGGAGCGGCTCGCGATCCTCGGCGCCACGCTGATCATCGTCGGCATCCAGATCTTCTTCTCGTCGTTCCTCCTGAGCATCCTGGGTCTTCGCCGCCGTCCATGATCAGACTGCTCGTGGTCTTCGCGGCCGGCGTGGCCGCGATCGCGAGCGGGGTTGTGGCGGTCATGGACGACCGGGCGCCGCGCCAGGCCGGCAACAACGGGATCAAGCCGGTGGCGTTCGACGTGGTCGCGGCGGACCGCCGTCCGGCGTGCCAGACCGGCGAGCTCGTGCCGAAGGACGCCGCGTCGCTCGAGATGACGATCGGCACCTTCGGGGCACCGGGGGCGCCGCTCGAGGCCACGTTCACCAAGGACGGCAGGACCGTGACCAGCGGCCGGCTCGCGCGCGGCTGGCACGAGGGCGTGGTGCGGGTGCCGCTGCGCCCCGTCGCCCGCACCACCGGCGGCGTGACGGTCTGCATTCGCAGCGCCTCGCGCGGGCGCATCGCCCTGGCCGGCCACGAGGGGCGCTTCCGCCTCGCGTACTTCCGCGCCGGGCGCGAGTCGTGGTTCGACCTGGCGGGCACGGTCACGCACCGGTTCGGCCTCGGCAAGGCCGCATGGGAGGGGTCGTGGACGATCGTCCTCGCCGCCTTCCTGCTCCTCACCGGGCTGGGCCTCGCCCTCTGGACGATGCTGCGCCAGTCGCGTGCCTGAGCCGCGCTCGCGCGCCCGGCGCCTCGTGGCGGGGGGCCGCGCGGCCGCCGCACGCGTGCCGGCGGTCGCGTGGCTCTGCGCCGCCACCGCTCTCGTGGTGACGGTCGCCTGGTCGCTCGTGATCCCGCCGTTCCACGTGCCCGACGAGCACGCCCACCTCGCGTACGTGCAGCAGCTCGCCGAGACCGGCGACCTCCCGCGCGACATGCCCGAGTCGGTGCTGCCGGAGGAGACGTCGAACGCGCTCGGCCTCACCGGGTTCTTCAACGTGATCGGCCGGACCGACAACCGGCCACCGATCACGACCCTCCAGGACCGCAGGCTCCAGGAAGGGATCGAGGGCGCCGGGCACACCGGCAACGGCGACGTGGACGTGGCGACCCCTCAGCCGCCGCTCTA
>DASVPL010000113.1:0-2355 GCA_036382905.1 Thermoleophilaceae bacterium | reverse complement strand
TCAGCCGCCCGTTCACGCGCGCGCACAGGGCCGCGCGGCGCGAGACGTCGACCGCCGTCACCTCGCGCGCGCCCGCGAGCGCGGCGGCCACCGCCAGCACCCCGCTGCCGGTGAACACGTCCAGCACGCGGGCGTCGCGGGCCAGGCCGCGGTCGCGCATCGCGCGGGCGAGCAGCCAGGAATCGCTCGGGGGCTTGAACACGCCGGGGAGCCGCAGCAGTCGCACGCCGCCTATGTTGCCCGGGTGGCGCCCGCCGAACCCGATCTGACGGCGGACGTCCTGCGGTCGCGCTTCGACGCCGCCGGGCCGCTCACCGTGGGCCTCGAGGAGGAGGTGTTGCTGCTCGACCCCGAGACGCACGACCTGACCCCCCGGGCGGGCGAGGTGCTCGACCGGCTGGCCGACCCGGCCCGCTTCAAGCCGGAGCTGCCCGCGGCGCAGCTCGAGATCGTGACGGCGCCGCACGAGCGGCCCGGCGGCGCGCTCGCGGAGCTGGCGGCGGGCCGGCGCAACCTCGTCGAGGCCGCCGCCGGCATCGCGCGGCCGGCCGCCACGGGCCTGCACCCGTTTGCCGATCCCGAGGGCGTGCTGTCGCAGTCCGAGGACTACGAGCACACGCGGGGCGAGTACGCGCGGATCGCGCGGCTCCAGCTCGTATCGGCGCTCCAGGTGCACGTTGCGGTGGGCGGCGCCGACCGCTCCCTCGCGGTCTACAACGCGCTGCGCTCCTACCTCCCCGACCTGGCGGCGCTGGCCGCGAACTCCCCGTACCTGGGCGGTCAGGACACCGGTATGGCCACCGCGCGGCTGAAGATCAACGAGCTGCTTCCGCGCCAGGGCGTGCCGCCGGCGATCCCGAGCTGGGAGGAGTTCGCGGAGGCGCTGCGCTGGGGCGCCGCGGCCGGGAACGTCCACTCCCCGCGCACGTGGTGGTGGGAGCTGCGCCCGCACCCCTCGCACGGCACGCTGGAGGTGCGCGTGCCGGACGCTCAGACGACGATGGAGGACGCCGCGGCGGTCGTGGCCGTGGTCGTCGCTCTGGTCGGGCGGCTGGCCGAGCGCCACGAGGCGGGCGAGCCGCTGCCGGTGGCGCCGACCTGGCGGATCGAGGAGAACCGCTGGTCAGCCGCCCGCCACGGCAGCGACGGGACCATGGCCGACCTCGAGACCGGCGAGCGCAGCCCGACGCGCGAGCGGCTGACGGCGCTCCTGGCCGAGCTCGGCGTGGACGAGGCCGCCGCCCTCGTGGAGCGCGGGGGCGCCAGTCGGCAGCGGTCGGTGGCTGCCGAGCGCGGGCTGCCGGGGCTCGGGGGTTGGCTCGCGGACGCCTTCCTCCCCGGTCCTGCGTGGGCCGTCAGCCCATCGGGTACGTAGCTCGACGAGAGTGAGCCCGAGCCCCCCCACCCCCCGCGGCCCGATCAGCGAGCACGTCCTGGCGACGCTCGCGCGGCCCCCACACGCCGTCGAGGCGCCGCCGGCCGGCGGTGGCGACCCGCTGACCGACGAGGACCTCAACCTCGCCCTGTACTCGCTCTACGAGCTGCACTACCGCGGCTTCGACGGCGTGGACGAGACCTGGGAGTGGGAGCCCTCGCTGCTCGCCATGCGCGCGGAGCTCGAGGCGCGCTTCGAGCGCGGGCTGATCGAGGCGATCGGCGAGCCGAGCTCCGGCGCCGTTCGGCCCGAGGACATGGACCTCGAGCTGCGCGCGATCGCCGACGGCGACGACGCCCCGTCGCTCTCGATCCACGTCGAGCGCCGCGCCACCGCCGACCAGGCGCGCGAGTTCCTGATCCACCGCTCCGCCTACCAGCTCAAGGAGGCCGACCCGCACTCGTTCGCGCTGCCGCGCCTCAGCGGCGGTCCGAAGGCGGCGCTCGTGGAGATCCAGGCCGACGAGTACGGGGGTGGCCGCGCCGACCGCGTCCACGCGCAGATGTTCGCCGACACCCTCGCGGGCGCCGGGCTCGACAACGCCTACGGCGTCTACCTCGACGCGATCCCCGGCTTCACCCTCGCCACCGTCAACCTGATGTCGCTCTGCGGGCTGCACCGCCGCCGCCGCGGCGCGATCATCGGCCACCTGGCCCTCTTCGAGATGACCTCGAGCGTGCCCAACCGCCGCTACGCCGCCGGCTTCCGGCGGCTCGGCTTCGACGACCGCACGTGTGCGTTCTTCGACGAGCACGTGGTGGCCGACGCCGTGCACGAGAGCGTCGCCGCCGTGGACCTAGCCGGGGGACTCGCCAAGCAGGAGCCCGCCCTCGCCGCGCAGATCCTGTGGGGTGCGCGGGCGCTGGTGCACGTCGAGGCGCAGTGGGCGCGCCTCATCCTCGACGCGTGGGAGGAGGGGC
>DASVPL010000112.1:0-5606 GCA_036382905.1 Thermoleophilaceae bacterium | reverse complement strand
TCCGGCACGCGCCAGATCCCCGTGCCGCGCCGCCGCCGGCGCCCGGCCGGCCACATCGAGATCGAGGCCGCCGCCCAGCACAACCTCCAGAAGGTCGACGCCCGCATCCCGCTCGGGGTCTTCTGCTGCGTCACGGGCGTGTCCGGATCGGGCAAGTCGACGCTCGTGAACGAGGTGCTCTACAAGGCCGTCGCCAACCGCCTGCACAAGGCGAAGCTGCGTCCGGGCGCGCACCGGCGCGTGACCGGCCTCGAGCAGGTGGACAAGATCATCAACATCGACCAGTCGCCGATCGGGCGCACGCCGCGCTCGAACCCGGCCACCTACACCGGCCTGTTCGACCCGATCCGCGACCTATTCTCGCGCACCCAGGAGGCGCGGGCGCGCGGCTACAAGCCCGGCCGCTTCTCGTTCAACGTGAAGGGCGGGCGCTGCGAGGTCTGCCGCGGCGACGGCCAGATCAAGATCGAGATGCACTTCCTGCCGGACGTCTACGTGCCGTGCGAGCAGTGCGGCGGGCGCCGCTACAACCGCGAGACGCTCGAGGTCCGGTTCAAGGGCAAGACGATCTCCGACGTGCTCCAGATGCCGGTCGAGGAGGCGCTCGACTTCTTCCAGCACATCCCGAAGATCAAGCGCCGGCTCCAGGCGCTGCACGACGTCGGGCTCGACTACATCCGGCTCGGGCAGCCGGCCACGACGCTGTCGGGCGGCGAGGCGCAGCGGGTGAAGCTGGCCACGGAGCTCAGCAAGGTGGGCACCGGCCGCACGCTGTACATCCTCGACGAGCCCACCACGGGGCTGCACTTCGCGGACGTCCAGCGGCTGCTCGAGATGCTCCAGCGGCTCGTGGAGGTGGGCAACACGGTCGTGGTGATCGAGCACAACCTCGACGTGATCAAGACCGCCGACCGGATCATCGACCTCGGTCCGGAGGGCGGCGAGGAGGGCGGCACGATCGTCGCCGAGGGCACTCCCGAGCAGGTCGCCGCCACGCAGGGGACGCACACGGGCCGCTTCCTCTCGGGGATCGTGACGCCGAAGGTCACGAAGCGCCCGCGCCGCCGCCTGGCGGCCGCGGCGTGACGCGCGCCCAGGCGAAGCTCTACGCGCAGAAGTGGTGGTGGTACGAGCGCAACGCCCGGCCGGTGCGGCGGCTGCGCATCCACCGGCACATGCTGGAGTCCGGGGCCTACATCCGGTTCCCGGTGGAGGGGAACGTGCTGGAGTCCCTCGACTCGGGTCGACTGCGGCTTGGGAAGGGGACGTTGCTCGAGCCCGGCTGCTGGATCACCATCGCCGACGAGGGGCGCGTGGTCGTGGGCGAGGGGTGCTTCCTCAACAAGAACACGATGATCGCCGCGCAGAACGAGGTGACGATCGGCGACCACACGATGTTCGCCAACGGCTGCTTCATCTCGGACGCCGCCCACGGCTACGACCGCGACGACATCCCCGTGACCTGGCAGGGCTTCACCTCCAAGGGCCCGACCCGGATCGGCTCGAACTGCTGGTTCGGCGTGAACTGCGTGGTGAACACCGGCGTGACGATCGGCGACCACTCCGTGATCGGGGCGAACAGCGTGGTCACCAAGGACGTGCCGCCGGGCGTGATCGCGGCGGGCGTGCCCGCAAAGGTGATCCGCGAGATCGAGTTCCGCCGCGAGGAAGCGCCTGAGGCCGCCGGGCCGGGCTAGCGCTACGAACGCAAGTGACAATTGTCCCTAAGTCGATAGCGTCCCAATAGAGGACGCTTTTGACTTCACCCGCGCCGTAGGCGGCCCGAAAGGGCGCGTCCGATCGTGAGCGGGTGCGACACGAGCGTGGAGACGCGGCCGGCCAGCGACGCTGGGTCGTGCGCGACCCCGAGCTGGCGCATGATCGTCGCCTGGTCGAAGTAGACGCGCTCGCCGACGATCCGGTCGCCGTCCGGGTCGAAGAGGAACAGCGCGCACATGCGGCACTCGAACGAGCGGCCGGTCGGGGGGAGCCCGCGCAGCGGGCCCAGGTGCGTGCCGCGCAGGATGAACTCGACCACCACCGCCGTGTCGGAGTGGTGGAACTCGAGCGGCTCGTTCGACTGGTCCGGGAACGAGGTGCGCGTGTCGGCGAAGTAGTCGCGCACCTCGGCCTCGCCGTCGTGCACCTCGCCGGTGGCGATCAGCTCGTAGCGCGGGTGGTCGAAGGTCGCGATGGTGGTGTCGAAATCGTGCCTGTTCTCCGACTCCATGTGCTCGCGGACCGTCGCCTCGCGCGACTGCCTCAGTGACTCGCTGACCGGCACCTGCATCTCCTCTCGGGCGGGAGCGAGGAGTATCCCGCGCGTGGCACACCGCCACTGGCGCCGCGCGGCCGCCCGGAGGTGTAGCTTGCGCCGCCGGGGAGAGTGGTGCGCTAGTGGTGACCGGGAGGAGCGTGTCCACACGGCGATCTGCCGTGCGCGTGGCCGTGCTCCTCGTGCTGGTCGCGGCGGCGGCGCTGGTCGGGTGGCTGATGTTCTACGACTCCGGCGGCGACTACACCGTCAGGACGCGCTTCCAGAACGCCGGCCAAGTGGTGCGCGGGGGCCTGGTGGAGATCGGCGGGCAGAAGGTCGGCACCGTCAAGAAGCTGCGCCTCACCGACGACGGCGCCGCCGAGCTCGAGCTCTCGATCGACGACGCGTTCGCGCCGCTGCCGCGCGGCACCCACGCCCAGATCCGCCAGTTCGGCCTCTCGGGGCCAGCCAGCCGCTACATCGACCTGCGCTATCCGGAGAGGACCGGCAAGGGGGACACGATCGAGGACGGTGGCGTGATCGAGGAGGCCGACACGACCTCGAACGTCGACCTCGACGAGGTCTTCTCGATCTTCGACAAGCGCACGCGCGACTCGCTGCGCAAGGTCTTTCGCGGCTCCGCCCGCCAGTACGCCGGCCAGGCCGAGAACCTCAACCAGGGCTATCTCTACCTGGACCCCGCGCTCGTCTCCGCGAGCCGCCTGTTCCGTGAGCTGAATCGCGACACCGGCGACCTCGAACGGTTCGTGACCGAGACGTCGGGGCTCGTCGGCGACATCGCCGACCGCCGTGACGACCTCGCCTCGCTCGTCTCCAACCTCGCCGACACCACCGGCGCGGTCGCCCGCCCGCGCAGCGAGGCCGGCGGCGGCGCCCTGGCCGACGCGATCCAGCAGCTCCCCGACTTCATGCGCCAGGCCAACACGACCTACGTGAACCTGCGCGCGACCATCGACGACCTAGACCCGCTCGTGACGGAGTTCAAGCCGGTCGCGCGGCGGCTCGCGCCCTACACGGGCGAGGTGCGCCGGCTCGTGCAGGACCTCGACCCGGCCGTGCGGGACCTCGCGCGGATCACCACCCGGCGCGGCGCCGACAACGACCTGATCGACCTCTCGCTGGCCACGCTCCCGCTGCGCGACATCGCGGTCGGCCCGGTCAGGCGCAACGGCGCCGAGCGCAAGGGCGCGCTGCCGGCGACGGCGGAGGCCCTCGCCAGCGCCACGCCGCGGATCGCGTTCGCTCGCCCGTACTCGAACGACTTCACCGGCTGGCTCGACGACTTCTCCCACACCGGGAACATCGACGCGCTCGGCGGCTTCAGCCGCGCCGCCAGCCACGTGTCGGCGTTCTCGTTCAAGAACGGGCTGGTGCAGCCGCTCGCGCCGATCGCGCGCGCGGCCGAGATCGAGAACGTCGCGCAGACGGGCCAGCGCAACAAGTGCCCGGGCGCCGGCGAGCGGGACAGCTTCGGCGACGGGTCGACGCCGTGGAAGCCGTACCCCGAGTTCAACTGCGACGAGACCCAGTTGCCACTCGGGCCATGATCCGCCGCCTCGTCATAGCGCTGCTCGCGGTGGTGGCGGCGGTCGCGTTCGCGGCGGCGTCCTCGGACGAGGGCGTCGGCGACGGCCGCCGCTACGTGGTCGAGCTGGACAACGCGTTCGGGATGGTGGAGGAGGGCGACGTGCGCGTGGCCGGCACGAACGCGGGCAAGATCAAGGGGATCGAGCTCGACGAGCTGACGAAGAAGGCGCTGGTCGAGATCGAGCTGACCGAGGACGGCTACGGCACCCTGCGCGCCGACGCGGAGTGCGAGACCCGACCGCAGTCGCCGCTCGGCGAGTTCTACATGGACTGCAGGCCGGGCCACGACCCGCGCGAGCTGCCGGCCGGGGCGCACATCAAGCGCACCGCCTCGACGATCCCGCCCGACCTGATCACGAACATCATGCGCCGCCCGTTCCGCGAGCGCTTCCGGCTGATCCTGGGCGAGCTCGGCGTGGGCCTGGCCGGGCGTCCCGAGGAGCTGAACGACGCGATCCGCCGGGCCGTGCCCGCGCTGCGCCAGACCTCGAACCTGCTGGCGATCCTCGCCGACCACAACCGGGTCATCAAGCAGCTCGTGCGCGACGCCGACCGCGTGGTCGGCAAGCTCGCCGACAACAAGGAGAACGTCGGCCGCTTCGTGGACGAGGCGGAGGACACCGCCACCGCCTCGGCCGCGCGCTCGAGCGACCTCGCCGAGAACTGGCGCACGCTGCCGGGCTTCCTCACCGAGCTCACGCCGACGATGACGAAGCTCGAGGAGGTCGCGCGCGAGGAGCGGCCGGTGCTGGTCGACCTGAGCGCGAGCGCCGGTCAGCTCACGCGCTTCCTCGACATCTCGTCCGAGTTCTCCGACGCCTCACGGCCGGCGCTGCGCGCCCTGGCCGACGCCGCCCCCACCGGCCGGGAGGCCGTGCGCGCGCTGCGCCCGCGCGTACGCGAACTGGGTGCCTACGCCCGCCCGACGGTGAACCTCGCGAACGATCTCGCGATCACGCTCGAGGACTGGGACAACCCCGCGCGAGCCGTCGAGCGCCACCCGCAGAGCCCGGGCGGCCGCGGCTTCTCCGGCACCCAGGCGCTGCTCCAGTACGTCTTCATCCAGGCGATCCAGACCAACGCGTTCGACCAGATGGGCCACCTGTCGCGCGTCTCGCTGATCCAGAGCAAGTGCGCGCCGCTCGTCAACGCCGAGGACTACAAGGCCCGGGAGGCGGAGCTGAAGGACTGCCGCGCGTGGCTCGGGCCGAACCAGCCCGGGATCACCACCCCGGACCCGACGGCCGTGCCCGGTGAGGGGACGCCGCCGACGGCGTCGGGCGACGAGCAGCAGCCCGAGACGGGCGGGACGCCCGAGCCCGGAGTGCCGGCGCCGTCCTCCTTCCGCCAGCGCGGCGGCGACGCTCGCCGCGGCGGCGGGCGCCAGACCACCGTGCCTCCCGAGATCCAGCAGGAGATCGAGCGCGTGCTCGACCAGCTCGAGGAGCGCGGCCAGAGCGCTCCCGACGCAAGCCAGCTCCTCGACTTCCTGCTCGCGCCATGACCCGCCGGCCGAACTCGTCGATCATCGGAAGCCCCGTGCTGATCGGGTCGATCGCGGTGCTGGTCGTGGTCGTCGCGGTCGTGCTCGCGTACAACGCGAACAAGGGCCTGCCGTTCGTCCCGACGTTCGAGCTGAACATCGAGTCGTCCAACGCCGCCCGCCTCGTCGTGGGCAACGACGTGCGCGAGGGCGGCGAGCGCATCGGCCAGGTCGCCGAGCTCTCGACGGTCCGGCGCA
>DASVPL010000111.1:0-12081 GCA_036382905.1 Thermoleophilaceae bacterium | reverse complement strand
CGATCCAGCCCTGGCGGGCCCCGCGCCACTCACCGCACCGCCCCCCGCCGAGCACCGCGAGCCGCGCTCCGAAGCCGCGCCGCTTGCGCCCGTCGAGCAGCGCGCCGAAGCCGCGCCCCTTGCGCCTGACGAGCCGCGCGCCGAAGCCGCGCCGCTTGCGCCCGCCGCTCCGCGCGCGGCCGCGCCCCTCGCGCCCCCCGCGTCCGGCGAGCCGGACGCCCGCGAGCCGGCGCCGGGGTCGTTCCGGCGCCGCAGGCGAGTGGTGGCGGCCACTCGCGCGGCGTCGGCGGCAGGCGAGCGGCTGCGCCGCGGCCGCGACTAGTCCGTCCCGCGCCGCATCCCGCCGGGCCGCCACGGCGAGGGCAAGAGTCCATTTGTGTCCCCTATAGGACCCAGAAATGGACTCTTGCCCCTCAGCGGCCCGCCGCGAAGGCCGCGATCAGCGGCCCGGTGCGGGCGGGCGACTCGACCTGGGGTGTGTGGTCCAGTCCCTGCATCACCACCGTCCGCGCGCCGGGCACCGAGTTGTAGAGCCCGGTCGAGCGGCGCGTGTGGCGCTCCTCCTCGCCGAGGAGGACGGTCAGGGGGACGTGCGTGCCGCGCAGGCGCTCGTGAAGCGGACCGTCGTCCCAGAAATCGCTGACCGCCCGGGCGCTCTGGGTCAGCGACCTGTAGGTCGTGTGATCGAAGATGTCGCGGCTGAACTCGGCCGGCGGGTCGAACCCGGGCGCGAAGCCGTCCTCCACGGCCAGCCGCACGAGGCGCTCGGGGACGAGCGTGTCGATCGCGTGCCCCACCACCGGCACGAACGGCAGCCGTGCGGTCAACCCCAGGTGCTCGTCGGCGTCGTCGGGCGCCGTGCCGATCAGCATCAGGCGCGACACCATCGCGCGGTGGCGCTCGGCCAGCGCCGTCGCCACCATCCCGCCCATCGAGTGGCCGACCACGGCCGCGCGGTGCACCCCGAGGCGGCGCATCACGTCCGCCACCACGTCCGCCTGCTCCTCCATCGAGTAGCCGTCGCGCGGCTTCTCCGAGCGCCCGTGGCCGAGCAGGTCGAGGCGGATCACGCGCAGGCTCTTCCGCAGCAGGGGCATGACCGGCGTCCACCAGTTCAGCGAGCAGCCGAAGCCGTGGATCAGGACGACCGGCGGCCCCGAGCCCTCGTCGCTCACATGGATGGTCCCCGCCGGCACCTCGACGAGCTGCCCGATCCCGGGCTCCGCCGGCGCGGTGGCGCGGTCCACGAGCCACGTGTTGACCGCGAGCGCCGCCACCACCAGCAATGCCGCACCCGCCGCGAACGCCCGCACCGCACGCCGCCGGCGCGCGTGCGCCCGCCGAACGAGCGCGACCGCCACCGAGCCGACCACCACGGCGAGCGCCAGGACCTTCAGCGTCGCGAACGACGACGCGAGCAGCGGCCACCCGCTGGTGGACCCACCCAGCACCACGAGCAGGCACACGTTCTCGAGCGCGTCGAACGCGCCGGCGGCGAGCGCCAGCGGCCAGACCCGCAGGCGCAGCGCACGCGACGCGAGTGCCCAGAACGCCGCATACGACGCGAGGAACGCGAAGTCGAGCCACAGCGACAGCCGCGCCGCGTCGCGCCCGTCCGGCCCCCACTCGCCCAGGATCCGCTCCGCCGACCGCGTGTCCCACGCGAGCTCGAAGCCGACGATGCCCGGGCCGCCCTCGTCCCACATCCTCGCGTCGATCGCCAGCAGGACTGCTCCGAGCAGGGCGGCTGCGAGGAAGAGCGCCCGCCGGCGCGTCACGGCCTACAACCGCGCGTCGGCCACCATGGCGGCGAACAGCAGCGCCAGGTAGGCCAGGGAGAACAGGTACAGGCGCAGCGCGGTGCCGCGGTCGGCGCGCCGGCGCAGGAGCACGGCCCCGCCGATGAAGCACGCGCCGAGCACGACCGATGCGGCCAGGTAGATCCCGTCGAACAGTCCGGCGCAGAACGGGAGTTGCGTGACCGCGTACAGCAGCACCGTGTACAGCAGGATCTGCTTGCGGGTCTCGGCCTCGCCCTTGACGACGGGCAGCATCGGCACGCTCGCGCGGGCGTACTCGTCCTTCATCAGCAGCGACAGAGCCCAGAAGTGCGGCGGCGTCCAGTAGAAGACGATCGCGAACAGGTAGACCGCGTTCCACGACAGCGAGCCCGTCGTGGCGGCCCACGCGACGAGCGGCGGCACGGCCCCCGCCGCTCCCCCGATCACGATGTTCTGCACCGTGCGGCGCTTCAGCCAGATCGTGTACACGAACACGTAGCCGAGGTAGCCGGATGCCGACAGCGCCGCCGCGAGCGGGTTCACGGCGAGCGAGAGCAGCAGCACGGACAGAACTCCGAGCGCGATGCCGAAGGCGAGTGCGGCCCCGGGCGCGATCCGGCCGGACGGGATGGGCCGAGTGGCGGTGCGTTGCATCGTCGCGTCGATGTCGCGGTCCAGGTAATGGTTGACCGCCCCCGCGCCACCGGCCGACAGCGCCCCGCCGAGGCAGGTGAGCAGCACGGTGCCGACCGACGGGGTCCCCGCCACGTACATCGTCGTGACGGTGGTGAAGAGCAGCAGCGACTGCACCTTCGGCTTCGTCAGGGTGACGTAGTCGGCGACGACCGATCGCGGAGCTGTGCGGACTGCCTCCATCAGGCTCTGGCGAGGGCGCGCACGGGATAGAGCTGGAGGGTCAGCATCGTGGCGGTCGCCCACAGTAACGCCCCGAGCGTGAGGTGGACGAGGATCAGAGCCTCGTACTCCTCGAGCCAGACGTTCAGCGCCCCGACGAGGAGCTGCAGGAGCAGCAGGGCGCCCAGCATCCGCGCGGCGCTCACCACGCCGCCACTCGGCCGCCGCCGCAGCGCCCACACCACGAGAGCGACGATCGCGATCGTCGCCACGTACATGAACACGCGGTGCGTCAGGTGGATGTCGACGAGGCGCGAGGCGCCGAACGGCAGGAAGTCGTCGTTGCAGGTGGGGAACTGGCGCCCGCAGGCGTGGTGGGCGCCGTCGCCGAGCTGGTAGTCGGCGCGCCCGTACTTCTGCGTGCCGGCCATGTACCCGCCCGCGACGATCGTCCCGAGGATCAGCGCCTGGACCCCGATGGCCAGCCGCCGGAAGCCCACCGAGCTGTCCGCCGCGGGCGCGCCGATCACGTCGGGGCGCGACGCGCGCCAGATGTAGAGCACGAGCGCGAGGATCAGCATCGCGAGGCCGAGGTGGGCGGCCACCAGCTCCTCCTCGAGGTTCTTCTCGACCGTCGCGGCCCCCAGGAGCCCCTCGGCGACCACGAGGCCGAACGCCCCGGTGGAGGCCCGCACGATCCCGCGGTGATCGCTGTAGCGGCGCCGCGCGAGGACCAGCAGGCTCAGTGCGAGCAGACCGACCGTCGACGCCACGGTGCGGTGCGAGTACTCGACGGCCGTGTGGATCGACGCCCCGGGGATCACGTCGCCGTTGCACAGCGGCCAGCCGTGGAAGCCGCTCTTCGCGGGCCCGCAGCCGAGGCCGGAGTCCGACACGCGCACCACGCCGCCGAGCACGATCAGCAGGAACGTGACGACCAGCGTGACGAGCGCCAGGCGGCGGAACCCGCGTGTGGGCGTGCTCACGTGCTGCCGGTCGTTACCGGCTGGGCGACCGTCTCGGACGACCTGCCCGTCCCGCGTGCCACCTCACGCCGGATGTCCTTCATCGGCTCGACCGAGCGCACGCGTGGAACGATGTCGAAGTTGTTCTCCGGCGGCGGCGACTGGGTGAACCACTCGAGCGTATTGGCCTTCCACGGGTCGTTTCCGGCCTTCTGCCCGCGCTTGATGCTGAAGAGCACGTTGACGATGGTGAGGATCACGCCGATCCCGAGGATCCACGAGCCGATCGTGGAGATCAGGTTGTAGGTCCCCCAGCCGGCGGATTCCGGGTACCAGTAGATCCGCCGCGGCATGCCGTCGAGCCCCGCCGAGTGCTGGACCAGGAACGTGACGTTGAAGCCGATGAAGATCAGCCAGAACGATGCCTTCCCGAGCCGCTCGTTCATCATCCGGCCCGACATCTTCGGGAACCAGTAGTAGAGCCCGGCGAAGATCCCCAGCACCGACCCGCCGAACAGCACGTAGTGCATGTGCGCGACCACGAAGTACGTGTCGTGGAGGTACCAGTCGACCGGGAAGATCGCGAGGATCACGCCCGAGATGCCGCCGACTACGAACGTCCCGAGGAAGCCCGCCGCGAAGTAGAGCGGCGTGCGGAACATGATCGTCCCGCGCCACAGCGTCGCCAGCCAGTTGAAGATCTTGATCCCCGTCGGCACCGCGATCGCGAACGACGACAGCATGAAGAACGCGAGCACCACGGTGGCCGTCGGCGTGGTGAACATGTGGTGCGCCCACACGAGCATCCCGAGGAACGCGATCGCCGCGGTCGAGGCCGCGATCGCCTTGTATCCGAAGATCGGCTTGCGCGCGAAGACCGGCAGGACCTCGGAGATCATCCCGAACGCGGGCAGCACCATGATGTAGACCTCGGGGTGGCCGAAGAACCAGAACAGGTGCTGCCACAGCAGCGGGTCGCCGCCCGCGGTGTTGTCGAAGAACGCGGTGCCGAAGTGGCGGTCGGTGAGCAGCATCGTGACCGCGCCCGCGACCACCGGCAGCGCCAGGATCAGCAGGTACGAGTAGATCAGGATCGTCCACACGAACAGCGGCATGCGGCCCCAGCTCATGCCGCGCGCGCGCATGTTGTGGATCGTCGCCGTGAAGTTGATCGCGCCGACCAGCGACGAGAGCCCGGTGAGGTGGATCATGAATATCCACGCGTCGATGCCGCCGTCGGGTAGGAAGGCGTCGTCCGAGAGCGGCGCGTACGAGGTCCAGCCGCCGCTCGGCGGGGTGAAGAAGATGCTCAGGTAGAACGCGATCCCGCCGAACAGGAACAGCCAATAGGAGAGCGCGTTCAGGCGCGGGAACGCCATGTCGCGCGCGCCGATCATCAGCGGGACGAGGTAGTTCGCGAAGCCCGCGAGCACCGGCACGATGAAGAGGAAGACCATCGTCGAGCCGTGCAGCGTGAGCAGCGAGTTGTAGGTGCGCGGCTCGAGCAGCGTGGCGTCCGGGCCGGCGAGCTGGAGGCGCATCAGCAGCGCCTCGACGCCACCGAGCAGGAAGAACACGAACGTCGTGACGATGTAGAGGATCCCGATCCTCTTGTGGTCGGTCGTGGTCAGCCACGACAGCCACCCGGTCGGGCGCTCCTTGATCCCGCGGATGATCACCTCGGGGTTCCCCGTGCTGGTGGGGGCGGCCGTGGCCGGAGGCGCAGCGGTCGTCATCTAGTTCTCTCCCCTCACCTTGCGCTGGAGCGACAGGAACGACTGCGAGCGCTGGATGTCGGACGCCTGGCGCTCCTGCCAGGCCGCGAACTCGCCGGGCGGCAGCGCGATCACCCGCGCGCGCATGTCGGCGTGGTTGTCGCCGCACAGCTCGGCGCACTGGCCGTCGTACTCACCGGGCTGATCGATCCGGAACCAGGTGTCGTTGGTATGACCGGGCGTGGCGTCCGTCTTCGGACCGAGCTCCGGGATCCACCACGAGTGCACGACGTCCGAGGAGGTGAGCTTCAGGACGACGGTCGTCCCGACCGGCACGTAGAGGTCGTGGTAGCTGAAGAGCTGCTGCTTGCCGGGCGGGTTGTAGTCGTAGCGCCACAGATACTGCTGGCCGTTCACGCGCACCTGGAGCTTCTTCCCACCGGGCACCGGCTCCTGGCCGATGGCCGCGTACTGCACGCTGCCGGTCTGGGCCGCGGGGTTCGACGCCTGCGGGTTCTCGATGTCGCCGAGGTAGATGAAGGTCACGGTGGTGAGGACCACGAGGAACAGCGCGGCCCCGACCGTCCAGCCCACCTCCAGCGGGGTGTTGCCGCGGATCTGCGCCGGCTCGGGCCCGCCGCGGCGGTAGCGGAACTTGACGAGGGAGTAGATCAGGACCCCCTCGACGATCACGAAGATGATCGTGCCGAGGGCGATGCCCCACGAGTAGAGGGTCGAGATGTCCTCGGCGTTCGGGCTGCCGCTGCGATCCTCCGGCGTCGGCAGGAACTGAGCGAGGAAGATCGCTCCGACGAGCACGATGAAGCCGCCCGCGATCAGCGCTGCGCGGGGCACTACCGCCTACCTCTCCGGGGACCTTCGGCTGGCAAGGCGCGGCATTCTATTGACGTGGTCGGGCCCCGGGAGTCCGGTGGGGAATGACGGCCATTCCGGACGGGGCGCGCGTCAGGAGCCGCTGAAGGCGGCTTGGCGCTTCTCCACGAACGCGCCGACCCCCTCGACGAAGTCGCTCGTGCGCGCGAGCTTGTGCTGGAGCTCGGCCTCGAGGTGGAGCTGGCCCTCCATGTCCGGGTAGATCATCCGGTTCAGCGCCTGCTTCGAGGCGGCGTAGGAACGGGTGGGCCCGGCGGCGAGCCGCGCCGCCAGCGCCTCGGCCTCGCCGAGCAGAGCGTCGTCCGGGTGCACCGCGTTCACGAGGCCCCAGTCGAGCGCCTGGCTGGCGCCCACGCGCTCGCCGAGCAGCGCCATCTGGAACGCGCGCGCCTTGCCGACCGCCGCGGGCACGAACAGGGTCGAGCCGCCGTCGGGCATCAGGCCGATGTTCACGAACGCCAGCAGGAAGTAGGCCGATTCGGCGGCCAGGATCAGGTCGCCGGCCAGCGCCAGCGAGCAGCCGATCCCCACCGCCGGCCCGTTCACGGCCGAGACGACCGGCTTGGGGAGCTGCCTGATCGCGACGATCGCCGGGTGGTAGACCTCGTGGAGCTCCTTGCGGACGTTCGGGCCGCCGTCGTCGGGGTCGGCGTCGAAGCCGGCCCTCAGGTCGGCGCCCGACGAGAAGCCGCGTCCGGCTCCCGTCATCAGCACGGCGCGCACATCGTCGGCGGCGGCCGGGCCCTGGAATATGTCGAGCAGCTCCTGGCCGAGCTCGGGGATCCAGGCGTTCAGCCGGTCGGGGCGGTTGAGGGTCACGCGGCCGATGCCGTCCGTGACCTCCCACAGGACTGTCTTCTCGTCGCTCATACGTGCTTTGTACAGGTCGCCTAGCGTTTCGGGGATGCTCCTCGACAGCGTGGAGTGGCTCGGGCACGCGGGATTCCGCGTCCGCGCGGGCCGCCGGCTCGTCTACATCGACCCCTACCGGGTCGAGGACGCGCGGCCGGCGGACCTGATCCTCATCACGCACGGCCACTACGACCACTTCTCGCCGCAGGACATAGAGCGGCTGTCCGGAGAGGGGACGCTGGTGGTCGCGCCGCCGGCCGTCGCCGAGCGGGTGCGCGGCCGGGTGGTGTCGCTCGCCCCCGGCGAGGGGATCGACGACCCGCTCGACGTGCGCGCGATCGCCGCCTACAACACGTCGAAGCGCAACCCCGACGGCAAGCTCTTCCACCCGCGCGAGGCGGGCGGCGTCGGCTACGTGCTGAACGTGCGAGGCGAGCGGCTCTACCACTCGGGCGACACCGACGTGATCCCCGAGATGGACGAGGTGGCCGGCGTGGACGTGGCGCTGCTCGCCGTGAGCGGCGTGTACGTGATGACGGCCGCGGAGGCCGCCGAGGCGGCGCGGCGGATCGCGCCGCGGGTGGCCGTGCCGATGCACTGGGGCGAGCACATCGGCACGCGCGAGGACGCCGAGGCGTTCGCGCATTCCGCCCCCGGCGAGGTTAGGATCCTCGACAGGGTTCATGGACCGGACGCGTGAAGCGCTGAAGGAGATGGCTCGGGAGGATCCCGAGCTCGCGGCGCGTCTGGTCGTCCAGACCCTTCCGGCCGCCGTCGCGAAGATCCCGCCGCCGCTCGCGTACGACCTCGAGGTCGAGGAGCTGGGCACCTGGCGGGTGGTCGTGGAGGACGGCGGCGCGACGGTCTCGTCGGCGAACGGCGACTCGGCGAATGGAGGCTCGGAGAACGGCGACTCGGCGAACGGCCACTCGCCCAACGGCGACCGCGAGCTGGACTTCCGCCTGACCACGGACGCGCGCGGTCTCGCGCTGATGGCAGCGGGCGAGAGCCCGGCGCGCCTGATGCTCGGCGGCAAGGTGCGCATCCGCGGCAAGCGCCGCCGCGCGCTGAAGCTGCGCGCGCTGGCCGAGGGCGACGACCCGTCGATCGCCGAGGCCATCCGCGCAGGGGCGGAGCTCGACGTCGACGCGACCTTCCGGGCGCTGCCGTACCTGATCGACCCGGAGTGGACGCGCGGGCACAGCTTCGTGGTCGGCTACGAGGTCGAGGGCGCCGGCCGCTGGCTCGTGCACGTGCGCGACGGGCAGCGGCTCGAGGTCACGACCGAGGGCGAGCCGGGCACGTGGCTGCGCCTGTCGACCGACACCTACCGCGGGCTCGCCGCCGGCGAGATCACGCCGACGCAGTCGATGCGCGAGCAGCGCACCCACGTCGAGGGCCCGATGTACCCGGCCACCCTGCTCGGGCGCTGGATCGACCGCGCGCAGGGCCGCGACGAGGCGGAGCTGCGGCGCGAGGCCGCGCAGCGCGAGCTGCACGCCCGCCGCGCGGGGAGCTGGGGCTCGGCCCCCGCCGCGCGCGACGGCGACCTGCTCGACTACCAGCAGCTCTACGCGCTGTGGGAGCGCCAGAACTGGCGCGTGCACGAGCTCGACTTCTCCGTCGACAAGGAGCAGTGGCTGGTATCGCCGACGGAGGCGCAGGAGAACATGCTCTGGAGCCTCGGGTCGTTCTACATCGGCGAGGAGCGCGTGGCGGCCGACCTCGCGCCGTTCGTGCAGGCGGCGCCGTCGGGCGAGATCGAGGCGTTCCTGTCCACGCAGCTCGTGGACGAGGCACGCCACGCGGTGTTCTTCGACCGCTACGGCGCGGAGGTGCTCGCGCTCGACGCGGAGGACCTGCGCGGGCGGATGCAGCAGATCCAGGCCCTGATGCTCCCCGCCTGGTACGAGGTGTTCGACGGCGGCCTGCGCGAGGTGGCGCAGCGAATCCAGGCGCGGCCCGACGACTTCGACCTGTTCGTCGACGGCATCGTCGTCTACCACCTGATCATCGAGGGCGTGCTCGCGACCACCGGCCAGCGCACGATCCTCGACTACAGCAACGAGCATGGGCTATATCCGGGCTTCTGCGAGGGATTCGGCCTGGTCGAGCAGGACGAGCACCGCCACATCGCGTTCGGCGTGCGCTTCCTGCGCGACGCGGTGGCGGACGACCCGGCGCGCGGCGACATCGTGATGCGGCGGGTCGAGGAGCTCGTGCCGAAGGCGATGCACGTCTTCTGCCCGCCCTACGTGGACTCGGCCGCGGACTTCGTCACCTACGGCTACCACTCGTCGCAGATCTACGGGTTCGCCTACCGCCGGCTCCAGCGCCGGATGCAGATCATCGGGCTCGAGTGCCCGCCCGCCGAGGACCTGATGCCCGGCCGCGTCAACTCGCTCGACGAGGCGCGCGCCGTCGGCGCGCTCGTGTAGCCGCACGCCCCGTCTATACACTCGCCGCGCCTTGCGGAAGTCGCGCTCCCTACGCCGCGTAGCGCTCGGTGCGGCGGTGGTCGGCTTCGTCACCCCGGTTCTCCGCCGGCGGCTCGCACTGCCGCCGGCCGTCACATCGGCGGTGGCGTGGCAGACGCCGGTGGCCGTGGCTCTCTCCTTCCCGCGCACGCGCGTGCGCGACGCGGCCGTGTACGCGAGCCAGATGTGGGCCTACCTCCTGCACTACGAGATGCCCAACGACGATCCCGCGGCGTTGCGCGAGCGCGCGCGGGTCGACTACCCGGTGCGGGTGGACCGCATGATCGGACTGGGGGAGGTACCCACGGTGCGCCTCCAGCGCGCGCTCGGGCGCGAGGGCGAGGTGCGCCCGCACGACACGGCGCTCGCGGCGATCCACTGGGCGTGGTTCTTCTGGCCGCACGTGGTCGTGGCGTACGTGCTGGTGCGCCACCCGGAGCGCTACGGGCGCTCGGCGACGCTGATGGCGGCCACGTTCGACTCGGGCGCGGCCTTCTACCACCTCATCCCCACCGCGCCGCCGTGGTGGGCGGGCAACACCGGCTCGCTGCCCCACGTCCGGCGGATCATGACCGAGGCCGGCGAGCGCGTCTGGGGGCGCTACTGGTCACCCCTTTACGATTCGTTGTCGGGCAACCAGCTTGCAGCGATGCCGTCGCTCCACTTCGCAACATCGGTGATGGCGGCTCACGTGCTGTCGGACGTCGGTCGCGTCCCGGGCGCCGTGGGCTGGACCTACGCAACCCTTCTCGGGTTCGCGCTGGTGTACCTGGGCGAGCACTACGTGGTTGACCTGGCGGGCGGCGCGGCGCTCGCGGAGGCTGTGCGGCGGCTCGAGCCGCCGGCGCGGCCGGTCGCCCGCGCGGCGGCGGGGCTCGTCAGGCGGCTGGAGCCGGCCGGCTGATGGCCCGCCCGCGTCGCAGCCGGCCGCTCGGGCAGGACTGGGACGACTCGGTCGACGAGGCCGAGGAGCTGCTCGCGTCGGGCGAGCTCGAGAACGACGACATAGAGCAGCGCAGCGCCGCGATGCTGAACCCGCGGCGGCTCATATCGCTGGTGCTCGCGATCGGGCTGATGATCGTCGCGGTCTACGTCGTGTTCCCGAAGGTGGTGGGGGTGAGCACGTCGCTCGACAAGCTGGGCGACGCGACCTGGTACTGGATCGTCTCGGCGGTCGGGTTCCTCGGGCTCGCGTTCCTTTCGTACACGTCGCTGTTCAGGGGCGTGCTCGGCGGGCAGGATCCGACCGACAGGGCGCGCCAGCGGCTCGACATCGGCGCGTCCTGGCAGATCACGATGTCCGGCTTCGCCGCGACGGTGCTGTTCTCAGCGGCCGGCGCCGGCGGTGTGGCGCTCACGTACTGGGCGCTGCGGCAGGCGGGCATCCCGCGGCGGCGGGCCGCCTGCCGGATGGTCGCGTTCCTCGTGCTCCTCTACTCGGTCTACCTCATGTCGCTGATCGTGTTCGGCGTGCTGCTGCGCGCGAACGTGATCCACGGCGACAACCCGGTGGGGGGGACGATCATCCCGGCCGCCGTGGCCGGCGCCACGCTCCTGCTGATCGGGTTCGTCGCGCTGATCCCGCAGGACTTCGAGCGCCGCTTCGCCGCACTGCGCCGCCGGGGCGGGCGGGCGGCGCGAGTGGCCGCGCGGCTCGCCACGGCACCCGCGACGCTCTCCACCGGCATCCGCACCGCCGGCGACTACCTGCGCCACCCGCGGCGCAGCGCGTCGGCGGTCTTCGGCGCGCTCGGCTGGTGGACGGGCCAGATCGGGATCCTCTGGTCGTGCTTCCACGCGTTCGGCGTGCAGGTGCCGCTCGGGGTGGTCGTGCAGGCCTACTTCGTGGGCATGGTGGCCAACCTCGCGCCGTCTCCGGCCGCCGGCGTCGGTACCGTGGACGCGGGCCTGATCGGGGCCTTCGTCCTGTTCGGCATACCGGCCGAGACGGTCTTCCCGGCGGTCCTCAGCTCGAGGCTGATCGGCATCTGGCTCCCGCTACCACTGGGGATCCTGGGCTACGTGAGGCTCCGGCGCACCATCGCGAGGTGGCGGGAGGAGGACCGCTCCGCTGCTACTATACAAAATGAAGTAAAGGCGGAGACAACGGGATGAACGAGCCAGAGAACGTCATCATCATCGGTTCCGGCCCCGCCGGTTACACGGCCGCGCTGTACACGTCCCGAGCCGATCTCAACCCCCTTCTGATCGAGGGATTCCTCTGGGGTGGGCTGCTCCAGACGACCACCGACGTCGAGAACTACCCGGGCTTCCCCGAGGGGATCATGGGCCCGGAGATGATGCAGAAGTTCCGCGACCAGGCGGAGCGCTTCGGCACCCGCTTCATCTCCGAGGACGCCACCCGGATCGAGCTCTCGACCGACGGCGGCCTGCACAGCGTGTGGGTCGGCGACCAGGAGTACAAGGCGCGCGCGGTGATCCTCTCGATGGGCGCGCAGCACCGCAAGCTGGGCGTTCCGGGTGAGGAGGAGCTGGCCTCGCGCGGGGTCTCCTACTGCGCGACCTGCGACGCGGCCTTCTT
>DASVPL010000110.1:0-1687 GCA_036382905.1 Thermoleophilaceae bacterium | reverse complement strand
TTCGCCATTTGGTCGGGCTCACCCCTCGAGTTCGCTGACTGAGGCGGCTTAGGGTACCGGGGGTCCGCCTACACTGGCTCCGCTGTGCGTCCCGGCGGCGGATGGATCCGAGCGGTGCTGCGATTCGTGGCTTCCGTGCTGATCGTGAGCGGCGTCCTCATGCTCGCCGACGCGGGCGTCACGCTGGGCTGGCAGGAGCCCGTCTCGGCCCTCATGGCCGCGCGCGATCAGGGCGACCTGGAGGACGAGCTGGCCGCCCAGACGAGCTCCGCGCTGCGCGACAAGGAGCTGACCGCCTCGATCCGCGACGTGAAGCGGCGCATCAAGCGGCTCGCCGAGCTGGACAAGAAACGGACCAAGGAGGGCGACGCGCTCGGCCGGATCGAGTTCCCGACCCTCGACCGCCACTACGTGTTCGTCCAGGGCACCGGGCACGACCCGCTGCGCAAGGGCCCGGGCCACTACCCCGCCACCTCGTTCCCGGGCCAGGGCGGCACGGTCGCGATCGCCGGCCACCGGACCACCTACGGGGCGCCGTTCCGGACGATCGACAAGCTGGAGAACGGGCAGCACATCGAGATCGCGATGCCGTACGGCACCCTCGAGTACAAGGTCGAGAAGAAGCTGATCGTGAATCCGGACGCGACCTGGATCACCCACCGCGTGAAGGGCGCCGAGCGGCTCGTGCTGAGCGCGTGCCACCCGCTCTACAGCGCCTCGAAGCGCATCGTGATCTTCGCGCGCCTCGTGAACGCCCGCGTGGGCTAGAGCACGCCCGCGTGGGCTAGAGCACCAGTCCGGCCGCGCCCTCGTTCTCGACCGACGACTGGTCGCGCGACTCGATCAGCAGCACCAGCGCGACGAGGATCGCGATCGACACCACGAGCACCGCGACCCAGTAGAGGACGCTGAGGAGGATCCGCTGCCAGCGCGGGCGCATCAGTTGGCAAGCTTCCGGTAGCGGGTCGCGATCGCCACGTTCATGGCCTCGATGTCTATCTCGCCGCCGCGCCGGGCGCGTGCCAGGGCCCCGCGGATGATCTCGTCGCGGGGGTCGAGCCGGCGCGCGATGCGCAGGTGACGCAGGCCGACCTCGCGGTCGCCCTCGTTGACGAGGAGGGCGCCGAGCTGGAGGTGCGGGCGCGTGTCGACCGGCTCGCGCTCGATCGCGGCGCGGAAGCGCGCCTCGGCCTCGTCGAGGCGGTCGAGGCGCAGCGCGATGTGGCCGGCGATCACGTCGGGCGTCGGGCTGAGCGGGTTGAGCGCAGCCGCCCGGTCGAGCTTGTCGAAGGCGGCGCCTGCGTCGGTGGTCCAGACGTCGGCGGCGTCGTCGACGTAGCGCGCGCTCAGCCAGGGACCGACGAGGCTCACCGCCACGACCACCGCCGCCACGGCCGCCAGCACCCCCCCGTAGCTCGCCGCCAGCGGCCGCCGCCGCGCCGCGGGACGCAGCGGGGGGCGGCGCGGCGCCAGGCCGGCCGCGAGCCCGAGCAGCGCGAACGCCGCCATCCCGAGCGCCGGCATCTCCCAGAACCAGTCCACTGACCCGTGCACGAACCAGTAGACGAATACGCCCACGCCGCCCGCCGCCGCCGCCCGCGCGGGCCCCGTGCGCAGCCGCAGCGCCCGCATGGCCGCGATCAGCGCCGCACCGATCGCCACTACCAGCAGAGCGGTGCCGACCAGG
>DASVPL010000109.1:0-9024 GCA_036382905.1 Thermoleophilaceae bacterium | reverse complement strand
AGGGCGCGCCGCCTCAGGGCTGGAACCCGCAGGGCGCGCCGCCTCAGGGCTGGGGCCCGCAGGGCGGGCCGCCGCAGGGCTGGCAGGCCGCAGGCCCGCCCGGGCAGCCCGGTCAGGACCCCACCGAGGTCGTCGGCAAGCGCATCGGCGCGGGGATCATCGACTTCTTCCTCATGGTCGTGCTGTTCTTCATCGTCGGGATCGCACTCGGTGAGGGCGAGTCCGGCGACGGCAACGCGTCGGTCACGCTCGAGGGCGGCTCCGCGCTCGTCTACTTCGCGCTCCTGCTCGGCTACTACATCGTCACCGAGGCGGTGTGGAACGCGACGCTCGGCAAGCGCGCGCTCGGCCTCGTCGTGCGCAGCGCGGACGGCAGCAAGCCGAGCACCGGCCAGATCGTCGGCCGCAACCTGCTGCGCATCGTCGACGGGTTCTTCTTCTACCTCGTCGGCCTGATCACGATCGTCGCGACCAAGCGCAAGCAGCGCCTCGGCGACCTCGCCGCCGGGACGATCGTCGTCCCGCGTCAGCCGTAGGGCGCGGTCCGGCCCGGAACGGCGCCGTAGGGCGAGGCGCCGCCCAGCACCGCGGCGGCGTGCTCGGCGTAGGTGCCGGACTCGATCGCCGTGCGGATGCCGTCCATCAGCGCCTTCATGAACGTCAGGTTGTGGAGCGTGATCAGGCGCGCGCCGGTCAGCTCGCTGGTGCGCGACAGGTGGTGCAGGTAGCCGCGCGTGTGCTCGCGGCACGCCGGGCACGGGCAGTCCGGCGCGATCGGCTCGCGGCTCTCACGCCAGCGCGCCTTCGTCAGGTCGAGCCGCCAGCGCGCCTCGGGGTCGCTCACCAGGGCCGTCCCGTGCCGCGCCAGGCGCGTGGGCGTCGCGCAGTCGAACGTGTCGATCCCCGCTCCGACGGCGGCGAGGATGTCGTCCACGTCGCCGATGCCGAGCAGGTGGCGCGGCTTCGCGTCGGGCACCGGCGCCAGCGACCACTCCACGACCTCGTGCATCTGCGCCTTCTCCTGCCCCAGCGACCCCCCGACCGCCACCCCGTCCACCTCGCTCGACGCCACGCGCTCGGCCGACTGCGCCCGCAGGTCCTGGTGGACGCCGCCCTGCACGATCCCCATGAAGAGCCCGCCCTCGGGCGCGTGCTCGCGCCGCCACGAGATGCAGCGGTCGAGCCAGCGGTGGGTGCGCTCGGCCGCGCGCGCCGTGTAGTCGCGGTCGACGTGGAACGGGGTGCACTCGTCGAAGGCGAGCACGACGTCCGAGCCGAGCGCGGCCTGGATCTCCATCGAGGTCTCCGGGCCCATGAAGCGCTCGCTCCCGTCGAGGTACGAGCGGAAGCGCACGCCCTCCTCCTCGATCGAGAGGATCCGGCTCTGGCGGTCGCCGCGGCGGCGCTTGATCTCCTCGGCCACCGACCCGTGGCCCATCGAGAACACCTGGAAGCCGCCGGAGTCGGTCACGATCGGCCCGCGCCAGGCCATGAACTCATGCAGCCCGCCCATCCGCTCGATCAGCTCGTGGCCGGGCTCGAGGAACAGGTGGAACGTGTTGCCGAGCACCATGTCGTAGCCGAGCTCGGCCACCTCGGAGGCGTGGAGCGAGCGCACGGTCGCCGTCGAGGCCAGCGGCACGAACGCCGGCGTGCGCACCTCGCCGTGGGCACAACGCAGGACGCCCGCCCGGGCCGAGCCCGAGCGGGCGCCTATCTCGAGCGGAAGATCGGGCACCGCGCCAGCGTAGGGCGCGCTGCCGCGGCGCTCAGCCCTCGATCACCGGCTGCGCGCCGTTGCCGTTGCCGTTCGCGTGCGCGTTGATAGCGATCCGCCGCGGCTTGCGAGCCTCGGGCTTCGGGATCCACACCTCGAGCACGCCCTTGTCAAACGACGCCTTCACGGCGTCCGGGTCGATGCCGTCGGGAAGCGACAGCGCGCGGCTGAAGGAGCCGGTGGCGCGCTCGACGCGGTACCAGCCGCGCTCGCGCTTCTCGTACTCGGACTTGCGCTCGCCGGAGATCGTGAGGGTGTTGTCGCGGATCTCGATGGCCACGTCCTCCTCGCCCAGGCCGGGGAGATCGGCCTTCAGCAGGAAGTGGTCGTCGGCCTCGACGAGGTCCATCGGCGGGACCCAGCGCTGCACGCGATTCTCGTCGAAGAGCGTGCTGAAGAGACGGTTGAAGTCGCTCGAGAAAGGCTCGGGCTTCATCAGAAGGGTCATCGAACAACCTCCTCGTTACGGTCCTACGGGGTTCTGGCCCCTTATCGGCGCACAGTGTAGAAACCTGAGTCCCAGGTTGTCAACTTTGATGCGTCCTAGTTAGGCAGGATGAGCGTGCGGCCGGTCATTGCGTCCGGCTGCTCCTGGCCCAGCAGGTCGAGCACCGTGGGCGCCACGTCGGCGAGCACGCCGCCGTCGCGCAGCCCGGGCACGGCGGTCGTGACCACCAGCGGCACCGGGTTGAGCGAGTGCGCCGTGTTCGGGCTCCCGTCGGGCTCGAGCATGTTGTCGGCGTTGCCGTGGTCGGCGGTCACGATGCAGGCGCCGCCGGACTCGTGCACCGCGGCGACCACGTCGGCCAGGCACGCGTCCACGGTCTCGATCGCCTCCACGGCGGCCGGGATCGAGCCCGTGTGGCCGACCATGTCGGGGTTTGCGAAGTTGATGATCCCGAAGCCGAAGCCGCCCTGGCGCCAGCGGCCGGTGAATGCGTCCGCGGCGGCGCGCGCGCTCATCTCCGGCTTGTGGTCGTAGGTCGGCACGTCGCGCGGGGAGTCGACGAGGCAGCGCACCTCCCCCTTGTACTCGTCCTCCTCGCCGCCGTTGAAGAAGTACGTCACGTGCGCGTACTTCTCGGTCTCCGCCACGTGGAGCTGGCCGATGCCGCGCTCGGCGAGGGTCGCCGCCAGCGTGGTGGCCGGGCGCTCGGGGGGGAACGCGACCGGGAACGTGTAGTCCTCCTGGTACTCGGTGAGGGTGGTGAGGCGGCGGTCGGCCAGCCTCGTGCTGAGCTGGCGCGCGCGGTCCGGGCGGAAGTTGAAGAACACGAGCGAGTCGCCGTCGCGGACCCGCCCGCCCGCGCCGACCACCGTGGGCTTCACGAACTCGTCGGTCTCGCCACGCTCGTAGGCGGCGCGCACGGCGGCCACCCCGCTCTCGGCCGGCGGCTGCTCCGAGCGCGCGTGCACGATCGCGTCGAGGGCCAGGTCGGTGCGCTCCCAGCGGTGGTCGCGGTCCATCGCGTAGTAGCGGCCGCTGACGGTCGCGATGCGCCCGCCCGCCGCGGCGAGCCACTCCTCGACCTGCTCGACGTAGCCCGCCCCCGAGTCCGGCAGCGTGTCGCGCCCGTCGGTGAACGCGTGCACGAGCACCTCCGCCACGCCCTGCGCCGCGGCCAGCTCGATCAGCGCGCGCAGGTGGTCCATGCTCGCGTGCACGCCGCCGTCGGAGACGAGGCCGAGCAGGTGCAGCCGCTCGGTGCGCATCGCGTCGAGCAGCACCTCGTTCTGCGCGAACGACCCGTCGGCGACCGCATCGTCGATGCGTGTGAGGTCCTGGCGCACCACGGACCCCGCGCCGAGGTTCAGGTGGCCCACCTCGGAATTGCCCATCTGGCCCTCGGGCAGCCCGACGGCGCGGCCGCCGGCGGTGAGCTGGGTACGCGGGTGGCTGCGCCAGAGCTCGTCGAACACAGGCGTGTCGGCCAGCTCGACCGCGTTGCCGGGGCCGGGCGGGGCCAGCCCCCACCCGTCGAGGATGACGAGGCAGACCGAGGGAACGGTCAGGGCGCCGCCGCCTCCACGATCTTCGCGAACTCGGCAGGGTCGAGGCTCGCGCCGCCCACGAGCGCGCCGTCGACGTCGGCCTGGGCCATGATCTCCGCGGCGTTCGAGGACTTGACGCTGCCGCCGTAGAGGATGCGCGTGGCCTGCGCCGCCTCCTTCGAGCGGTCGCCGACGAGCGCGCGGATGAACCCGATCGCCTCCTCGGCCTGCTCGGGCGTGGCGTTGCGTCCGGTGCCGATGGCCCAGATCGGCTCGTACGCGATCACGACGTCGGCGAGCCTGTCCTCGGGGACCTTCTCGAGCCCCTCCTGGACCTGGTGGCGGAGCTTGCGCTGGGTCTCCCCCGCCTCGAACTCGTCCTCGGACTCGCCCACGCAGAGGATCGGCACGAGCCCGGCCTCGAGCGCGGCCGGCACCTTCTCCTGGAGCGCGCGGTCGGTCTCGCCGCAGTCGCGCCGGCGCTCGGAGTGGCCGAGCACCACGCCGTCGACGCCGAGCTCCGCGAGCATCCCCGCCGACACCTCGCCGGTGAATGCCCCCTCGCGAGCCTGGTGCATGGTCTGCGCGAGCACCTTCACGCCCGAGCCCTCCGCCTTCTCGACGGCCTTCGCGAGCGCGGTGAACGGCACGCACAGGCCCACGGTCACGTTGTTGCCGACCGGCAGGCGGCCGAGCAGCCGCCCGATGTACTCCTCGGTCTCGGCCACCGACTTGTACATCTTCCAGTTGCCCGCGACGTACGGCGTGCGATCAGGCATCGTCGAGTGCCTCCACACCGGGCAGGGGCTTGCCCTCGAGCAGCTCGAGCGCCGCGCCGCCACCCGTAGAGAGGTGGGTCACGGAGTCGGCGAGCCCGAAGCTCACGAGTGCGGCGGCCGAGTCGCCGCCGCCCACGACCGTCCTGCCCTGGGCCTGCGCGACCGCCTCGGCCACGCGGCGGGTGCCGCCCGCGAACGTTGCCATCTCGAACGCGCCCATCGGCCCGTTCCAGAACACGGTGCCGGCCTTCGCGATCTCGTCGGCGTAGACCTCGCGCGACTCGCGGCCGATGTCGAGGCCCATCCAGCCCTTCGACACCGAGACCTCCGCCGTCTCGCGCACCTCGGCGCCCGCGTCGAAGCGGTCACCCAGCACGAGGTCGGTCGGCAAGAGCAGCCGGCAGTCCGAGGTCTCGGCCTTCACGAGCGCCTCGCGCGCAAGCTCGACGCCCTCCTCCTCGACCAGCGAGTCGCCGGTGTCCTTGCCCTGCGCGCGGAAGAAGCTGAAGCACATAGCGCCGCCGATCAGCAGCGCGTCGGCGATGTCGAGGAAGCGGTCGATCAGGGCGGCCTTGTCGCTCACCTTGGCCCCGCCAAGCACCACCACGAGCGGGCGCTGCGGGGCCTCGATTATCTCGGTGAGCGTGGTGACCTCGCGCTCGAGCAGCGGGCCGGCAGCCGACGGCAGGTGCTCGGTCACGCCGACGGTGCTCGCGTGCGCGCGGTGGGCGGCGCCGAACGCGTCGTCGACGTAGTGGTCGGCCAGCTCGGCCAGCTCCCGGGCCAGCTCGGGGTCGTTCTTCGTCTCGCCCGCCTCCCAGCGGGTGTTCTCGAGCACGAGGATCTCGCCCGGGTCGAGCCGCGCGGCGCCGCGGCGCACCTCGGGTCCGACCACCTCGGGAGCCTGGTGCACGCGCGTGCCGAGCAATTCACCGAGCCGGCGTGAGACCGGCTCCAGCGAGGTGGCGGGCTCGCGCAGCTTCGGGCGACCGAGGTGCGAGCAGAGCACGAGCCGGGCGCCGCGGTCGCGCAGCTGCTCGATGGCCGGCAGCGCCGCGCGGATGCGCGTCTCGTCCGCCACCTCGCCGTTCGCGAGCGGCACGTTGAAGTCCACACGCACGAGGACCGCCTCCCCCGCCCCGATCTGCATGTCGCGCAGGGTCTTCTTGCCGAAGCCCGCCACCAGGGTTCAGAGCACCCGCTGTGCGAGCTCCACGACGCGGTTCGAGTAGCCCCACTCGTTGTCGTACCAGGCGAAGACCTTGACCAGCTTCCCCTCGATCACCATCGTGAGCGGCGCGTCGAAGATCGACGAGTAGGGCGAGCTGACGATGTCGCTCGACACGATCGGGTCCTCGGTGTACTGGAGGATGCCCTCGAGCGGGCCCGTGTCCGCCCGCTCGCGGACCGCGGCGTTGATCTCCTCGACGGAGGTCTCGCGCGAGGCGGTGAAGACGAGGTCCACGATCGAGCCGGTGGGCAGCGGGGCGCGGACGGAGATGCCGTTCAGCTTGCCCTCAAGCTCGGGGACCACGAGGCCGATCGCCTTCGCGGCGCCGGTCGAGGTCGGGATCAGGTTGATCGCGGCCGCACGGGCGCGGCGCAGGTCCTTGTGCGGGAGGTCCTGGAGGCGCTGGTCGGCGGTGTAGGCGTGGATCGTGGTCATCACGCCGTGCTCGATGCCCACCGCGTCGTGCAGCACCTTCGCTACCGGGGCCAGGCAGTTCGTGGTGCACGAGGCGTTCGAGATCACGTGGTGGTTGTCGCGGTCGTAGGCGGAGTCGAAGTTCACGCCGAGCGCCACCGTCGCGTCCGGGCCCTTGGCCGGAGCGGAGATGATCACCTTCTTCGCGCCCGCGTCGATGTGCTTCTGGGCGTTCTCGCGGTCGGTGAACAGGCCGGTGGACTCGATCACCACGTCGGCGCCCACGTCGGACCACGGCAGCGCGGCCGGGTCGCGCTCGGAGAAGACCGCCAGCTCCTTGCCGTCGATGACGATGCCGCTGTCGGTGGCCGACACGTCGACGTCGAGCGGGCCGAGGATCGAGTCGTACTTCAGGAGGTGGGCCAGGGTCTTCGCGTCGGTGAGGTCGTTCACGCCGACCCACTCGATGTCGGCGCCGCGCGCGTGCGCCGCGCGCCACACGTTCCGGCCGATTCGCCCGAACCCGTTGATGCCGACCCTGACCGCCAAGTGAACCCGTCCTTTCTAGTGGTTACGGGGCCGTCAGGCCCCGTCGGGGAAACCTATCAGCGGGATTCGGGCCCGGGACGGGCTACGCGCGCCGTGGCGGCTTGTCCACGTCGCGGTGCACCACGTCGAGGAGGTAATCGCCGCGGCCCGCGAACTCGCGCGCCAGGTGATCGCCGATCGCGACCGAGCGGTGGCGACCGCCCGTGCAGCCGATCCCGATCGTCAGGTGCGCCTTGCCCTCGCGCGCGTACGCGGGGAGCAGGTAGTCGAGCAGCGGCATGACCTTCGCGTAGAACTCGTCGATCCCCTCGGAGCTCTCCACGTAGTCGATCACCGGCCGGTCGCGGCCGGTCAGGTCGCGCAGCTCCTCCTCGTAGTGAGGGTTCGGGAGGAAGCGCACGTCGAACATCAGGTCGGCCTCGCCCGGCGCGCCGTGCTTGAAGCCGAAGGTGAGGATGGTGACCGCGAGCTTGCCGCGCGTGCCCTGCGGGAGCATCTTCTCCACCACGATCTTGCGCAGGCGCGAGGCCGAGAGGTCGGTGGTGTCGATCGCGACGTCGGCCCGCCCGCGCAGCGGCTCGAGCAGGCCGCGCTCCTGCTGGATGGCGGCGGTCACCTGGCCCCCGTTCGCCAGCGGGTGCCGGCGCCGGGTCTCCTTGAAACGGTGCAGCAGCACGTCGGGCGAGGCGTCGAGGAAGAGGACCCGGTGGCGCAGGCCGCGTGACTCGAGCTCGTCGAGCACGCGCGCGAAGCCCTCGAAGTACGCGCCGCCGCGCACGTCGCAAACAACCGCCGCGCGCTCGACCTTGCTGCCCTCGTGCGCGAACAGCTCCGCGAGCGAGCTGATCATCTCCGGCGGTAGGTTGTCGACGCAGAAGTACCCCGCGTCCTCGAAGGCGGCCATCGCCTGCGACTTTCCCGCGCCCGAGAAGCCCGTGATCAGCACGAAGTCCTCGATCCCGCGGAGCCCGTGGCCCGCGCCGTCGCTACCTGATCTTGTGGACGTACTCATAGACCTCGCGCGCGACCTTCCCCGGAACGCCGGGGACCGCCTCGAGCTCCTCGCGGCTCGCCTGGAGGAAACGCTCCGGGGTGCCGAAGTGCTGCAGCAAGAGTCGCTTACGGGCCGGACCGATCCCCGGCACGTCGTCGAGCACCGAGCGCGTCATCGCCTTGTCGCGGCGCCCGCGGTGGAACTCGATCGCGAAGCGGTGCGCCTCGTCGCGCACGCGCTGGAGCAGGTGGAGCGCCGGCGAGTTCTCCGGCAGGAGCAGCGGGTCGCCGCGCCCGGGCAGGAAGATCTCCTCGACGCGCTTGGCCAGGCTGACCACGGTCACGCCCGAGTCGCGGAACGGCTGTAGGGCGGCGAGCCCGGAGGAGAGCTGCCCCTTGCCGCCGTCGATCACGATCAGCGCGGGCACGGCGGCGAAGCTCGCGTCGTAGGAGCGCTCGTGCGGCGAACGCTCGCGGTGCGCGACGTACTGCGCCATCCGGCGCGACAGGACCTCGTTCATCGCGGCGAAGTCGTCCTGCGAGACGTCACGGATCCCGAAGCGGCGGTAGTCGGACTTCTTCGGCGCGGCGCCCTCGAACACGACCATCGAGGCGACCGTGTGGGTCTCGCCGAGGTTCGAGATGTCGAAGCACTCGATCCGCATCGGGATCACGTCCATGCCGAGCGCCGCCTGGAGCAACTCGAGCGCCTCGATCCGCTGCACGCGCCGGTGCTCCGAGCGCAGCCGGTCCTGGTCGAGCGCGAGCCGCGCGTTGCGCTGGGCCAGCTCGAAGATCCGGCGCTTGTCGCCGCGCTCCGCGTGACGGACCTCGACGGCCGCGCCGCGCTGCTCGGACAGCGCCAGCTCGAGAGCATCGATCGCCACGTCGCCGGCCACCATGATCTGCGGCGGGATCGCGGGCGAGGTCGCGTAGTACTGGAGCACGAACTCCTCGGTGACCTCGCCCTCCGGGCGCGCGGCCTGGTTGTCGAGGTAGAAGCTCTGGCGGTCGGCCAGCACGCCGTCGCGGATCTGGAACACCTGCGCGTTCGCGTCGGTGCCCTCGGCGGCCACGGCGATCGCGTCGAGCGTGCCGACGGCCGAGTTCGAGATCCGCTGGCGCTCGAGCAGCGAGCGCACCGCCTTTAGGCGGTTGCGGTAGGCGGCCGCCTGCTCGAACTCCTGCTCGGCAGCCGCCTCCTGCATCAGGTGCTCGAGGTCGCGCTCGATCTGGCGGTAGCGACCCGACAGGAAGCCGACGACCGCGTCGATCGAGCGGCGGTACTC
>DASVPL010000108.1:0-13286 GCA_036382905.1 Thermoleophilaceae bacterium | reverse complement strand
CGCCTTCGGGCTCGCCGAGAGCCTGGCGGTGCTGGTGGCTGCTCGGTTCGTGCAGGGGCTCGGCGGAGCGGCGTCCTGGACCGGCGCGCTCGGCTGGCTGGTCGCGGCCGGGCCGCCGGAGCGCCGCGGCGAGCTGATCGGCACGGCGTTCGGCGCGGCCGTGGCGGGCTCGCTGCTCGGCCCCGTGTTGGGCGCGATCGCCGACGGGACCACGCCCGAGCTCGCCTTCGGTGCGGTGGCGGCGCTCGCGGTAGGGCTGACCGCGGCGACGCTGGCGACGCCGAAGCCGGTGACGGCCGCGGGCGCGAGCGGCGGCTTCCGGCTCGCCCTGCGCCAGCGGCCGGTGCTCGCCGGCATGGCGATGATCGTGCTCGTCGGGCTCTTCTTCGGCGTGCTCGAGGTGCTGGTTCCGCTGCGGCTCGACGAGCTCGGCGGCGGGACCGTGCTGATCGCCGGCACGTTCCTGGCCGGCGCCGGGCTCCAGGCGCTCGCGAGCCCCGTCGCGGGACGCCACGTGGACCGGCGCGGCCCGCTGCCGATAGTGCGCGCCGCGCTGCTCGCGGCGGTGGCGCTCGCGCTGGTCGTGCCGGCGCTCGGTGCGGTCGCGCCGCTGGTGGTCCTCGCGGTGGCGGCCGGTCCGCTCGTGGGGATGCTCTGGGTGCCCGGGATGACGGCGCTCTCCGACGGCGCCGACACCGTCGGCCTCGACCAGGCGTTCGCGTTCGCCCTCGTGAACCTGACCTGGGCCGGCGCGCAGACGGCGGGCGCGGGCGGTGGCGGCGCGCTGGCGGACTCCGCCGGCGACTGGGCGTCCTACGGGGCCGTGGCGGCGCTGATGGCGCTGGCGCTGGCGGTCACGCTGCGGGCGCGCGGGGAGCCGGAGCCGGCGCGCACGGCGAGCACTTAGGGGAGGTGGGATCGAGGTGCCCGGCTTTTCTGGCGGTATGCGCCATTAAGTCGGGACACCTCGTGTGAGGCCGCGGCCGGCGGGGCGGACGTAGGCTCCGCGAGTGCCCCGCACATCCCGCATCTCGGTGCCGCTGCTCGCTCTATGTGCTGCCTTCGCGGCACCCGCGCCGGCGCCGGCCGCCACGGAGACGGTCAGCGCCGGGGCGCTCGAGGCGGAGGTGCAGTCAGACCCGTGGCGCGTGGAGCTCCGCGGCCCCGGCGCCACCCTCAGCCAGCGCCTGCCGCTCGGCTACCGGACCGCCGCGGGGTGGTCCAGGGCCACCCGTGCCACCGATCTACGTCGCGACGGCGACGCGCTCCTCGCAACCGTCGCGACCGACACCGGCGGCGCGATCGCCGTGCGCATCCGCCCCGCCGGCGACGGGACGATCGCGCTCGAGGCCACGCCGGAGGCCGGAGCCGACGCAGTCGGCATGGGCTTCGACGCCCCCGCCGGCGAGCGCTTCTTCGGGTTCGGCTCGCGCTCCGATGCCGTCGACCACCGCGGTCGCGAGGTCGAGAACTACGTCGCCGACGGCCCCACGCGCCCGGAGGACCGCAATTACCCGCGCGCGGTCGTGCCGCCGTGGTCGCACGGCGAACGCGACGACTCGACCTACTACCCCGTCCCGTGGCTGCTCTCGAGCCGCGGCTACGGCGTGCTGGTCGACCGCGACGAGACCAGCCGCTTCCGGCTCGCCTCGGAGGACGAGCCGGGCGGCTGGAGCGTGGAGGTCGACGCGCCCGCGCTCGCACTGCGCGTGTTCGCCGGCCCCACCCCCGCCGACGCTCTCAGGCGCTTCACCGCCGCGACCGGCCGCCAGCCACCGCCGCCCGCGCCCTGGACCTTCGGGCCGTGGTTCCAGACCGGGCAGCCGAACCGCGTCGAGCTGGCTCAGGAGGCCGAGATGATCCGAGTCCAGCGCGACGCCGACGCGCCCGTCTCGGCCGCCGAGACCCAGATGCACTTCCTCCCCTGCGGCGCGCATCGCGACGACCCCGCCTACAACGCCGCCCGCACCGAGCAGTTCCACGCGGCCGGGCTCGCTCAGCTCGTGTACTTCAACCCGTCGCTGTGCACGTCCTACCAGCCGGTCTGGAGCGAGGCCGCGGCCCAGGGCCTGCTGATCCGCGAGCGCTCGGGCCAGCCGCACACCTACCCGGCGTTCGTCGGCGGCAGCGGGCCGGGCGGCTTCACCACCGAGCCGCTGTCGCAGTTCGACTTCACCGCTCCGGGCACCGGCCCCTACTACGAGCGGCTCCTCCGCGAGGCCACCGACGCCGGGCACGACGGCTGGATGGAGGACTTCGGCGAGGGCGCGCCGCCGACCGGCATGGCCGCGGACGGCACGACCGGCTCGGCGCTCCACAACCGCTACCCCACCGACTACCACTGCGCCGCGCAGCGGGCGGTCGAGCGAATCGGGCGGCCGGTCGTGCGCCACCAGCGCTCGGGCTGGACCGGCGCGGCGCGCTGCGCGGTGAACGTCTGGGGCGGCGACCCGACCACCGTCTGGGACTACGACGGCCTCGCCTCGGGCGTGAAGCAGGCGCTCGGGATCGGCATGTCGGGAGTGAGCCGGTTCGGCACCGACATCGGCGGCTACAACACCTACGGACCGGGGGAGAACCTCACGCCGGAGCTGCTCGTGCGCTGGATCCAGTTCGGCGCGGTCTCGGGCGTGATGCGCACGAAGTACTCGGGGCTGGCGGTGCCCTCGTACCGGCGGCCGCAGGTGTTCGACCCGGAGATCCTGCCGGTCTGGCGCCGCTACACGAAGCTCCACACACAGCTCTACCCCTACCTGCTCGCCGCCGACGCCGCGTACCGGTCGAGCGGGCTGCCGCTCATGCGGCACATGGCCCTCGCCGCCCCCGGCGACGCGCGCGCGATCGCCGCCGACGACCAGTTCCTGTTCGGACCCGACCTCCTGGCCGCTCCCGTGACCGCGCCGGGCGCGACCACGCGCAGGCTCTACGCGCCCGCGGGGCGGTGGATCGACTGGTGGCGCAGCGTGCGCTTCAAGCAGGGCGACGGCTCGTTCCGCCCCGGCGTCGCGCGCGTGCTGAAGGGACGAAGGGAGCACACGCTGCCCGCCCCGCGCGACGAGCTGCCGCTGCTGGCGCGCGCCGGGAGCGTGCTGCCGATGCTGAGCGCGGACGTGGACACGCTCGCTCCGTACGGCGGCAACGGAGTGGTCCGACTGGACGACCGCGACGACCGCCTCACGCTGCTCGCGTTCCCCCGCGGGAGCTGGCGCGGCGCGTTCTACGAGCGCGAGAAGCTGCGCTCCACCGAGCTGCGCGGCGGCGGCTGGCGCCTGGGCATCTCGGGGGCGCGCAAGCGGACCTACTCGGTCGAGGCTTCTTTCGCGGCGCTCGAACGACGGTTCTCTCCGTGCTCGGTTTTCGTGGGAGAACGGCGGCTGGGGAAGGGAGAGTGGTCCTGGCGCCCACGCTCGCGGACCTTCCGCGCGCGTTTCAGCGCGAAGAGGGCCGCGTTGACGGTGCGGCGCTGCCGCTAGGACTCAGCGCGAGCGCGCGAGCACGCTCAGCGCGAGCGCGCCGGCCCAGAGGCCGCGCGCTTGCGCCGCGCGGCCGGCTTCTTCTTCTTCGCGCCGTTGCCGGCGGAGCCGTCGCCCGCGGAGCCCTCCCCGTCCCGCGCGACGAAGGTCAGCCGCCGCGTCATGCTCACCCGCGTCCCCTCGGGACCGGTCTCCACGTCGACCGTGTCCATGAACGCCCGGGCCATGCTCAGCCCGCGGCCGCGGTCGGTCACGCGCTCCTCGCGCCAGGTGCCCGTGTCGACAACCGTCATCGCCAGCACGTCGCCGTCGATCTCGGCCTCGATGCGCACCACGTCGTCCCCGAAGCGGTGGCCGTGCTCGATGGCGTTCGAGCAGACCTCGTGGCAGGCGACCTGCACCTCGTTGGTCTGCTCCGGCACAACCCCGGCCCGGTCGAGCCAGCGCCCCACCGTCCGGCGCATGGTCCGCTGGGCGTCCGGGTCCGCCGTCAGCTCGAGCTCCAGGCGGTTGCCGTGGAGCGCCACCGTGCGCAGGACGAGCACCGCCACGTCGTCGTTGGGCGAGCGCTCCTCGAAGAGCGACTCGATGATGTGGTCGCAGAGCGCCTCGGGGTCGTCGGGCCCCTCCACGGTCGCGCGCGAGAGCGTCGCGAGCCCGCGGTCGAGTCCAACGCCGCGCTCCTCCACCAGACCGTCGCTGTAGAGCACGAGCGTCGAGCCAGCCGGTATCTCCGCCGTCGCGTCGAGGTGCTCGGCGAGCGGCATGACCCCGAGCGGCGGCGTGCGGCCCCCGTCGAGGTAGCGGGCCGAGCCGTCCGGCTCCACCACGAGCGGCGGAAGGTGCCCCGCGCTCGAGAAGTGCACCGTGCCCAGGTCGGGCTCGAAGACCATGAAGAGCAGCGTGGCCATCCGCCCGTGCTCGAGCCGCTGGACCAGCCGGTCGAGCCGCGAGACCACCTCCGACGGCGAGTGCCCGTCGAGCGCGTACGCACGCAGGGCGTTGCGGAGCTGACCCATCAGCGCGGCGGCCCCGATGCCGTGCCCCACCACGTCGCCGAGCGCCATGCCGATGCGCCCACCGGCCAGCGGGATCGCGTCGTACCAGTCGCCGCCCACGTCGGCGCCGACGCCGCCGGGCATGTAGCGCGCCGCCAGGTCCACGCCGGGTAGGCGCGGCAGCCGCTCCGGCAGGAGGCTGCGCTGGAGCACCTCGACGATCCCCAGCTCGCGCTGGTAGAGGCGCGCGTGCTCGATCGCCAGCGCCGCGCGGTCGGCGATGAGCTGGAGCAGGCGATGATCGCCCTCCGGGAACGGCGCCGCGCTGCGCCGTGCGACCGCGATCGCCCCGCTCACGCGGCCCTCGACCGACATCGGCACCACCAGCGCCGAGCGCATCCCCGCCGCGGCGAGCACCGTCTCGAGGCCGCCGTCGCGGGGCACCGGCGCCCCCGCCTCGGCCGTGCCGGCGACCGCCACGCGGCCCGCGAAGCCCTCGCCGATCGGGATCAGCAGGTCGCGCTCGGGCAGGTTGCTCAGACCGGCTCCGCCCACCAGCCGCAGCCGCGAGTCGTTGGCCTCCATGAGCAGGATCGCGGCGGCGTCGACCACCACGATCTCGCGCAGCAGCTCGACCAGGGCCCGCACCAGGTCGCCGAGCTCGAGGTGCGCGAGCGCGACGTCGCTCACGCGCTGGATGCGCTGGATCGTGTCGGCCACCGCCTCGGCCTCCGCACGCGCGGCGCGCTCGTGCTCGCGCTCGGCCCGCTCGCGCTCGGCGCGCTTGCGCTCGGTGAGGTCCACGAGCTGCACCACCCAGGTCGGCGCACCGTCCTCCTGAGCGCTGGCCAGGGACGCGCTCACGAGCACGTGCACCGTGCTGCCATCAGCGTGCCGCAGCCGCCGCTCGCTCTCGAACGCGCCCACGCGGGCGTCGAGCGCCCCGCGCATCTCCTCGCGGTCGCGCTTGCGGTCGTCGGGCACGGCCAGCTCCCACAGCGGCTTCGACAGGAACTCGTGCTGCGGATGCCCGACCAGCTCGCAGAGCGCGGCGTTGGCCTGGATCCAGTTGCCGTCCGGTCCCATCAGCCCGATGCCGATCGGCGCGTTCGCGAACGCCGCGCGGAAACGCTCCTCGCTCGCGCGCAGCGCCGCGGTCTTGCGGTACAGCTCCACGAACGTGGCCACCTTCGAGCGCAGCACGTCCGGGTCGTAGGGCTTGAAGACGTAGTCGACCGCCCCCACCTGGTAGCCGCGGAACACCTTCTGGCGCTCCTTGTCGATGGCGGTCAGGAAGATGATCGGGATGTGAGCGGTGCGCTCGCGGCGCTTGATGAACTCGGCCGTCTCGAAGCCGTCCATCCCGGGCATCTGGACATCGAGCAGGATCGCCGCGTAGTCGCGGTCGAGCAGCAGCTTCAGCGCCTCCTCGCCCGACTCGGCGGACACGACGTCGAGCTCGAGCGGCCGCAGCACCGCGTCGAGCGCGATCAGGTTCTGCGGCTTGTCGTCCACGATCAGCACGCTGGTGCGCGTCTCGCCACGCACGCCGGGCGCCGCGCTCATGCGGTCCGGCCCGCCCCGCACGCGTCGAGCAGGAACGGCGCGACCGATGCCAGCGGGCACACCTGCTCGGCGGCGTCCAGCTCCAGCGCGGCAGCGGGCATCTCGGGGCGCTCGGCCTCCTCCGGGTCCTGGACGATCGTGAGCCCGCCCATCTCGCGCAGGCGCAGCAGCCCGGCGGCGCCGTCCGAGCTCGCGCCCGTGAGCAACACCCCGATCGCCCGCGTCCCGTACGCGTCCGCCACCGACTCGAACAGCACGTCGATCGAGGGGCGGCTGTGGCTCACCGGCGGGTCCAGCGACAGCTCGAAGTGACCGTCCTCCACGAGCAGGTGGTAGTCCGGCGGCGCGAGATGCACTCGACTCCGCTTTATCGGGTCCTTGTCGCCGGCCTCGCAGACCGGCAGCGCGGTCCTGGTCCCGAGCGCGGTCGTCAGCATGCCCTTGACCGAGTCACGCGAGCGATGCTGGGCCACGACGATGGCCGGTCCGAAGTCCTCGGGCAGCCCGGCCAGCACCTCGCCGACCGCGTGCAGCCCGCCCCACGACGCCCCGATCGCGATCAGCTCGTACCCCACTCAGCGCACCTTCCGGTAGAGCCTCTCGTTCGCGTCGAGCTCCTCGTAATGCGGCTCGTGCGTGGTGAATCGGATCGACTCCTTGTGTCCTAGGGCGAGCACACCGAAGGTCTCGAGGCTCTCGTGGAACAGGTCGTGCACCCGCTCCTGTAGGGGCTTGCCGAAGTAGATCATGACGTTTCTGCACACGATCACGTTGAACTGGTTGAACGCGCCGTCGGAGACGAGGTTGTGCTGAGCGAACACGATCTGCTCGGTCAGCGCCGGATCGAAGCGCGCGCCCTCGCCGTCGGCCTCGTAGTAGGCCGAGAACGACTCGGTCCCGCCCGCCCGGATGTAGTTCTCCGTGTAGTCGCGCATCCGGTCGAGCGGATAGGTAGCGCTGCGGGCGTGCTCGAGCACCACGTCGTTGATGTCGGTCGCGTAGATGCGCGCGCGGTCGTAGAGGCCCTCCTCGCGCAGGATGATCGCGAGCGAGTACGTCTCCTCGCCGGTCGAGCAGCCCGCGTTCCAGATCCGCACGAAGGGATAGGTCTTCAGGAGCGGCACGACCTTCTCGCGGAACGCCGCGAAGAACGTCGGGTCGCGGAACATCGTGGTGACGTTGATCGAGAGGTCGAGCAGCAGCCGCTCCATCGCGGGCGGGTCGTGCAGCACGCGCTCCTGGAGCGCCGACAGCGATCGCACTCCCTCCGCCTGGGCGCGCCGCCACAGGCGCCGCTTGAGCGACGCCCACGCGTACCCGCGGAAGTCGAACCCGTAGTGCTGGTAGATGCCCTCGAGCAGGAGGGCGGTCTCGATCCGCTCGAGGTCGGGGCTCGGACGTGCCAGGTCCGTCACGGCCACGGGAGCGCCGGCTATCGATACAGCCAGACGCGCATCAGCGACAGGAGCTGATCGACGTCGACAGGCTTGGTGATGTAGTCCGAGGCCCCCGCCGCGATGCTCTTCTCGCGGTCGCCCTTCATCGCCTTCGCGGTGAGCGCGACGATCGGGAGGTTCTTGAACTCGGGGCGCTCGCGGACCGCGCGCGTGGTCTCGTACCCATCCATCTCGGGCATCATGATGTCCATCAGCACCAGGTCCACGTCGGGGTTCTGCTCGAGCGTCTCGAGCCCGTCACGACCGTTCTCGGCGAATAGCACGTCCATCCCGCGCGCCTCGAACACGCTGGTGAGCGCGAACACGTTGCGCACGTCGTCGTCCACGATCAGCACCCTCTTGCCGGCGAACACCGCGTCCGCGGTATGGAGCTGCTCGAGCATCCGCCGCTTGTCCTCGGGCATCCGCGCCTCGACGCGGTGCAGGAACAGCGACGTCTCGTCCAGCAGCCGCTCCGGCGAGCGCGCGTCCTTCACGACGATCGTCTCGGCGTACTTCTTGAGGCGCGTCTCCTCGCGCCGGGTCAGCGACTTGCCGGTGTGCACGATCACGGGGATGTCGCACCAGTCGTCGCTCTTCTTGATCTTCTCGAGGAGCTGGAAGCCGGTCGAGTCGGGGAGCTTCAGGTCGAGCACGATGCAGTCGAACGACGTGCGCGCGAGCTCGGCCAGCGCCTCCTCGCTCGTCCCCACCGCCGTGATCTCGACATCGTCGCCGCCGCCGATCAGCTCGGCCACCGCCTTGCGCTCGGTGTCGTCGTCCTCGACCACCAGCAGGTTGCGCACGCGGCGCTCCATGAACGCGGCCAGCTCGTCGAGCGAGGTCGCCAGGGCCTCGGCGGCGACCGGGCGCTCCAGGTAGCCGACCGCCCCCGCTCGCAGCACCTCCTGGCGCCGGTCGGTGTCCGACATCGCGTGCACCGGAACGTGGCGCGTGTCGGGGTGGCGCTTGAGGTGGTCGAGCACGGCGGCGCCGTCGCCGCCCGGGAGCTGGAGCCCGAGGAGCACCGCGTCCGGCTTGTGCTCGTGGGCGAGCGCCAGCCCGGCCTCGCCGCGCATGCCGAGCAGGACCTTGAACCCGCGCTCGCGCCCGGCCGCCAGCGCGTGCTCGGCCGTCGGCCGGTCGCCGTCGATCACGAGCAGCACGCGATCGCCCGGCAGCAGCGAGTCGCGGTCGTCCACGAGCCCGTCCGGCAGGGCCGCGACCGCGTCGCGGGCGGGCTCCGCCGCCTCGGCAACCCCGCCGCCGTTCGGCCCGGCCCCGAGCGCCGCGAGGATCGGTGCGGGCTCGACCCCGTCGCCGGCGGCCGGCATGAACTCCGTCACGCTCCAGCCCGCGGGTAGGTAGAGCGTGAACGTGCTCCCCTCCCCCTCGGTGCTGGCCACGCGGATCTCGCCGCCGAGCAGGCGCGCGATCTCGCGGCTGATCGAGAGCCCGAGCCCGGTCCCGCCGTAGCGGCGGCTGGTGGTGCCGTCGGCCTGCTGGAACGCCTCGAAGATCAGCCGCAGCTTGTCCTCGGCGATCCCGATGCCCGTGTCCACCACCGAGAAGCCGATCACCGACGTGGCGCGGTTGAGCACCTCACCGGCGAACGCGATGTCCTCGGGCGCGGGCGCGATGCGCAGCGTCACGGTCCCGCTCTCGGTGAACTTGAACGCGTTCGAGAGCAGGTTCTTCAGCACCTGCTGGAGGCGCTGCTCGTCGGTCTCGATCGCGGTCGGGAGGTTCTCGTCCAGCTCGATCTCGAACTCGAGGCCGCGCTGCTCGGCGACCGCACGGAACCCGCGGTCCACCTGGCCCGCGACCTCGGCGATCGGCACGTGCCGCGGGTGCACGTCCATCTTGCCGGCCTCGACCTTCGACAGGTCGAGGATGTCGTTGATCAGCGAGAGCAGGTCCGCGCCGGAGTTGTGGATCGTCGTGGCGAACTCGACCTGCTTCTCGTCGAGGTTCTCACCCTCGTTCTTGGCGAGCAGCTCGGACAGGATCAGAAGGCTGTTGAGCGGCGTGCGCAGCTCGTGCGACATGTTCGCCAGGAACTCCGACTTGTAGCGCGAGCTGAGCGCGAGCTGCTCGGCCTTCTCCTCCAGGCTGCGGCGGGCCAGCTCGATCTCGCGGTTCTTGATCTCGATGTCGCGGTTCTGCTGCTGGAGCAGCGACGCCTTCTCCTGCAGCTCCTCGTTGGTCTGCTGGAGCTCCTCCTGCTGCTGCTGGAGCAGCTCCTCGGACGCCTTGAGCGACTTCGCCTGCTCCTCGAGCTCCTCGTTCGAGCGGCGCAGCTCCTCCTGCTGGGTCTGGAGCTCCTCGGACTGGCTCTGGAGCTCCTGCGTCAGCGACTGCGACTGGGCCAGCAGCTGCTCGGTACGGGTGTTGGCGATGATCGTCGAGAGCACCACGCCGATCGTCTCCATGAGCTGCTCGAGGAACTGGAGGTGCACCTCGGTGAACTCCTGCACCGATGCCAGCTCGATCACGCCGAGCACCTGCTCCTCGAACGGGACCGGGAGCACGACGATGTTGCGCGGGGCCGCCTCGCCTAGGCCCGAGGTGACCTTGATGTAGTCCTTCGGGGGCTCGGTGATCGTGATGCCCTTGCGCTCGAGCGCCGCCTGGCCGACGATGCCCTCGCCCGGCTTGAAGCGGTTCGAGACGTTCTTGCGCTTCTTGTAGCCGTAGCTCGCGACGAGCTTCAGCTCGGCCTCGCGCTCGGCGTCGGCCGCCTCGGCTGCGTCGGCCTCGGCCAGGAAGAACGCGCCGTGCTGGCCGGAGACCGTCGGCGTCAGCTCCGACATGATCAGGCGCGACACCGTCTCGAGGTCGCGCTGGCCCTGCATGAGGCCGCTGAAGCGGGCGAGGTTCGAGTTCAGCCAGTCCTGCGCCTCGTTGCGCGAGGTGGTCTCGCGCAGGTTGGCGATCATCTGGTTGATGTTGTCCTTGAGGTCCGCCACCTCGCCGCTGGCGTCGACCGTGACCGCGCGCGTGAGGTCGCCCTGGGTCACCGCGGTGGAGACCTCGGCGATCGCGCGCACCTGGGTCGTGAGGTTCGACGCGAGCTGGTTCACGTTCTCGGTGAGCCCGCGCCAGGTGCCAGACACGCCCTCGACCTGAGCCTGGCCGCCGAGGATGCCCTCGGTGCCGACCTCGCGGGCGACTCGCGTGACCTCGTCGGCGAACGAGCTCAGCTGGTCGACCATCGTGTTGATCGTGTCCTTCAGCTCGAGGATCTCGCCGCGCGCGTCGACCGTGATCTTCTTGGAGAGGTCACCGTTGGCGACGGCCGTCGTCACGTCGGCGATGTTGCGGACCTGGTCGGTGAGGTTGGACGCGAGGTAGTTCACGTTCTCGGTCAGTCCGCGCCAGGTGCCCGACACGCCCTCGACCTCGGCCTGGCCGCCCAGCTTGCCCTCGGTGCCGACCTCGCGCGCGACGCGCGTGACCTCGGCGGCGAACGCGATGAGCTGGTCGACCATCGTGTTGATGGTGTCCTTCAGCTCGAGGATCTCGCCCTTGGCGTCGACCGTGATCTTCTTCGAGAGGTCGCCGTTGGCGACCGCCGTCGTCACCTCGGCGATGTTGCGCACCTGGTCGGTCAGGTTCGAGGCCATCATGTTCACGTTCTCGGTGAGCCCGCGCCACGTGCCGCTGACATCCTCCACCTCGGCCTGGCCGCCGAGCTTGCCCTCGGTGCCGACCTCGCGCGCCACGCGCGTGACCTCCGCCGCGAACGAGCGGAGCTGATCCACCATCGTGTTGATCGTGTCCTTCAGCTCGAGGATCTCGCCGCGTGCCTCGACGGTGATCTTCTTCGACAGGTCGCCCTCGGCGACCGCCGTGGTGACCTCCGCGATGTTGCGGACCTGATCGGTCAGGTTCGAGGCCATCAGGTTCACGTTCTCGGTGAGCCCGCGCCAGGTGCCGGACACGTCCTCGACCTCGGCCTGGCCGCCGAGCTTGCCCTCGGTGCCCACCTCGCGCGCCACGCGCGTGACCTCCGCCGCGAACGAGCGCAGGCGGTCGACCATCGTGTTCAGCGTGTCGGCCAGGGCCGCCACCTCGCCCTTGGCCTCGACGGCGATCTTCTGCGACAGGTCGCCCTCGGCGACCGCGGTCGCGACCTCGGCGATGTTGCGGACCTGATCGGTCAGGTTCGACGCCATCAGGTTCACGTTCTCGGTCAGGTCGCGCCACGTGCCGGAGACGCCCTTCACCTCGGCCTGCCCGCCCAGCTCGCCCTCGGTCCCGACCTCGCGCGCCACGCGCGTGACCTCGTCGGCGAACGACGAGAGCTGGTCGACCATGGTGTTGATCGTGTCCTTCAGCTCGCGGATCTCGCCGCGCACGTCCACGGTGATCTTCTGCGACAGGTCGCCGTTCGCCACCGCGGTCGTGACCTGAGCGATGTTGCGGACCTGGTCGGTCAGGTTCGAGGCCATCAGGTTCACGCTGTCGGTCAGGTCCTTCCAGGTCCCGGCGACGCCCTCGACCTCCGCCTGACCGCCGAGCTTGCCCTCGGTGCCCACCTCGCGCGCCACGCCGGTGACCTGCTCGGCGAACACGGCCAGGGTGTCGGTCATCTCGTTGATCGTCTCGGCGAGAGTGGCCACCTCGCCCTTGGCCTCGACGGTGATCTTCTGCGTCAGGTCGCCGCGCGCTACGGCGGTCGCGACCTGGGCGATGTTGCGCACCTGGTCGGTGAGGTTCGACGCCATGAAGTTCACGGAGTCGGTGAGGTCCTTCCACGTGCCGGCCACGTTCGGCACGTCGGCCTGGCCGCCGAGCTTGCCCTCCGTGCCGACCTCGCGGGCCACGCCGGTCACCTGGTCGGCGAACACCGCGAGCGTGTCGGTCATCTCGTTGATCGTCTCGGCGAGCGTGGCCACCTCGCCCTTGGCCTCGACCGTGATCTTCTGAGTCAGGTCGCCGCGCGCTACGGCGGTCGCGACCTGCGAGATGTTGCGCACCTGGTCGGTCAGGTTCGACGCCATCACGTTCACGTTCTCGGTGAGGTCACGCCACGTGCCGGAGACGCCCTGCACCTCGGCCTGGCCGCCGAGCTTGCCCTCGGTGCCGACCTCGCGCGCCACCAGCGTGACCTGCTCGGCGAACGACGAGAGCTGGTCGACCATCGTGTTGATCGTCCGCTTCAGGTCGAGGATCTCGCCCTTCACGTCCACCGTGATCTTCTGCGAGAGGTCGCCGTTCGCGACGGCCGTCGTCACGTCGGCGATGTTGCGCACCTGGCTCGTGAGGTTGCCGGCCATCAGGTTCACGCTGTCGGTGAGGTCCTTCCACGTGCCCGCGACGTTCGGCACGTCGGCCTGGCCGCCGAGCTTGCCCTCGGTGCCGACCTCGCGCGCCACGCCGGTGACCTGCTCGGCGAAGATCGCGAGCGTGTCGGTCATCTCGTTCATCGTGTCGGCGAGCGTGGCCACCTCGCCCTTGGCCTCGACCGTGATCTTCTGAGTCAGGTCGCCGCGCGCGACCGCCGTCGCGACCTGCGAGATGTTGCGCACCTGGTCGGTCAGGTTCGACGCCATCAGGTTCACGTTCTCGGTGAGGTCCTTCCAGGTGCCGGCCACGTTCGGCACGTCGGCCTGCCCGCCGAGCTTGCCCTCGGTGCCCACCTCGCGCGCCACGCCGGTCACCTGGTCGGCGAACACTGCGAGCGTGTCGGTCATCTCGTTGATGGTCTCGGCAAGCGTGGCCACCTCGCCCTTGGCCTCGACCGTGATCTTCTGAGTCAGGTCCCCGCGCGCGACGGCGGTCGAGACCTGGGCGATGATGCGCACCTG
>DASVPL010000107.1:0-1698 GCA_036382905.1 Thermoleophilaceae bacterium | reverse complement strand
CGGGTCGTAGAGGCGCTCGACGTCCCAGCCGCGATCCTCCGGGAACGGCGCGATCGCGTCGCCTCCGGAGGCAACCAGGCGCCACAGGTCCTCGGCCGACCGTACGCCGCCCGGGTAGCGGCAGCTGATGCCCACGATCGCGATCGGCTCGTCCGTGCTCGGCTTCGCGCGCGCGGGAGCGGCGGCGGGACGGGCGGCGCCCTCGACCTGCTCGCGGACGAACTTCGCGACCGCGGCCGGCGTCGGGTGGTCGAAGATGAGCGTCGCGGGCAGCGCGAGCCCCGCCGCCTTCGCGAGCGCCGCCAGCGCGGTGGCCGCGAGCAGACCGGCCACCGACGCGCGCGTCGGCCCGCGCCGCAGCACCCGCACCCCGAGCCAGAGCGAGAGCGACGACGACGCGAACAGCGCCGCGTCCGGATTCACGCCGGCGGACACGAACGTGGCCATCGGCTGGAGGCCCACGCAGGAGGCGCCCGCGAGCTGGAGCAGGCGATCGCGGCCGGTCAGCTCGCCGACGAGCAGCCACGCGCCGAGCGTGGTGACGAGCATCAGCGCGCCCGACCACAGGCGCATGAGGTAGAGCCGGTCGAACAGGTCGCCGCCCGACGCGGCGTACGGCGCCGTCTCGTAGCCGTAGTAGAGCGGCGAGTGCCGCGCCTGCGCGCCCGCCGCCGCGATGTCGCCGCGGTCGGGGCGCAGCTCGCCGTCGACGCGGTCCCAGCCCGCCTCCGACGCCTCGTCCCAAGCCGGGTCGAACCCCGTATCGCCGAAGCTGCGCTGCGCGCCCGAGAGGCTGAGCGCCCAGCGCTCCTCGCTCGAGAAGCGCGGCGGGCCGCCGAACGCGGGCCCGCCCACCGGCCGCTCGCCGTTCTCGGCGAGCGACTGGACGTACGAGAAGTGGCCGCTCTCGTCGGGCACCTGGAACGGCGGCACGAACAGCGCCCACGCGACGACGACCATCGCCACGGCACAGAGCAGCGGCGCGAGCGGAGTCCTCACAGGCGCGGCGCGGTGCGGCGCCCGCGGCCGTCCGGGTCGACCCACAGCCGTTGCCACTTCTCGAGCAGCAGGAGGCAGAAGAGCTTCTGGCTCGCCTTGGTCCCGGCCACCCCGGCCGACGCGACGAGGCCGCGGACGGCGTCCGGTTGGAACTGCCCGCGCCCCAGCGCGCGCTCGTCGAGCAGGAGGTCGGTGAACAGGCCGTCGCCGTGGGCGCGCAGCCACGGGTCGAGGGCCCCGCGGAAGAACGCGCGCTTTCGCTTGTCGATGATCTCGTCGTCCACCAGCCCGCGACTCGCGCGCTTGAGGAGTTCCTTGCGGCGCAGCAGCCGCCCCCGGCGCGAGTCCGGCAGCGCGGAGCAGAACGCGACGACGTCGTGGTCGAGGAACGGGACGCGCACCTCGAGCGACGCGGCCATCGACATCTTGTCGAAGTAGAGGAGCATCAGGTCCACGAGCGCCAGCCGGCTATCGAGGTACAGCGTCTCGGCGAGCACGGACAGAGGCCGGTCCACGTGCTGGCTGACCGCGGCGGCGATACTCGCCTCGGCCGCGCCGTCGCGGAAGTCGGGGGTGAGCAGCGCGGGGCGATCGTGCGCCTGGACCATGCGGCTCATCGCGAGCTGCCGGGCCGCCGCGTCCGTGGCAGTCGCCGCGGCGAGCCCCCGGGCCGCCGTCGATCCCGCCGGGGCGAGCCGC
>DASVPL010000106.1:0-9888 GCA_036382905.1 Thermoleophilaceae bacterium | reverse complement strand
CGGTTGACTCCGACGAGCGAGCGCGGGGATTCCGCCGAGCGCGACGCCTCCGCCGCCAAGCCGGCGGAGCCGAAGGAGGACCACCCGGTCCGGGCGGCCACGAACGCGGAGCAGGAGCGCTCGACCCGCGTCCAGGCCGCCGCGTCAACCACCGTCTCGATCCGCGACTTCTCGTTCGCGCCGCGGTCGGTGACCGTGAACACCGGCGACACCGTCACCTGGCGCAACACCGGCGACGAGCCCCACACCGCCACGGGCTCGGGCTTCGACACCGGGCTCCTGAAGAGCGGCCAGAGCGGCTCGGCGACCTTCAGCCAGGCCGGCACGTTCTCCTACAAGTGCCAGCCGCACCCGTTCATGACCGGCACGGTGCGCGTCGTGGCCTCCGGCTCCTCCGGCGGTGGCGGCGGGGGCTCCTCCTCCGGCGGCGGCACCCAGGGCGCCACGAACGATGGTGGCGCCGGCGGCACCGGCACCGCCGGCACGGGCAGCACCGGCGCGGGCGCCGGCTCGCTCCCCAGCACCGGTCTGGCGCTAGGTTCCGTGGTCCTGACGGGCCTCGCGATGATCGCGATGGGCACCGTTCTGCGCCGCCGCGCCGCCTGGCCCTCCGCGTAGGCGTATCATCCGCGCCGGGCGGGGGGCCCCGAGGATCGACCCGCCCGTGACCGCGCGCAACAGCTTCAGCTTCAGGAGAGAGCCGCAGACCGTCCGCTCCGCGCGCCGCGCACTGGACGAGTTCGAGGGCGAGTTCCCGCAGAACCGCCTCTACGACGCGTCGCTGTGCCTCAGCGAGCTCGTGACCAACGCCGTCCAGCACCCCGGCGCGGGCGGTGACCTGGTGCTCACCGTCGCGGTCGACGAGGCGCGCCTGCGCGTGGAGGTGGCCGACCGGGGCCGCGGCTTCGACCCGGGCCCGCCCACCGAGGGCGACGAGCGCGGCTGGGGACTGTTCATCGTGGACAGCCTGGCCGACAACTGGGGGGTGGATCCCGGCGAGGGAACCGTGGTCTGGTTCGAGATCGCGCGCGAGGAACGGGCCGGCGAGCCGGGGCGGGCCGAGAGCGAGGGCGGGCAGGAGGGCGGCGACTCGCGGGCGGATGGCCTGCTGCGCGCCACCGCGCTGCGGCTGCGCAGCCGCCTTGCCGCGCCCTGAGTCCGCGCGCGGCGCGCGTATGATGCCCGCCGGCCCCACCCGCGAAGGACAGGAGACGACTTGGAAAGCTGGGACATCCGCTCCCTCGACGTGCAGCCCCACCAGCCGAAGGTCCTGAGGACCGACGACGAGGCGCGCGTGATCACGATCAACCTGCCCGCCGGCGAGGCCCTCCAGGACCACCAGGTCCACGAGCGCGCCTACGTGTTCGTCGCCGACGGCGCGGTGGAGATCGAGGCCGGGGGCGGCAAGGAGACCGGCTCGGTCGGCCACCTGGCGCACTTCGATCCCAACGAGCGGCACGAGGTCCGGGCGACCGAGGACGCGCGGATCGTGCTGATGCTGGCGCCGTGGACTGGCGAGGGCCACTCGCGCGAGCGCGCGGGCGGCGGCGACCCCGACCAGCGCTAGGCGCGGCCGCGCTCGCGGGGCGCGGGCGGGGCGTGCCGGCCCTGCGATAATCGTCGGAGCATGGACCCCAAGCGCAAGCGGACCATCCGCCTGATCGTGGCGCTCGGCGCCGCCGTGCTGCTCGCGGGCGCGCTCGTCTACACGAGCTTCAGCGGGTCCGCCGAGGCGCGCAAGCCCTCCGAGCTGACGAATGCGCAGCCGGGCCAGGCGTACAAGGTCACCGGCAAGGTGGTCCCGGGCACGATCCGCAAGGAGAACACCGCCGACGGCCACCGGCTCTTCTTCCGGGTCCGCGACCGCGACGGTCACGCCTCGATCCCGGTGGTCTACGAGGGCGTCGTGCCCGACCCGTTCCGTGAGAACCGCGAGGTGATCGTGGCGGGCGAGATGAAGGGCGGCACGTTCGTCGGCGAGCGCGACTCGCTCGTCACGAAGTGCCCCTCGAAGTTCAAGAACAAGCCAAGCGGCGACACGCTCTAGCGCCATGCGAGCGGAGGCCGCATGACCGCCGACATCGGCTCCGCCTGCCTCGTCGTCGCGCTGCTGACGGCGCTCTACGCCGCCGGCGCGGCCCTCGGCGGCGCGATCGGCGGGCAGCGCGAGCTGGTCACCTCGGCGCGGCGCGCCTTCTACTGCGTCGCCGGCCTGGTCGTGCTCGCGGTCGTGCTGCTCCAGGCGGCCTACGTGCGCACGGACCTCAGCTTCGAGCTCGTAGCGCGCAACTCGTCGACCGACACGCCGCTCTTCTACAGGGTCACCGCGATGTGGTCGAGCCAGGAGGGCTCGCTGCTTCTGTGGGCGCTGCTGCTCTCGATCTACTCGAGCGCGGTGCTGTTCGTGACCCGCCGCCGGATGCGCGACATCGTCCCGTACGCCACCGCCGTGCTCGCGGGCATCACCGCCTTCTTCCTCTCGCTGATGATGGTCTTCGGCGCGAACCCGTTCAGCACGCTTTCCACCGCCCCCGCGCAGGGCGCCGGGCTCGAGCCGCTGCTGCGCCACCCGGCGATGGCGATCCACCCGCCGATGCTCTACTCGGGCTACGTCGGCTTCGCGATCCCGTTTGCCTTCGCCATCGGAGCGCTGATCGTGCGCCGCACCGACGCCGACTGGATCCGCGCCACCCGCCGCTTCGCGCTGATCGCGTGGACCTTCCTGACCTGCGGAGTGCTGCTCGGCGCGCTCTGGTCGTTCTCCGAGCTCGGCTGGGGCGGCTACTGGGCCTGGGACCCGGTCGAGAATGCGTCGCTCATGCCGTGGCTGCTCGGCACGGCGTTCCTGCACTCGGTGATGGTGCAGGAGAAGCGCGGGATGCTGAAGATCTGGAACGCGACGCTGATCGTCGGGGCGTTCGTGATGGCGCTGATCGGCACGTTCCTGGTGCGGTCGGGGATCCTCGACTCGATCCACGCGTTCGGAGCGTCCACGCTCGGCATCCCGTTCCTGATCTTCATCGGCGTGGTGCTGGTCGTCTCGGTGACGCTGATCTTCGGCCGACGGGAGGAGCTGCGCAGCGAGGCGCGGCTCGACTCGCTGCTCTCGCGCGAGGCGTTCTTCCTCCTCAACAACCTCGTGCTCGTGGTCATGTGCCTGGTGGTCTTCTGGGGCACGTTCTTCCCGCTGATCTCCGAGGCGATCACCGGCGACCGGCGCAGCCTTGGGCCGCCGTTCTTCAACCGCGTGACCGTGCCGCTCGCGCTGGTGCTCGTGCTGCTGTCGGGGATCGGGCCGATGCTCACCTGGCGCAAGGCGAGCAGCGGCGCGCTGCGGCGCTCGTTCCAGTGGCCGGTGGTGGCGTCGATCGCCGCGCTCGCGGCGATGTTCGTGCTCACGCCGGCCGAGGAGAGCGTCCCGTCGCTGCTCATGTTCACGTTCTGCGCGCTCGTGGTCGCGGTGGTCGTCCAGGAGCTCGTGCGCGGGACGTCGGCGCGGCGCACGATGACCGGCGAGGGGCCGGTCGCCGCGTTCGGCTCGCTCGTGGCGCGCAACCGGCGCCGCTACGGCGGCTACCTCGTGCACGTCGGCGTGGCGATCGCGTTCCTCGGGGTGGCCGCGTCGTCGGCGTTCCTCGAGCAGCGCGACGTACGGATGGTGGCCGGGCAGACGACGAAGGTGGGCGAGTACGAGATCACCTATCGAGGGCCTACGGGCAAGATCCTCGAGGACGACTCCTCCACCGGGGCCCCGATCACGCTCGGCGCCGTGATCGACGTGCGCAAGGGCGACGAGACGTGGACGATGCGCCCGCAGCGCAACTACTACACCGCGAACGACGGCCAGGGCGGCGCGTTCGGGCGCTTCTTCATGGGCGAGTCGACCAGCGAGGTGGACCTGCGCTGGGGCGTCACGCGCGACCTCTGGACCGCCGTGCAGCCCGACCTGAGCGTGTTGATGGAGCCGATCCGGAAGGCCAACCGCCAGTTCGCCGACGCCAACGAAGAGACCCAGGCGCTGATCGTGGCCGCGCTGGCCGACCGCTACCGCCGCCATGCCCCGCCCGCGACGTTTCGCTTCATCGACTCGCCGATGGTCGCGTGGATCTGGATCGGCGGCGCCCTCGGGCTGCTGGGCGCGGCCTGGGCGCTGTGGCCCGCCGCCGAGGCGCGCCGGCGCCGCGCGGCCAGCCTTGCCGCCGCGCGGCTCGGCCGCGAGCTCTCGCGGGCATAGCCCCTTGGAGTTCGCCCTCGCGTTCGCCGTGCTCGCGGTCGTGGTCGCGCTCGTCGTGGCCCGGCCGCTGCGCAGCCCGGACGAGGTCGAGACCGAGGACCAGCGGCGCGCGGCGCTCGAGGCCGCCAAGGAGGGCAAGTACCGCGAGATCCGCGACGCGGAGCTCGATCGCGAGATGGGCAAGCTCTCCGGCGAGGACTGGCGCGCGGTCGATCGCGACCTGCGCGCGCAGGCCATCGCGATCCTGCACGAACTCGACGAGCTCGACGACGGCGCCGCGGAGGAGCGCGGCTAACCTACGAGCCCGTGGAGACGATCCTTCTCTTCGTCCAGATCATCCTGTCGGCCATCGTCGTCCTGCTGGTGCTGCTGCACTCGGGCAAGGACGCGGGCCTCTCAGGCGCCTTCGGCGTCGGCGGCGGCAGCGGTCCGTTCGGCGGCGGCTCGCTGGTCGAGCGCAACCTCGATCGCTGGACGATCTTCTTCGCGATCCTCTTCGCGGTCAACATCTTCATCCTGCTGAAGGCGTTCTAGGCCGGCTGCGTCTCAGGCGCGGCGGCTACGCGGCGGCGCCGGAACCGCCGGCCATGAACTCGTCGAGCCCCGAGCGGGCCTCGCGCTGCACCTTGCCGCGCACGATCGGGGTCCAGCCGAGCAGCAGCCCGGGCGGCCCCAGCGCCTGGCGCGACCAGGCGTAGAACGAGAACGAGTCGCGGTGTTCGGCGATCAGGCCGTCGCGGAAGGTGAACTCCGCGCGCACGTCGTTGTGGACCTTGCGCCCGGTGCTGAACGTGTAGTCGGCGAGCCAGCGCGCGCTGCCGCGCTCGTCGCCGGCATCGTGCTCCTCGAGCCGCACCTCGAGGTCCTTCGCGCGGCCGGTGAGCATCCGCCACATCGCGCCGGGCTCCTCGCCGCGCAGGTCGGTGAAGACTGGGTCGGAGAAGTGCGCGCCGGGCGCGTAGCAGGCGGCCATGGCGTCGCCGTCGCCGCGCGCGAAGGCGTCGTAGAAGCGCTGGATCAGCTCGTCGTTCGGGTGCGCGATAGCGGCAGGCTAATGGTTGTGGCGCGGGACCACTACTTCGGGGGCGACGGCGGGTTCCTAGTCCGACCGCTCGATGTCGCTCGCTCCGCGCCGTCACCTGCTGATCGCCTCGATCGCGCTCGGGGTATCACTCGCCGCGCCCGCCGCCGGCACCGCGGGCTCCTACGACTTCGGCAGCGAGCTCTCCTCGCCGGCCAACGCGGTGGAGGCACACGGCGCCGACACGGTCTACTGGGATGGCGCGAGCGCGGCGCCCGACACCGGGCAGCTCCGCTACGTGACGATCCGCGGCGGGGTGCTGCCCGGCGGCGGGACCGGGGACTTCCGCTTCGTCGCGCTGCATCCGGACGGCGCGTCGGTGAAGGTCGAGCAGATCGACCAGCGGATCCGGACGCTCCCGACCACCACGGACCCGCTGCGGCGCGTGCCGAACAAGGACTTCAACTGGAACCTCTGCCTGCACAGGGGCGATCACCTCGGCCTCTGGAAGGTCGGGCACGGCAACCTCCAGGTGTTCGGCGACGTGCCGGGCTCGGTCACGAGCTGGTACGAGAACGCCTCCGGGCTAGCGCGCGGCGACGTGTTCGCCGGCGCGGCGAGCGGCGACCGCGAGCTCCTGATGCAGGTCTCGATCACGACCGGCGCCGATGCCTTCTCGCGCTGTCCCGGCGGCTACAAGGACCACGTCTACCGCGGCCTCGACGTCGCTCGTGCGCGGCTCTCGGGCCAGGCGCTCGCCCTACGCGCGCGCTGCCCGCGCGAGACCTACGGCGGCTGCTTCGGGCGCCTCGCCGTGCGCGCCCGGATCGGCGGGCGCACCGTCACGCTCGGCCGCGCGCGCTTCGCACTCCCGTCGGGGCGGCGCTTCGACCCACGGATCGCGCTCGCGCCGGCGCACGCGGCGCTGATCCGCCGGCGCGGCTCGCTGCGGGCGGATGTCGTCATGACCGGGCACGACGACCCGAGCGACATCCGCAACCGGCGCGCACCCGCACCGCGGCCGGGGCGCCAGTCGGACACCGGCACCGTCCGCGTGACGATCGCCGCCGGCTAGTCCGCCCTAGGCCGTGGTCACGTCCACGCGCACGCGCTGGTCGTCGTCGCCGTCGGGGTCCCGCGGGGGCAGGTCCGGGGCGATCCCGAGGCCCTCGACCATCACGAAGAACGCGCGCGCGAAGGGCGTGTCGTTCGCTCGCGAGCGCACCTTCCGCCAGTCGATCTGCTCGCGAAGCGCGCGGGCCATCTCGAGCAGGCCCTCGTAGCGCAGGGAATGCTCGGTGAGCGCGTTCAGCTTCGTCACGAGCACGTCCTCGATCGCCATCACCTGGAGCTCCATGCTCATCACGTTGATCGTGTCGCCGCGCGCCATCACGTCGTCGTCGGGCTCGAGGCCGCTCGGGCTGAAGATGATGTCGATCAGCACGTCACCGTCCCAGGCCTTGTAGAGCCACTCCTCGGGCGGCTTCTCCGGCTTCATCCCCGCCTCGGTGAGCGCCTCGAGCGCGCGCTCGGCGTCCTCGGGCTTCACCACGAAGTCGAGGTCGTGCGAGGTCTCGGGGCCGCCGCGCGCCCAGGAGGCGAGGCTGCCCGCCAGGAGGAACGGGACGTCGTGCTGGCGGAGGGCGGCCGCCGCCTTCTTCATCGACTCGGCGATCGCCTGCATGGTCTCGCTGCGCGGCATTTCGCTTTGATACCCAACCACTTATGGACTCAACAGGACCGATTCGGATCGCCGCGGCCGGCGACGTCCACATCCGCGAGGCGAACTGCGAGCAGGTGTCGGAGGCGTTCGCAGGACTCGAGGGCAACTGCGACGCGATCCTGGTGGCCGGCGACCTGACGACCCACGGCGAGCCGGAGCAGGCCGAGCTGTTCGCGCGCGCGGTCAAGCCGCTGCACGTCCCGGTCGTGGCGGTGCTCGGCAACCACGACCTGCACGTGGATCGCGGCGACGAGTTCCGCGCGGTGCTCGCGGGGGAGGGGATCGTCGTGCTCGAGCGCGAGACGACCGTGCTCGAGCTGGCCGGCCAGGAGGTCGGGATCGTGGGGCTGAAGGGGTTCGTCGGCGGCTTCGCGGGCTCGAACCTGCCGGACTTCGGCGAGCGCCAGCTGCGCGACGTGTACGCGACCACGAGCGCCGACGTCGAGGCGCTCGAGCGCGGCCTCAACGAGGTGGCGAACTGCCCGTTCCGGATAGTGCTCCTGCACTACTCGCCGAGCACCGAGACGCTCGAGGGCGAGCCGCCCGGCATCTGGGCGTTCCTGGGCAGCGACCGCCTCGCCGCGCCGATCCGCGAGCACGCGCCGGACCTCGTCCTCCACGGCCACGCCCACGCGGGCACATTCGAGGGGCGGATCGGCGACTCGCCGGTCTACAACGTCTCGGTGCCGGTCATCGGGCGCGACTTCTGGGTCTTCGAGCTCTCGACGCCGCGCCGCCCGACCACGCCGATCCACTGACCGCGATCGGCCGAGGCGGCTAACCGCGCAGGTAGCTCGCCTCGACCGCGTCGAACACGCGGTCCGGCAGGATCGTGTCGAGCGCGACCTGCGCGAAGGCGTCGGCGCCCACGAGGTAGCGCGTGCGCGGGCGCTTCGCCGTCAGGGCCCGCTCCACCACCTTCGCCACGATGTCCGGCGACCCGCCGCGCTCGCCGGTCTTGGCCGCCACCGCGCGGATCTTCTCGATCGTCGGGCCGTACAGCTCGCGTCCGCGCTCGCCGATCCGGTCGAGCTGCTCCTGCGCCCCGCGCACGCCCTTGTCCCAGATCTCGGTGGCCATGCTCCCCGGCTCGACCACGATCACGTGGATCCCCCACTGGCGCAGCTCCTTGCGCAGCGAGTCGGTGAGGGCCTCCATCGCGTACTTCGACGCGTGGTAGGGCCCGAGGATCGGGTGCGCGACCCGCCCGCCCACGGAGCCCATGTTCACGATCCGGCCCGTGGCGCGGCGGATCTCGGGCATCACCGCCTGCGTGACCGCCACCTGGCCGACCACGTTCACCTCGAGCTGCTTGCGCAGGTCGTCGAGCGGCAGGAACTCGAGCGGCCCCTGGACCGTGATGCCGGCATTGTTCACGAGCCCGGCCAGCCCGCGACCGTCCAGCGCCTCGCTCAGCGCGTTGGTCGCGGCCTCGATCGTGGCGGCGTCCGTCACGTCGAGGATCAGCGGCTGGATCCGATCGGGCGACTCGCTCCGCACCGCCTCGCCGTCCTCCGGCTTGCGGACCCCGGCGAAGACGTCCCAGCCCGCGCCCGCCAGCCGCACGGCGCTGGCGCGGCCGATGCCGGTCGAGGCACCGGTGATGAGGACCGCGCGGGAGGCCATGGCCGGGATGGTCGCACGCGCGCGGCGCGGGCGGGGTGCCGGTTCAACGGCATCACTCAGGGAGGCGGGACGGGAGGGAATTGGTCGGCATTCCTGACTTTTGGGTCGTATGGACCCTTAGGTCAGTAATGCCGACGAAAAGCGGCCTCGCCGCGGGCGCCTACACCGACATTCCGGGTGCGATTCGGACCTCGATCAGCCGCGGCTCGCTCGCGCCGATCCCGTCGGCCAGCGCGTCGCGCAGGGCGTCGGCGCCCTCGACGCGGTCCGCGCGCATCCCGTACGCCTTGGCGAGCGCGACGCAGTCGAGCCCCGGCAGGTCGAGCCCGGGGGCGCCCGCTACCTGCTCCAGGTCGGAGAACCACTTCAGGATCGCGTACTCGTCGTTGCGGAGGACGAGGATCGTGAGCGGCACCTTGTAGGCCACCGCCGTCCACAGCGCGGTGATCGTGTACTGCGCCGAGCCCTCGCCGAGCACGGCCACCACCGGCCGGTCGGGCGAGCCGATCTGCGCGCCCACCGCCGCCGAGAGCCCGAAGCCGAGCCCGCCGCCCGCGCCGAACATGAACGACCCCGGCCGCGACGGCTTGATGCGCGCGCGGAACGCCAGCGCGTTCGACGGCGACTCGTTCACGAGGATCTCGTCCCCGCCGAGCACTCCCGCGAGCACGTCGAAGGCGGCGCCGGCGGGCATCGGGTCGGTCTCCTCCGGGGGCGGCATCGCGGCGCGCGGCGGCGGAGCGTCGCGGTCGGAGTCGCCGACCCGCTCGGCCAGCGCCTCGAGGAACGCGCCCGCGTCCCCGATCGCGGCGTTGCCGACCTGCGCCCGCGCCGCCTCGTCGGGGTCGCTCGTGATCTGCCAGACCTCCGTGCCCGCTGGGACGATGTCGCCCGGGATGTTCGGGTAGTACTTGAACACCGCGGCGCCGGCGACCACCACGAGGTCGCGGCCCTCGAGGAACTGGCCGACGGCCCCGAGCGCCGGCGGCAGCACGCCCTGGAAGTTCGGATGGTCCTCCGGGAAGCCGGCGCGGCCCTCGAGCGCGGCGGCGAACACCGGCAGCCGCTGCTTCTCGGCGAGCCGCACGGCGGCGTCCCAGCCACCGCTCGCGTCGGCCTCGCCGCCCACGACCAGCACGGGGTTCGAGGCGGCCTCGAGCTTCTCCGCGATCGTCGCCACCACCGCCGGGTCCGGCGCGAAGCGCCCACTCACGCGGCGCGTGTGGAGCTCGTCGCCATATTGCTGCGGCTCCGCCTCCCAGTCGTCCATCGGCAGCGACAGGA
>DASVPL010000105.1:0-29213 GCA_036382905.1 Thermoleophilaceae bacterium | reverse complement strand
TCGGACCCGCCTGATGCGGCGGGGAAGGTCCCTCCGCAGAACCAGGAAGCAGAGGTCTCGGTCCTAGGCGCAATTCTGCTCTCGGAGCAGGCGCTCGACGGCATCCAGATCGACGTCAAGCTGCGCGCCGAGGACTTCTACCGCCAGCGCCACCGCCTGATCTTCGCGGCGATGATCCGGCTCAAGGAGAAGGCCGACCCGGAGCCGGTGGACGTTCTCACGGTCAGCGAGGAGCTCAACCGGGCGGGCGACCTCGACGAGGCGGGCGGTACCGCCTACGTGCACTCGCTGCCGAACCTCGTCCCCTCGGCCGGCAACGTCCGGCAGTACGCGCGGATCGTCAAGGACCACGCCCTCATGCGGCGCTTGCTCGACACCACGCGGGGCATCCAGGAAGACGTCCATGGCTTCGCCGGCGAGCCGAAGGAGCTGCTCGACCAGGCCGAGGCGAAGCTCTACCGGATCGCGCACGACGAGCACAGCGGGGAGCTGCGCTCGATCGAGGACGTCCTGCACGACGAGCTCGAGAAGCTCGAGCGGGTGTCGCGCGAGGGCATCGCGATCACGGGTACGCGCTCCGGCTTCAACGACCTGGACAACCTGACCGGTGGCTTCCAGCCGGGGAACCTGATCGTGCTGGCGGCACGCCCCGCGATGGGCAAGAGCGCGCTCGTGACGAACATCGCGGAGAACGCCTCGGTCAAGTACGGGCAGCCGGTCGCGCTGTTCAGCCTGGAGATGTCCGAGACGGAGTTGGCCCAGCGCTTCATCGCCTCGCAGGCGAAGCTCAACGGCGACGACCTGCGCAAGGGCAAGGTCCGGCCGGACCGCTGGCCGAAGGTGATGCAGGCGACCGAGAAGCTCGCTGCCGCGCCGCTGTACATAGACGACTCGAGCGACCTCAGCATCCTCGACCTGCGCGCCAAGGCGCGCCGCCTCCACGCACGCAACCCGCTGGGACTGGTCGTCGTGGACTACCTGCAGCTCATGCGGCCCGAGGACTCCTCGGTCGGGCGCGTCGAGCAGATCGGCCAGATCAGCCGCGGGCTGAAGATCCTCGCGCGCGAGCTCAGCATCCCGGTGATCGCGGTCTCACAGCTCTCGCGCGCGGTCGAGCAGAGGAACCCTCCGGAGCCGATGCTCTCCGACCTCCGCGAGTCCGGGCAGATCGAGCAGGACGCCGACCTCGTCATGTTCATCTACCGCGAGGAGTACTACAAGAAGGAGGAGAGCGAGCGTCCCGGCGAGGCGGACATCCTGATCGCCAAGCACCGCAACGGCCCGGTCGGCACCGTGGTGCTGACGTTCCTCAACCGCTACCCGAAGTTCATGAGCATGACGAAGCGCGACCCGGATGCGCCGGTGCCGTTCGAGGCCGACGCCGCGTGAGCACCAGGGGCTGAGGGCGATGCCGGGTCTCGTCTTGGTCGGCGCCCAGTGGGGCGACGAGGGCAAGGGAAAGGTCACCGACCTCCTCGCCGAGCGCGCGGACGTGATCATCCGCTACCAGGGCGGCAACAACGCCGGGCACACGATCGTGCGCGGCGACGAGGTGTTCAAGCTGCACCTGATCCCGTCGGGGATCCTCTACCCCGGCAAGCACTGCCTGATCGGCAACGGCGTGGTGGTCGACCCGCAGGTGATCACCGACGAGATCGCCGGGCTGCACGATCGCGGCATCGACACCGGCGGGCTCAAGATCTCCGCGAACGCGCACCTGATCATGCCCTACCACCGGCTGCTCGACCACGCCGGCGAGGCGCGGCTGGGCAAGCTCCAGATCGGTACCACCCGGCGCGGCATCGGCCCCTGCTACGCGGACAAGGCGCTGCGCCTCGGCATCCGCGTGCAGGACCTGCTCGACGAGAAGATCCTGCGGCAGAAGATCGTCGCGGCGATGGAGCCGAAGCGCCAGTCGCTGCGCCTGTACGCGAAGGAGCCGGAGCTCGACCTGCACACGATGGTCGAGGAGTACGGGCGGCTCGGGCACCGGCTCGAGCCCTACATCTCGGACACGACACGGGTCGTGTGGGACGCGCTCGACCGCGACCGCCTCGTCATCTTCGAGGGCGCCCAGGGCACGCTGCTCGACATCGACCACGGCACGTATCCGTTCGTCACCTCGTCGAACCCGATCGCGGGCGCGGCGTGCGTCGGCGCCGGCGTCGGGCCGCGCGACATCGACGCAATCTGGGGCATCGCCAAGGCGTACACCACGCGCGTCGGCGCCGGACCGTTCCCGACCGAGCTCGAGAACGAGATCGGCGACTTCATCCGCACCGCCGGAGGCGAGTTCGGAACAACCACCGGCCGCCCGCGCCGCTGTGGCTGGCTCGACCTGGTCGCCCTGCGCTACGCCGTCCGCATCAACAGCCTGACCGGGATCGCGATCACGAAGCTCGACGCGCTCACCGGGCTCGACCCGCTCGGCGTCGCGGTGCGCTACCTCGGCCCCGAGGGCGCGAGCTTCGACCAGTTCCCCTACCACCAGTCGATCGTCCACAAGGCGCGCGGGGAGATCGTCGAGATGCCCGGCTGGCACGAGGACATCACCGGCGCCCGCTCGCTCGACGACCTGCCGGCCGCCGCCCGCGCCTACCTCGACTTCGTCGAGGACTACCTCGGCATCCCGATCGTGCTGGTCGGCGTCGGCCCCGGCCGCGACCAGGTGATCAGGACGGGCGCGGCGCCGGAGCTCCTGCCGACCCCGGACCCGACCCCGGCACCGGCCCGCTGACCCGCTCCTCGAGCACGACCACCTCGCCGCGGCGGATGAACCGCACGCCCAGCGACAGCGCCCCGAACAGCGCCGCCACCGCCAGCGAGACCTGCACGCCCAGCAGCCCCTCGCGGTTCCAGTAGACGTCCTCCAGCTCGAGCAGCAGCGCCGACTCGTCGAGCGTCAGGCCCATGCCGGCGCCGAACGGGATCGCGAGCTTCGGCTCGATGTCCTCGTTGCGCGTGAGGATCGCGATGGCGCCCGACACGAACGCGAGCACGATCCCGGGCACGTAGTGGTGTATGTGACGGCGCCCGAGGATCACGTTGCGAAACGGCCCGATGCTGTCGCGGCTGCGCAGCGTCCAGGTGAGCGTGCGCACCCCGACGAACGTGACCACGAACGACACGAGCAGGTTGAAGGCCGCGTTCGCCCGCGTGGACATCTCCTGGTAGCCCGCGACCGCCGACTCGACCGTCTCGCTGACGGCCTCCTGCGCGGCGAGCAGCGGCTCGTCGGTCTCGCTCGGAAGCGGCGCCGACCCGCGCCGCCAGATGCGTCCGACCTCGGCCACCACGACAGCACCCGTCGTCACTCCGGCCAGCACGCCCAGCGCCACGGTCTTGCGGTCGGGCGCCCACACCCAGCCCTCGGATCGCAGCGCGGCGCCGGCCACGCGCCGGCGCGCGGCGGCCGTGGCGCGCTGCGGCGAGGAGAGGTCCACGTGGCGGGGGAGTGTATGCGCCATGCGAGTCGGAACCTTCAACCCGCGCGCGGCTGTGCCGATGTGGTCAATACGATGCCCGCCGGATCTAAGGGGGACCCGATCGTCGCGAGCTTGACCAAGGGTGTCACGGAAGCCGCGCGCGGTGCCGCCGCGGTGAGCGCCTCGGTGGCGCGCCACGCCGCGTGGTACGTGCGCTACCGCGTCGACGGGAACAAGCGCGCGCAGTACAAGCGCGACCGCCCCGGCCGCGCGCGCCGCTGAGCGCCTAGCCCAGCTCGCCCACGATGTGCTCGCGCAGCGCGGCGGCCGCCGCGCGGGTGTGCTCGCCGGGCGCCGACAGCTCGGTGTCCTCGATCGCCGCGACCGGCTGGACCTCGCGCGTGGTCGACGCCAGGAACGCCTCGTCGCAGCCGAGCAGCTCGTCGCTCGTCACAGCGCGTTCCTCGGCGCCGGTGACGCGCAGCACGGCGTCGCGCGTGATCGACGCGAGGATGTGGTCATCGAGCGGCGGGGTGCAGAGGGCACCGTCGCCGGCGACGTAGAACAGCGAAGCCGTCGGCGCCTCCAGGACGCGCCCGTGCGGCGTGACCAGGAGCGCCTCGTCGAAGCCGCGCTCGCGGGCGATCCGCCCGGCCAGCATGTTCGCCGCGTACGAGAGCGACTTGACCGCGTCGAGGAGGCGCGTGGGGGCGAAGGTGACGAACCCGAGTCGCGCGTGCTCGGGCCCGCGCGGGAGCGGCTCGGTGAGCAGCAACCGCCGGCCGCCTCGCGTGAGCACGAGCCGCAGGCAGCCGTCGAACGCCTCGCCGCCGCGCTCGCCGAGCAGCTGCACGGACTCCTCCTCGAGCTCCGCCCGCGGCACCTCGTAACCGAGCTTCAGGTTCGCCGCGGAGCGCTCGAGCCGGTCGAGGTGCTGGTCCAGGGCGAACGGCCGCCCGTCGTAGACGCGCACGACCTCGAAGACACCATCACCGCGCAGGAAGCCGTCGTCCGTGGCGGGGATCCAGGCCTCGGCGGCCGGCTGGACCGTCCCGTCGAGGCAGGCGAGCTCCACCCGCCTCAGACTACTCGGAGACCAGCACCTCGATGTCGATGTCCGAGCGCAGGCGCTCCTCGATCGAGTTCTCGACCGAGTAGAACGTCACCGCGCGGTCGCCGCCCAGTCCGCGTGCCTCGCCGAGGGCGTGCCTGGCGGCGTGCATCACGGCCTCCGGCGAGGTGCCGTGCTTGGGGTAGCTGGCGATGCCGAAGCTGACGGTGCGGTCGGGCCCGCCCGGCTCGCCCATCGCGTCGCGCACGAGGCTGCCGGCGCGCTCGGCCATGATCGTCGCGCCGGTCTCGTCGGTGTAGGGGCAGACCACGGCGAACTGCTCGTCGTCGATGCGCGCGGCCTCGTCGTTAAGGCGGATCGTCTTCCCGAGCCGGTGGCCGACGTCGGAGAGCATCTCGTCGGCGCGGCGGCCGCCGACGGCCTCGCGCAGCGGGGCCTCGCCGTCGATCTGGCCGACCACGATCCCGACGCGGTTGCCGCTGCGGCGGGCGCGCTCGAGCTCCTTGGTGAGGATCTCCTCCCAGCCGCGCTCGTCGAGCAGGCCGGTGAGCATGTCGGTGCGCGACGCGGTGTCGAGCTCACCGATCAGGGCGTCGATGCGCTCGCGCAGCATGCGCACGAGCAGGCCGGCGACCATCATCGCGATCGTGAACACGATCCAGCGCAGCGCCTGGGTCTGCCAGGGCTCGCTGTCACGCGCGAGCACGGCGGCGTAGGCGAAGCCGATGAAGGCCGCCTGGAGCATCGCCTGCGTGCGCGAGAGGAAGTAGAAGGCGTAGAACGCGATCCAGAGGTAGAAGACGAGGAACGGGCTCTGCGGGTCGCCGCCCGCGTACACGGCCCACTCGATCAGCATCGAGCCGCAGAGGAGGAAGAGCGACAGCGCCCAGCGCGGCGCCGCGTCGTAGGCGAGGAACAGCACGATCGCGATGCCGAGCGCGCCGCCGGCCGTGGCGGCGATGCGGGACTGGTCGACCGCGGGGCCGAGGTTGGCCGCGAGCGCGGTGCCGGCGACGATCGCGCCGACGAGGAACAGGTACATCAACGACCGGGCGGCCACCGCCTGCTCCGCCAGACCTCTGCCCTGGGGGCGGACGGGCGGGCGCAGGCCCAGCCTCTCGCGAATAGAAGGATCCATACGACTCCTGGTCTTATCGGCACGAACGGGCCGATTTCCAGGAAATAAGCGCCTACCGGTCTGGAGTACCCCTAATCGGGGGGGATGGAGCGTGGCCCGCGTACATCGAGCTAGCGGTAGAGAATCGTCAGATCCTCTCCCGGTTCGAACCGGATGTCGTTCTCGCACCGGTTGTAATCGCCGCTCTTGTCCTGGCAGAAGACGGTCGGTCCGGCGAGGCCGCCGTTCGACGCGTAGAACGACGCATCGAACCTGCCGAGCAGCGTCTCGCCCGGCGGGTTCGCCGGATCGAAGTCGATCGGTGCGGGCTCACAGGTGCCGGGGATCCTGTTCGCGACGTAGATCCCGCCGACGTTCCGCGAGATGCTCCGCACGGCGAGCGTGACGTTGTCGCGGGCGACGAGTCCAAGCCCACATTCCCCGCTCACGGAGCGCATTCTGGCCGGACAATAGAGCTGTGCCGTGAGCGTGCCGACCCACTGCCCCGACGGCCGCGACCAGGTCACGGTCTGGTGGCCGGTGCAGACCGAGTCGCCGCCGAACGCCGTGCTCGCAATAGGGTCGAACGGCACCCGCTCCGGCACACGCTGCGCCGCGGCACTCGCCGGCAACGCCACTGCCGCGGCCGTAGCCATCGCAACGAGCCCCAGCAACCTCATGCCTCACCCCCCGTGGACACCCGGGAAGCTACTCCGTCAGGCGGCCATGCGCGCCGCTCGAGTGGGCCGTGCAGGAATCGAACCTGCAACCTTGGGATTAAGAGTCCCCTGCTCTGCCAATTGAGCTAACGGCCCGGGCTGTATATCGGTCCGGCGCGGCCGGACCTGAGGGCCCATGATAGGAGCCCTCCGCGGCGCAGAGCCGCCGCCCTCGCGGGGCGCAGAGCCGCCGCCGCCAAGCGGCGCTCCGCCGCGCCGGGCTAGGCGCTCTCGGCGCCCGCGCCCTCGCCCGCGGCGACCGCCTGAAGGGCCTCCTCGCGCGAAGCGTGGATCGGGAACACGCGGTCGAGGCCGGTGATCTCGAAGATCTTCGTGATGTTCTGGTCGGTGCAGACCAGCGCCAGTGAGCCACCGCTCGGGCGCAGGCGCTTGACTCCGCCGACGAGCACACCCAGCGTGGTCGAGTCGATGAAGGTCGCCTTCGAGAGGTCGACGACGAGCTGCTTCTTGCCGTCCTCGATCACCTGGACGAGGCGCTCCTTGAACTCGGGCGCTGTGTAGAGGTCGACCTCACCACCGAGCTCGATGACGTGAGTCTCGGCGTCGATCGATTCGTCGTCGATGTGGAAGTTCACCTGGCTCCTACGTTCGGGGTGCGGGAATTGTGACGGGTTTCTAGCAGGGTTGCGCCCACGGGCCTAGCCGCCGCCCTGCACCGGTGGCTGCGCGGGCGCCTGAGCGCCGCCCTCCGGCGCCGCCGGCGCGGACTGCCTGGCCTGCTCGAGCAACTGCTTCACGGTCTTCTCCTCGCCCTTCGGCGCGAGCTCGAGCGCCTTGTCGGCGGCGAGGTCGGCCTTGCGCTTCTGCCCGGCGAGGCTGGCGAACTGGACGAGCTGGATGTACGAGGTCGCGTCGTTGCGCTCCTCGGCCACGAGCTCGGCCGCCTCGGTGGCGTTGTCGGGCTCGTTGAGCGCGGTCTGGCCGTAGGCCTGCATCATCAGGGTCGCGAGCGCCGGGTCCACCTTCTCCGGCTTGGCCGCGAGGTAGCGCTTCCACGCCGCCGACGCCTTCTTCAGCTCGTCCTTGCCCTCGTCGCCGAACTCGCCGGTCTCGCGGTCGGTGTCGCTGGCAGCGATCGTGTAGTGGCCGCGGATCACCTGGATCAGCGCCGCCTGGTCGCGCGGGTTCGCCTTGAGCTTGTCGTTGGCGGAGTCGATCTTCTTCTGCGTGGTCTTGTTGGCGTCGCTGATGTCGCCGTCGTCACCGCCGGTGAAGATGTCGAAGACGCCGCCCGAGACGTCGCTGCCGACGCCCGCGCCGACCAGGCCCACAGCCATCAGCAGCGCGAGACCCGCGTAGGTCACCTGTACGGCGCGGCGCCGCTTGCCTCTGAGGTCGAAGAGCATCGTTCTCGCGTGCAGCTAGGAGGAGCCTTCCGCCGACGCAAGCCGCTCTGCGACCTCCGTCGACGGCCTCCCCCAAGCCACTGCGAGCAGGATACTTACCTCATAGAGCACCACCAGCGGGACCATCTCGATCAGCATGGTCACTGGGTCGATCGTCGGCAGCAGCGCAGCCAGCACGGCGCAGCCGAGGATCGCGTAGCGGCGGTTGTGCCGCAGCTTCTCGGGCGTGGTGATCCCGAGTTTCGTGAGGCCGAGTACGCCGACCGGGATCTGGAAGAGGATCCCGATCGACAGGAGGCTGAGCGAGACGAAGCTGTAGTAGTCGCGCGCCCGCACCTCCGTCTGGAACTCGCTCGAGTTGAAGTTGAGCAGGAACTTCAGGGCGGGCTCCATCACGACGAAGTAGCCGAACGCGGCGCCGCCGACGAACAGGAACGGGACCATCAGCAGCAGCGGCAGGGCCACCTTGCGCTCGGTCGGGCTGAACGCCGGCAGGACGAACGAGTAGATCTGGTAGAGGACCACCGGCATGGCGATCAGGATCGCGCCGTAGCCGGCGATCGTCATCGTGGTGAGCAGCGGCTCGGTCGGGCTGAGCGTCAGCGGCTCGTTGCCGTCGGGCAGCGGCTTGTTGACGAAGGAGATGAGGCGCTCGTCCTGCCAGAAGCAGACGGCGAACGCGATTCCGAAGGCGAGCAACGCGACCATGAGACGCGAGCGCAGCTCCTCGAGATGCTCGACGAGGCTGAGCCGGTCGTCATGCGCGACTGGCCGGATCTTCCGGGCCACGGCGCTAGCGGCTACCGACGCTAGGAGACGTCGGCCGGCTTGGCGGCGCGAGCGGGCTCGTCGTCGGCGGTCGTCTTCACGACCGTCTCACCCGGCTCGATCGCCTTGTCGTCGTCCTTGCCGGTGACCGAGTCCTTGAACTCGCGCATCCCGCGGCCCATCGAGCGGCCGAGGTCGGGCAGGCGCTTCGGTCCGAAGATCAGCAGCACGATGATGAGGACAATGGCTATTTCAAGTGGTCCGATGTTGGGCATCCGGTCCTCCAGTGGGGGAGAGCAACCATGGTAGGGCTTACTGCCCCCGGTGCTCTCCACCATCTACGGAGGTCCCGCTCGACTGGATCAGCGGGCCGCGCATGCAGCGGTCCGGTCGAACGTTTGGCGACCGCCCCTCAAGTGCAGCCGTCCACTGCCGATACGTGGCCCCACAGGTGGACGAGATGGCTGCACACGACAACAACGAACATCAGATGAAGCGCATCGTCCTGCCCAGCGGCAAGACGATCGAGGTCGTGTACTTCGACCACGACGACTTCGCCGATCCGCGCCAGGCGCCCGAGGCTCAGCCGACGGCCCCCGCCGAGGGCGAGCGCGAGCTCCACGTCTGCGTGAACTGCTCGTCCGATCTCGTCTACCCGGTTCAGTGGGAGGAGGCGGACCCGCGCAGCTGGCACGTCACCCTGCGCTGCCCCGAGTGCGAGTGGACCGAGGCCGGCGTGTTCGGCCAGGACCAGTGCGACCGCTTCGACGACCAGCTCGAGGCCGGCACCGACGCGCTGAGCCGCGACTACAAGCGGCTCGTCACGGCGAACATGTCGGAGGAGATCGACCGCTTCGCGGCGGCCCTCCACGTCGACGGCATCCTGCCCAGCGACTTCTAAGACGCGCGCCGCGGCGCGGGTTACGCTGAGATCGTGACCACCTCGTCCGTCGCAGCACCTCCGCTGCCCGGCCGCGACACACTGGTGCGGCGGGCCAAGGCGCTCGCCTGGCTCGGCATGGCGTGGCACGGGATCGAGGCCGTGGTGGCGATCGCGGCCGGCGTCGCCGCCGGTTCGATCGCGCTGGTCGGCTTCGGGATCGACTCGGTCGTCGAGGCCATGGCCGGCTTCGTGCTGCTGTGGCGCTTCGCGGCCGTGCGCAGCGCGTCCGAGGGCGCCGAGCGCAGCGCCCAGAAGCTGATCGCGGTGAGCTTCTACGTCCTGGCCGCCTACGTGGCCGTCGAGGCGGGTCGCGGGCTATTGGGAGGTGAGCGGCCTGACGGCAGCACCGTGGGCATCGTGCTCGCGGTGGCCACGCTGATCACGATGCCGCCGCTCGCGCGGGCGAAGGTGCGGCTCGCGCACGAGCTTCACTCGTCGGCGACGAAGGCCGAGGGGCGGCAGAACATGGTCTGCGCCTACCTGGCGGCCGCGCTGCTGGTCGGGCTGTCGGCGAACGCGCTGCTGGGCTGGTGGTGGGCCGATCCCGTCACCGCCCTCGTGATTGCGGCCGTGGCCGTGCGCGAGGGGCGCGAGGCCTGGCAGGGCCGCGCCTGCTGCGCGTAGCCCGCGGGGGCCGGCGCCGGCCCGCTAAGCCTGCCGGTCGGCCACGCCGTTCGCGATGACCTCGAGCAGCTCGCGCTGAGCGTCGTCGAGCTCCACGTCCTCGAGCGCGGCCTTCGCGCGGCGCACGTGGTCGAGCGCCTGGTCGCGCGTCTCCTCGAGCGCGCCCGTGGCCGCGATCCGATCGCACAGCGCGGCTGCGCTCGCGTGATCGTGCGCCGCGCCGCGCAGGTCGAGCGCGCGCAGGTCGGCGTCTCGCTCGCGCGCGACGATCAGCGGCAGCGTCACCGTCCCGTCGAGCAGGTCGGTCCCGCGCGGCTTGCCGGTCACCTCCGGGGGCCCCGACACGTCGAGCACGTCGTCGAAGAGCTGGAACGCGAGGCCGATCCCCTCGCCGAAGCGCGCCAGGGAGTCGGCGGCCTCCGGGCCGGGGTCGCCGAGGATCGCGCCGAGCCGGCACGACGCGGAGAACAGCGGTGCGGTCTTGAGCCGGCAGCGCTCGAGGTAGCGCTCCGGCGTGACCGCGGGCGACCACGCGTCCTCGCGCTGGAGCAGCTCGCCGCGCGCCAGCGCCGAGGAGGCGTCCGAGAGCGCGCGCAGCGCCTCGCGCTCACCGGTGGCCGCCAGCAGCGCGAACGCCCGCGAGAAGAGCAGATCGCCGGTCGCCGTGGCGGCCCCGCGGCCGCCCTGGGCGTACACGGTCCGCGTGCCGCGGCGCAGCTCGGCGCGGTCGAGCACGTCGTCGTGCACGAGCGTGGCCATGTGCAGGAGCTCGACGGCGGCGCCGGCGGCCACGAGCGCCTCGCCTGTGGCGCTCCCGCCGGTTATGAACACGAGGATCGGGCGCAGCCGCTTGCCGCCCGCCGTGAGCGTCTGCGCGACGTGCGCGGACAGGGCGTCGCCGTAGCCCTCGGCCACGCCGGCGAGGCGGAGCTCGGTCGCGTCGAGCAGCGCGCGGAGCCGCGGGCCGCCTCGCGCGAGCACGTCGCCGAGCTGCTCGGCGGCCTTGGCGGGCATGCGTCCTACTCCCGGAGCGAGCTCAGGAACTCGACGAGCTGGTTGAACTGCTCCGGCTCGTTCTGGCGCAGCTGCGAGTACGACGGCATCGGCGCTGTCGGGTTCACGAGCGTCCGGGCGATGGCCTGGCGCGGCAGGCGCTCGCCGACGTTCGTGAGCGCCGGGCCGGGCCCCGTGTTGCCGTTCTCGCCGATCCGGTGACAGCCGAGGCAGCCGGACGACGCCGCCACGGCCCTGCCCGGCTCGAGCCGCTTCTCGACCTTCATCTCGATCTCGGTCGGCGAGCCGGCCAGCGCGCCCTCGATCGTGAGGTAGGCCATCGTCAGGATCGTGAGGATGCCGGCGGTGGTCGCGATCGGCCGCTTGAGCGGGTGGCGCTCCGGGTTGCGGTCGTAGAACGGCAGCAGGAGCAGCAGCACGAGCCAGATCGTGGGGATGCCGATCGTGGCCACGAAGACGAGCGCCGGCGGCTTGATGACCCGCAGCAGCTCGAAGAGGAAGAAGAAGTACCACTCGGGCCGCGGCGTGACCGTGGTCGAGGTCGGGTCGGCCTTCGGGCCCAGCTCGGCGCCGAGGATGATCGCCATCGCGATGATCACGAACAGGACGATGCAGGCCATCGCCGAGTCCTTCAGGATCGCGTAGGGGAAGAACGGCTTCCCCTTCTTGTTCTTGAGCAGCTGGTACTCGCGGAGGTACTGCTCGCGCTCGCGTCCGTTCACGGCCTAGATCTCTTCCTTGGCCAGGTCGCGCGCCTTCTCGGCCTTCAGCCACGGCGGGGCGGTCGTGCCGAGCTTCACGACGAGGTAGAGATGCGCGCCGATCAGGGCCATGATCAGGCCGGGGATCAGGAGCATGTGCAGCGCGTAGAAGCGGCTGATGGTTGTGGCGCCGAACTCGGCTCCGCCGCGCAGGAAGTCCGCGAGGTACGGGCCGATGATCGGTCCGGACGAGTTCAGATTCACCGCCACGACCGTCGCCCAGAACGACCGCTGGTCGAACGGCAGCAGGTATCCGGTGAGGCCCATCATCAGCGTGAGCACCAGCAGGACCACGCCGATCACCCAGTTCAGCTCGCGCGGGTACTTGTAGCCGCCGAAGAAGAACACGCGGCCCATGTGCATGAAGATCAGGATCATCATCACCGTGGCGCCCCAGCGGTGCATGCCGCGCACGAGCTCGCCGGCGAAGACGTCGTTGGTGATGTGCTGGACCGACTCGTAGGCCTCGTTGCTCGACGGGCGGTAGTACATGGCGAGGAAGACCCCGGTCACCGCCTGCGAGACGAAGGCGAACATCGTCGCCGAGCCCAGCGTGTAGAACCAGTTGATCGGCGGCACCTTCCGGTACAGGAAGAACCGCATGAACGGGCCGCCGCCGGTGCGCTCGTCCAGGAAGCCGACGACGTTGATGCCCGTCTCCTTGACGGCGTCGAGCTGGCGCTTGCGGTCGGCCTCCTTCTCCCGCTCCTTGGTGCGCTCCTCGTGACCGTTGCGCAGGTCGCCGGGCATGACCCGGGTGGCACCGTTGCCGTTGCCGTTGCCATTGGTGCCGTTCTTGCCGTTCTTGCGGCGAAGTGGGCCGGGGAGCAGCTTCATACGGTGGGCCTCGACGGGTAGATGTACTGCCACAGCCCGTCGAGGTGGTTCGACGGGTCGCGGACCTTCTTGCGCTCGAGCTTTGTGTTCAGCGAGAAGCGGGGGCCGATCTGCACGCGGCCGTTGCGCACGCGGGTCTCGAAGCGGTCGAGCGGCCGGACCGGCGGGCCGCCGCCGACGGAGCCGTCGAACTCGTAGACGCCGCCGTGGCACGGGCAGATGAACTTCTGCGAGGCGCCCACGTAGCGGACCGGGCAGCCGAGGTGCATGCAGCGGGTGGAGATCGCGACGAACGGCTGCTCGAGCTTGTCCTTGTCGCGGCGGGCGTCGAACTGGCGGACGTAGACGGTGGTCTTGCCAGCCTCGCCGACGTCGTCGACCAGCGTGATCACGCGCGGGACGTAGGTCTGGGTGTTGAAGTCGCGCACCGAGCCGACGTCGGTGAAGCGCGGGTCCTCGGTGCGCTCGAACATCGGACCAAGCGCGAAGCCGAGCGCCGGGAGCGTGAACGCGGCCGTCATGATGCCGCCGGCCGCCAACGCACCTCCCGTGAACAGGGTCCTGCGGGTGACGGTCTCACCCTCGAAGCCACCCGGCATGCCGCGATCGACGGTGTACGGGGACTTACGGTCGTGGGGTCGCTTTGACGGATCGGCCACGGGCTTACACGGCACGATATCGCGGGTCGCTGGCGCGCGGCCGCGAAGCGCGCCCTGGATGCGGAATGGAGGCTATTCCGGCGGGTTGGGTCGCGCCAGGCGGCGGGCCGAGACGTCCCAGAGGTCGCCGGTCGGCCGGCCCTCCGACTCGGCATGGGCGCAGGCCGAGATCAGGTCGGCCAGCTCGCCGACGGCCTCGAGATCGCCGGTCGCGGCGAGCCGCGCCAGGCCGAGGGCGTAGAGCGTGTCGCCGGCGAGCAGCCGCAGGTCCTGGTCCATGTCGCCGTCGAACGCGCGCGGCTCTCCGTAGTGGAGGAGGTAGCCCTCGCGGACCGCCTCGAGGACCCACTCCCTGGTCCCCGCGCTGCCGCGCCCGACGGCCTCGGCGCCCGCCTCGATGTCCGCCGCGAGGCTCATAGCTCCGCGAACGCCTCCCGCGCCGCCGCCGCGGTGCGCTCGACGTGCTCGCCCGTGTGGGCGAGCGACGGGAACCACGCCTCGTACTGCGACGGCGGCGGGTAGACGCCGCGGTCGAGCAGCCCGCGGCAGAGCGCGGCGAACGCCTCGTGGTCGCACGCCTTCGCGCCGGCGTAGTCGCGCACCGGCTCATTCGAGAGGAAGACCGTCAGCAGGCCGGTGGTCCACGCGACCTGGACCGGCACCCCGGCGTCGCGCGCCGCGGCCTCGAGCGCCGCGGCCAGCTCGGCGGTGGTGGCGTCGAGCCGTGCGTACGCGTCCGCGTCGAGCAGGCGCAGGGTCGCCAGACCGGCGGCCACCGCAAGCGGGTTCCCCGAGAGCGTGCCGGCCTGGTACACGTCGCCCGCGGGCGCCACGCGCTCCATCAGCTCGGCCGGTCCGGCATACGCCGCCGCCGGCAGCCCGCCGCCGATGACCTTGCCGAGGATCGTGAGGTCCGGCAGGACGCCCTCGCGCCCCTGCGCTCCCCCCGGCGCCACGCGGAAGCCCGAGATCACCTCGTCGAACACGAGCAGGGCGCCGCTCGCGGCGGTCGCGTCGCGGAGGAAGGCGAGGAAGCCCACGGCGGGCGGGACGAGGCCCATGTTCGCCGGGTAGGGCTCGCACAGGAGCGCGGCCACCGGCTGCTCGGCGAGCGCGCGCTCCACCGCGTCGCGATCGTTCCACGGCACGACGACGGTGTCGGCGGCCTGCGCGGCGGTCACGCCCGGGCTCGCGGGGATGCCCTGCGTGGCCAGTCCGGAACCCGCGTCGGCGAGCAGCCCGTCCACGTGGCCGTGGTAGGCGCCGGCGAACTTCACGATCCGGTCGCGTCCGGTCGCCGCGCGGGCCAGCCGGATGGCGCTCATCGAGGCCTCGGTGCCCGACGAGGTCATGCGGACCATCTCGGCCGAGGGCACGCGGCGGACGATCTCCGCGGCGAGGTCCACCTCCCGCTCCGTGGCCGCGCCGTAGGTCGTGCCGCGCTCGGCCGCGTCGCGCACGGCGGCGATCACGGCGGGGTGCGCGTGGCCCGCGACCAGCGGCCCCCACGACTGCATCCAGTCCAGGTAGCGGTTCCCGTCGGCGTCGATCAGCTCCGCGCCGCTCGCCTCGGCCACGAAGATCGGGTCGCGCCCGATCGAGCGCATCGCCCGGACGGGCGAGTTGACGCCGCCCGGGATGAGGCCGAGTGCCCGCTCGTACAGCTCCTGCGAGCGGGTCACGGCTAGAGGCGTGCCGCCTCCCACTCCTTGAACTCGTCGGTGAAGTAGAGGAGCCGGATTTTCTTGAACTCGGTCGAGGAGTACAGCGTCGAGCGCTCCTCGATGCCGGTGTCCTCGGCGATCGCGTCGAGGATCGCGTCGCACTCCTCCTTGGAGCGCCCGTGGGCCATGGTGAAGACCGAGTACGGCCAGTCCGCGTAGGTCGGCCGCTGATAGCAGTGCGAGATCCCGCGGAACGAGGCCATGCGCTTGCCGACCTCCAGGATCTGGTCGTCGGGCACGCGCCAGACGCCCATGCCGTTGGCCGAGAAGCCGGCACGGCGGTGGAACAGGATCGCCGCGACGCGGCGCAGCAGCCTGCGCTCGCGCATGCCGTCGAGGTGGTCGAGCAGCTGCTGCTGCGGGATGCCGAGCGCCCGCGCGGCCGGCGCGTACGGCTCCGGCACGACCGGCATGTCGCCCTGGAGCTCGCGGATCACGGCCACGTCGAAGTCGTCGTAGGGCTGCGGCTCGGTCTCGGCGGGCTCCGTCGCCTCGGCCGCGCGGGCGAGCGCCTTCGTGTCGCCCTCCATCTCCAGGTCCATGCGGATCTTGAAGAGCTTCAGCGTCGGAAGCTGGCGCACCGACTCCGCGCCGGCCTCCTCCGCGAGCGCGTCGAGCGTCCCGTCCAGGCCGAGCCGCGAGTCCGGCTCGACGGCGATCGTGAACCACAGGTTGAAGTCGTGGTTGCGCAGGTAGTTGTGCGAGACGCCCGGGTGCGCGTTGACCACCTTCGCGGCGCGGTGCGGGTTCTCCGGGTCGATCCTCGCCGCGACCAGCATCGACTTGTAGCCGAGCGCGCGCGTGTCGAAGATCGGCGTGACCTGGCGGATGATGCGCTCGTCGAGCAGCCGCTGGGTGCGCGCGAGCACCTCCTCCTCGGCCACCTCGGCCAGCTCGGCCACGCGCAGGAATGGGCGCGGCTCGAGCGGGAAGCTGCCCTGGAGCAGGTTGAGCAGCCGCTTGTCGAGGTCGTCGAGCGGAACGGCGGCGCCGTCCTTGCGCGAGCGGAGCTTGGGGACCGCGCTGGTCACGACAACCAGCCTGCCACATCCTTGGCGTGGTACGTGATGACGATGTCGGCGCCGGCGCGGCGAATCGAGGTGAGCGCCTCGAGCACGGTCGCCCGCTCGTCGAGCCAGCCGGCCTGCGCGGCGGCCTTCACCATCGCGTACTCGCCGCTCACGTTGTAGGCCGCCACGGGCACCTGGGTGGCCTCCTTCACGCGGCGCACCACGTCGAGATAGGGGAGAGCGGGCTTGACCATCACCACGTCGGCGCCCTCCTCCACGTCGAGCAGCGCCTCGCGGACGGCCTCGTCGGCGTTGGCGGGATCCATCTGGTATGAGCGCCGGTCGCCGAACGCCGGGGCCGAGTCGGCCGCCTCGCGGAACGGCCCGTAGAAGGCGGACGCGAACTTCGCGGAGTAGGCGACGATCGGCGTCTCGCTGTGGCCCTCGGCGTCGAGCTGCGCGCGCAGCGCGCCGACGCGACCGTCCATCATGTCGCTTGGCGCTACCGCGTCGGCTCCCGCGGCGGCCTGCGAGATCGCGGTCTTCGCCAGGAGCTCCAGCGACATGTCGTTGTCCACGGCGCCGTCCGCGCGAACCACGCCGCAGTGGCCGTGCGAGGTGTACTCGCACAGGCACACGTCGGTCATCACCACGAGGTCGGGCAGCGCGTCCTTGATCGCGCGCGTGGCGAGCTGGACCACGCCCTCGGCGTCGTAGGCGCCGGACGCCTGCTCGTCCTTGTGCGACGGGATCCCGAACAGCAGCACGGCGGGGACCCCGAGCTCGTGCGCGGCGGCGGCCTCCTCGACCGCGTGCGAGATCGACAGGCGGTCGATCCCCGGCATCGCGTCGATCGGCGTGCGCGCGTCCGTGCCAAGCTCCACGAAGAGCGGGTAGACGAGGTGCGCGGCGGTCAGCTCGGTCTCGCGGACCATCCCGCGCAGCAGCCCGGTGCGGCGCAGCCTGCGCATGCGGGTCGCTGGAAATGCCATCGATATGAGTGTATGGCCGCGCGCTTGGGGGTACGCGGAGTCCGGCGCCGACGCGCCAACGCGGTGTAGCATCCTGCACCGGCACGCGGTGGGGACCGACGCTGGGGGGCGTTCTGAGATGAGGCTTTTCGCTAGGGGGGCGGCGGTTGCAGTCGTCGCGATCGCGAGCTGGGCGGCGCCGGCGAGTGCCGATTTCCGGCGCGTCACGCCGGACGGCGGCGCGTTCGTGTTCAGCACGACGGAGGCCCTGACCGCGTCGGACACCGACACGGCGGCCGACGTGTACGTGCGCGCGGGCGGCGTGAACGAGCTCGCGTCCGTGGGCACCGCCGGCGGAGCGTTCGCGCAGGCGATCTCCACGGACGCCTCCCGTGTGTTCTTCTCCACGGCCGAGCAGCTCAGCGCGGCCGACACCGACAGCGACTACGACCTCTACGAGCGCTCGCGCGGGCAGACCACGCTGATCACGACCGGCCCGACCGACCCCGGTCCGCTGCCCTGGTACGAGCTCGCGCACATCTCCCCCGACGGCAGCCGCGTGATCTTCGGGACGAGCGCGGACCTGGTGCCCGAGGACACCGACGGCGAGCGTGATCTCTACATGCGCTCGAACGGCGTCACGACGCTCCTGTCGGCCAGCCCGGCCGGCAGCTCGGGGCCGCACGGCCACTACTTCGTCGGGGCGTCGCTTGACGGTACGCGGGTGTTCGAGGGCACGGACGAGGCGCTCGTCTCGAACGACACCGACGGCGCCGGGGACTTCTACGAGCGCTCGGGCGGAACGGTCAAGCTCGTCACGACCGGCACCTTGGACACCGGCAGCGCACCGCATTCGGCTTGGATCGCCGGCGGCGCGTCCGACGACGGCAGCTCGTTCATCTACATGACGGATGCGAAGTTCGAGCTGGGCGACACAAACGGCACACTCGACCTCTACCAGCGCAGGAACGGGAAGACGCGCCTGCTCACCGCGAACCGGCTGGGCCTCGTGCAGCCGTGCCCGATCCCAGCTGGCCACGGCGGCCCGGAGCCGTGCACGATCTTCAGGGCGGCGCAGACGACGGACGGGGGATCGGTGTTCTTCGGCGCCGGGCAGGCCCTGGCCTCGACCGACACCAACAGCACCTGGGACATGTACCTGCGGACGGGGTCGAGCCTCGAGCACGTTGCCCAGGGCTACGACGGCTGGATGTCGCCCGACGGCGCGCGGCTCGTCTTCCGCTCGGTTGCCGCGCTCGTTCCGGCGGACACCGACTCGAAGAACGACCTATACGAGCGCGCCGGCGGCCAGTTCAAGCTGCTGACCCCGGGCACCCCGGTCGAACACCTCGACCTTGCCGCCAGCTCGCGCGACCTCACACACGTCTTCTTCGTGACCCAGGAGGGCGTGGACCCGGCGGACACCGACAACCGCCGCGACGTCTACGAGAGCGTCGGCGGCACGGTCAGGCTGGTGACGAGCGGTCCGGCGGACGACCACGCGAACGTCTCCGACAGCGAGCACACGAAGGTCTACCCGTCCGACGACGGCAGCCGCGTGTACTTCTTCTCGAAGAAGGCGCTGGTGGCGGCGGACACGGACGTCGCGGAGGACGCCTACGTGTGGGAGGACGGCGTCACCACGCTCGTCAGCGGCTGACGCCGCCGGCCTCTAGTCGATGGCGAAGCGGCGCAGGGCGAGCCGCGCCGCGACGCCGTAGGCGAGCGTGAGCACGGCGAGGTGGACCAGCGGCGCGGCCATGTCGCCGGACCGGCCTAGTGCCGACTGGAGCGCGTCGAGGGTCGCGCGGAAGGGGAAGACCGCCGAGATCGCGCGCAGCAGGTCGTAGAGGCCGCTGCCCACGGCCCCCGAGGGGATGAGCCCGAGCACCGCGATCGGCAGCGCGGCCATGAACGCCAGGAGCGACGCCGCGCGCACCTCGCGCGCGACCGCGCCCATGGCCACCCCGAGCGCTCCGAACGCCAGGGCCCCGGCGCCCAGAGCGAGCAGCCAGAGCGGGAAGCGTCCCCACGGGAGGTCCGCGGAGAACGACAGCCCGACGAGCAGGACGAGCCCGACCGCCAGCGAGCAGAGCGCGGCTAGGCCGGCCTTCTCCACGAGCAGTGCCGTGTGTGAGACGAGCCCGCGCACGAGGCGGCGGTAGGTGTTCTCCTCGCGCTCGAGGGCCAGCGCGCCGCTCGCGAGCAGGAGCGTGACGAACATGAGGGTGACGGCCGCGGCGACGGCGGCGGCGAACGCGCCGAGCGGCGTGTCGGCGCCCTCGACCACCTTGCTGTCCACCTCGATCGGCGTGCCGACCGCGCCGAGCAGCGTTTCGGCCAGGCCGAGGTTCTCGGCGCCGAGCTGCGCGAACTGGATCACCTGGTCGAGCTCCTTGCGCTCGGGCGCGCGCGCGGGCAGCGCGTCGCGGACGTCCTTCAGGATCGCGGCGGCCGGTCCGAGCCCGAGCACGTCGATCTGAAGGCTCGCGATCGAGATCTTCCCGCCGCTGGCCAGCACCTCGATGTATCCCGCTCCGGCCTCGGCGAAGCGCTTCGCCAGCGCCGCGTTCGCCTCCTGCACGCGCGCCTTGATCGTGTTCTCGACGTAGCGGCGCTTGGCCGGGTCCTCGGCGTTGTAGAGCACCTCCACGTGCGCGGAGCCACTGCCGCCCTGGGTCGCCGCCTCGAGCGTGTCGAGGATCGTGCTCGGCACGATCAGCGCGGCGAGCACGTCGCCCTCGCGCACCCGCCGCTCGGCCTCCTCGCGGTCCTTCACCTTGACCTGCTCGATCGAATCGAAGAGCGGACGGGCCTCCTTCTTCACGTCGACCTTCTGGCCGCCGAGGTCGATCGTGCGCGCCGAGTCGGAGATCTCGTTCAGCACGGCCACGCGCGGCTTGCTTGGGCCGCTCGTCACGGCAAACCCGACCAGCGCGGCGATCAGGATCGGGTAGAGCACGAGCAGCGCCACCAGCAGCGGCGAGCGCCGGAGGATGCGGAGGTCCTTGGCCAGCAGCCAGCGCACGGTCAGTGCCCCCTGGCCGCGAGGAATGCGACGAACGCGGACTCGAAGTCGGTGCCCTCGGCCACCGTGTGCAGCTCGCTCGGCGAGCCGTCGAACAGCCGCTCGCCGTCGGCGAGGACGACGAGTTGGGTGGCGTGGCGCTCGGCCTCCTGGACATTGTGCGTCGTGAAGATGACGGTGGTGCCCTCGTCGCTCAGGCCGGTGACGAACTCCCAGAGGCGGTCGCGCTGGCGGGGGTCGAGCGCGGTGCTCGGCTCGTCGAGCAGCAGCAGGGCGGGGTCGCCCAGGAGGCCGATCGCGACGTTGAGCCGCTGGCGGTTGCCGCCCGAGAGCGTCTTGACCTGGTCGTCCGCGCGCTCCTGGAGCGCGGTCTGCTCGAGCATGCGCGCGACGGTCTCGTCCACGTCCTCGCAGCGCTCGAGTCGCGCGAACAGCCGCAGGTTCTCCTCGACCGTCAGCTTCCCGTAGAGCGACTGCTGCTGCGGCACCCAGCCGACCTTCTCCGGCGCGGTCACTATCTGTCCCGCGTCGGGTTGAGCGTTTCCGGCGAGCAGTGAGAGCAGCGTGGTCTTGCCCGCCCCGTTTGGCCCGATCACCCCGACGAGGTCGCCCGATACCGCGGTGAGCGAGACTCCCTTCAGAGCGCGTCGCTCGCCGAAGCGCTTCTCGAGATTGCGGGCCTCGAGGACCGCCGCGGCTGCGGGCTCTTGCATCGGGGCTACGGTACCGGCCGGTGAGACTGCTCTTCGTCGGCGACATCGTGGGCAAGCCCGGCCGCCGCGCGCTCTCCGATCTGCTGCCGGGACTGCGCGAGGAGCACGAGCCGGACTGGGTCGTCGTGAACGGCGAGAACTCCGCCGGCGGCCTCGGGATCACGGAGCGGATCGGGCACGAGCTGCTCGACGAGCTCGCCGTGGACGTGGTCACGCTCGGCAACCACACCTACCACCACCGCGACGTCTACGGGTTCCTCGACCGCGACGACCGCATCATCCGTCCGGCGAACTACCCGAAGGGCAACCCGGGCCGCGGCTTCACCGTGGTCGAGAAGGGCGGTGTGCGGCTCGGCGTGGCCAACCTGCTCGGCACGGTCTTCGTGGACGCGGCGCGCTCGCCGTTCGCCGAGGCCGACGCGATCGTGGCCGAGCTCCGCGATCAGGCCGACCACGTCCTGCTCGACTTCCACGCCGAGGCCACGTCCGAGAAGGTCGCGATGGGCTGGCACATGGACGGGCGCGTGACCGCGTGCGTCGGGACGCACACGCACGTGCCGACGGCGGACTACCGCGTGCTGCCCGGCGGCACGGCCTACATCAGCGACGTGGGGATGACGGGCGCGCGCGGCGGCGTGATCGGCGTGAAGAAGGAGCAGGCGCTCCACCGCTTCCGGACCATGATGCCGATCCGCTTCGAGACGAGCGAGGAGGATCCCTGGCTGATGGCGGTCCTGATCGACGCCGACGACGGCGGGCGCGCGACCGGGATCCGCCAGCTCCTGGTCGAGGCCCCGCGCGCCTGATTCGTCACACGGGCGTCACAGACCCGTAACGCTCCTGACCCACCTGTAACACCACGGCTGGCAGAGTCGGCGCCATGCCGGACCTGGGCGAAGTTAGGTGTCAAATACGACCAAAAGATGGCCCAGTTGACGGGTTGGTGGCAGGGCTCGCGGAGCGCCAGCACGGGGTGGTCGCGGCCTGGCAGCTCCTCGCCGAGGGGCGGACGCGCGGGGAGATCAAGGCGCGGCTGCGGGCGGGCCGGCTCCACCCCCTTTATCGCGGTGTGTACGCCGTGGGTCACAGCAGGGTGACGAAGCGGGGGCGCGTCATGGCAGCGGTGCTCGCGTACGGGCCCGGCGCCCTGGCGAGCCATCGCACGGCGGCGTGGCTGTGGGAGGTCCTGTCGGACAACCGCCCGCGCACGGATGTGACCGTGACCGGACGGAGTGGGGCGTCACGCGCCGGCATCGTCCTGCACCGCCCGCGGCAGCTCGCCGAGGGGGACCGGACGCGTGTCGACGGCATCCCGTGCACCAGCGTCGCGCGCACGCTCCTCGACATCGCCGCCACCGAGCCGCCGCGGGCGTTGCGCCGCGCGTACGAGGAATCCGAGCGCAGGCGGGTGCTCGACCTCCGTGACGTGTGGAGGGTGCTCGCCGATGCGCGCGGGCACCGCGGCGCGAAGCCGCTCCGCGCGCTCGTCGGCGACGCGACCGGTCCGGTCCCGTTGATCCGGTCCGAGGTCGAGGCGCGGTTCCTCGACCTCGTGCGCGCGGAGGGCCTGCCGCTGCCAACGATGAACGTGCCGTTCGGCGAGTACGAGCTCGACGCCGTGTGGCTCGATCGCAAGGTGGTGGTCGAGATCGACCACTACGCGACCCACGGCCACCGCCGCGCCTTCGAGGGCGACCGCGTCCGCGACATCGAGCTCCAGATCGCGGGGTTCCGGGTCGGCCGGGTGACCGACGAGCAGATCGCGGAGCCGCGCGAGACGGGCGCGCGGCTGCGCCGGCTGCTCGTGGTCTAGCAGCGGGACGGCGCCCCGCGCGGTCTAGCGTCGCGCCGGCTCCGCTCCAGCGCGGTCTAGCGTCGCGCCGGCTCGGCCCCCGCTCGCCGCGCCCAGCGGCGGGCCCAGCCGCCCAGCGGCTCGTAGGCCTCGAGCAGCTTCCGCCCCTCGGCCGTCAGCACGTTCCCCTCGTCCGCGATGCCGGCTTCGCGCAGTTCGGCCAGTCGCTGGGCGAGCACCGACGACGAGACGCCGCCGCAGCGCTCCTGGAGCTCCCGGAACGTGAACGGTCCGTCGCGCAGCTCCCAGATCACGCGCAGCGCCCAGCGCCGGCCGAGCAGATCGAGCAGGGCCATGATCGGCTCGCCGCTGGTCGAGCCGCGGGCGGGCCGTCCGGGACGGGGGGTGTAAGCTGCTTCGGAAATCGAAGCAGAAAGGTAGACGATGGCGACGACGCCTCCGCGCATCCCCACCACGCCCCCGCGCATCCCCCCGATCGAGCCGCCGTACGAGCCGGACGTCGAGGAGTCGCTGCGCAAGTGGATGCCGCCGGGCGCCGCGGTCGAGCCCCTGAAGCTGTTCCGCACGCTGATGATCCACCCCGAGCTGGCCGCGCGGATGCGCCCGCTCGGCGCGGCGCTGCTCGGCCACCCGACCGTGGAGCCGCGCGAGCGCGAGATCGTGATCCACCGCGCGACCGCCCGCGCCGGCGCCGAGTACGAGTGGGGCGTGCATGCGGTCGCGTTCGGCCGCCCGCTCGGGCTCACCGACGAGCAGATCGCCGCGACCGCTCACGGGTCCGCCGACGACCCGGCATGGACCGAGCCGCGCGACCGCCTCCTGATCCGCCTCGTCGATGAGCTGTACGACTCCGCCACGGTCTCCGACACCCTCTGGACCGAGCTCGTCCGCGAGTGGGACCCGCCGCAGCTACTGGAGCTGGTGGTGTGCGCCGGCTGGTACCGGCTGATCGCCCAGGTGATCAACGTCGCGGGCGTGGAGCTCGAGCCCTGGGCCGAGCGCTTCCCGGCGCCCGCCGGCGAGCGGGGCGAGTAGCGCCACCAGCACGAGCGGCAGGAACCAGACGACGTACAGGTAGAACCAGTGCGTCACCACCAGCTGGACCGCGATGACCACCGCCGCGGCCAGCGCGGCGACCTGGATCGTGTCGCGGCAGCGGGGCACGAAGGCGATCGCCACCGTGAGCAGCGCGGCGGCGACCTTGAGAGCGGTGTGCAGCGGCGCGAGCGCGTCCTCCTGCCCCCAGATGCTGAACGGCGACTCGCGCGCGAGCTGGAAGCCGACCGTGCGGTCGTAGATCTCACGAAAACCGCCGTCGGGGACGAACGGGAGAAAGGCGGCAACGAGGACGAGGCCGACGGTCGCCCCGTAAATGATGAAGTTGGAGCGGCGCGCGGCCGGAGCCCGCACCAGCAGCGGCACGAGCACCGCCGGTGAGAACTTCGACGCCGCGGCCAGCGCCACGAACGCCCCGCGCGCCGGCGCAGAGGCGATCCCGACCAAAGCCCACACGAGCAGCATCGCCACGGCGCTGTCGTTCGCGTTCGACTGCATCACGAACAGCGTGTACGGGTTGGCGGCCCACGCGTAGGCGAGCGCCACGCCGAGCGTCCAGCCGGCCGGTCCCGCGCGCACCCGCCGCCCGAGCACCAGCAGCCCGATCAGCGTGAGCAGGTCGAACGCGATCGCCGCCGCGTGCGCGGCCGCCGGGTCCGGCCGCCCCTTCCACGGGAGCGCGAGCTCGAACGGCACGTACAGCAGGTACGTGACCGGGCCGTAGGTGTCGCCGTGCTGGTCGGTCGGGGAGAACGGCTGGCCATACAGCTCGCGCCCGTCGGTGATCCGATCCGCGCCGACCACGCTCGACTGACCGACGTCGATCACGCGCGAGTCCGTCACGTTCAGCGCGACGCGGAAGCCGACCAGGAACACCAGCCCGAGCGCCACCGCCGCCATCGGGAACAGCGGGAGCAGCGGCCCGGCACGCCCGCGCGCGCCGCGCAGTCCCGCCACCAGCATCCGCACCAGCAGGTACGCCAGCACCGGGTAGACGAGCGGCACCGAGACGCCGATCTCGCCGCGATTGAAGAACAGGTGCGAGACGCTGAACCCGAGCAGCACCAGGAGGTCGAGGTGCAGCAGCCGGAACGGCCGCCGTGGGTCCACGAACGGCAGCAGGAACAGCAGGCAGAGCGGCAGCCAGACCCACGGCGAGTTGAGCGTGCGCCCGAACGCGCCCTCGTACCCGCGCGCCATGCGCCAGCGCACCTGGTTGCCGGTCCAGGCCTCGAGCACGCGCCCATCGCGGTCGTCCACCACCACCTGCACGCGCTCGACCCCGCCGGCGAAGTAGCTCACCTGCCAGAGCCGGCCGCCCTTGGTGTAGGCCACCCCGTAGAGCGCCCCGCGCCGCTCGCGCTCGCGGCGCACCTCGGCGCGGCCATCCGCCACATCCCGCGCCTGCGCCGCCGAGAGCTCGTAGAACGGCGGCGGGTCGGTCTGCGACGCGGGCCGGCGCAGGTCCTGCGCGGCCGCCGGCGCCGCGGCCGCGAGAATCGCCGCCAGGGCGAGGAGCGCGGCTAGGAGGCGCCTGCGTCGCGGCGCCCGAACGTCCACATCTTGTTCCCGACGAAGTTGAGCGGCGTGGCCGCCACGATCGATATCGCCTGCGCGACGATCGGCCGGATGTCGGTGAAGCGCACGAGGCTCTCGAGGATGGCGGCCGCGAAAAGGAACGCGAGCACGCTGACCCCGAAGAAGCGCGCGGCCTGGAAGCCGGCGTGGTGCTCGCGCGCGCCGGCCGCGCCGAACGTCCAGTGCCGGTTCCACCAGAAGTTGTTGATGACGGCGACGACGAAGGCGATCGTCGCGGCCACGAGATGGTGCAGGTCGAACAGCTTGTAGGCGAGCGCGAACACGCACAGGTTCACGACGTAGCCCGACCCGCCGACCGCGCAGAACTTGACGAGCTGCATCCAGTTGTGCGGCCTGCGCAGTCCGTGGCGGACACGCGTGTGGAGCGCCAGGTCGCCCGGCTCGGCCGTCGCGGAGTCTCGACGCATCGCCATCCTCAGGCTACAGAGAAGTGTTCGAGCACCAGCGGGGCCACGTCCGCGATCGACCACTGGTCCGGCGGGCCCGCCGCCGGGCCGTCCACGCCGCACATGATCAGCGCCGCGTGCGAGTCGCCGCGGTGGAGTGAGCCGTGGCTGCCGCCGCCGATGTGGGCCACGCCGCCCCAGTCCACGAACTCGTAGCTGGTGGCCGCCGACACCAGCACGTCGCCGCCGTGCGCGCAGCGCAGCGCGCTCCACAGCCGCGCGAGCGCGAGCGGGTACTCCTCGCTGTCGACGCGCCCGTCGGTGACGACCAGCCCGAGCGCGTCGAGGTCGCCGTCGACGTGCCACGAGCCCCCGCGCGGGTCGGTCAGGTCGCCGCCCGGCGAGAGGCGCAGCTCGCCGCGGCGCGTCCAGACGGCCGCCTCGGGGCCGTCGCGCCAGGCGATCACGTCCACGCCGTCCACCACCTTCAGGTCGCGCACGAGCTTCGGCAGCAGCTCCCGGCGGCGCTCCTGGTCGAGCACGTAGACCTGCGCCGAGCGCTGGGACGGGCACACCGCGATCTCGGCGTCGCTCGGGCCGCCCTCGGCGTAGAGCACCTTCCACTCCGCGAACGCCTCCGCCAGCAGGTTCACCGAGTGTGAGACCGCCACCTGCGCGTGGTCGGACATCACGATCACGGCGTGGTCCTCGAGGAACGCCTCGGGGCCGCCGGCGGCGTGCATCACGCGCTCGAGCGCGCGGTCGGCCGACGCGATCGACGTGACCTGCGCGAACGGTCCGCGCTTGTGCGAGTGCGTGTCGTTGTCGGGCAGCGACAGCAGCATGAAGTCGCACAGGTCGTGCTCGACCAGGTGCGCGCCCACGCACGCGGAGTGCTGGTCGCGCTGGCCGGGCATGCCGAGCGTGGACCGGCACTCGGTCTTGCGCGAGTCGAACAGGTCGGCGTAGAAGAGCTCGTCGGGGCCCCAGACTGCGTGGCGGAACCCGCCCGCCTTCGCCAGCCGGCCGTAGAGGCCGCCCTCGAGCGCCGCGTGGCGCTTGTGCCCGCGGTAGATCAGGTACGTCGTCCCGGCCGTGCGCACGTCGGCCTCCTGGAGGCGCTCGAACACCGTCGGCGCGTTGCGGCTCAGGTGGGCCATGTTGAGGTTGTAGACCGTGTCGTAGAGCGCGCGCAGGAGCCCGAACGTGCGCGAGGCCTCGAACGACGACCCGTACTCCACGTAGCGCTCCTCGCCGCGCAGGTACCAGTTCATCGAGGGGATGTCGTGCTCGTCCGGCATGACCCCGGTCGCGATCGTGGCCGCCGCCACCGGGGTGACCGACGGGAAGGTGGAGACGCAGTCGCGCACGAACGTGCCGTTCTCGACCAGCACCTTGAGCGCGGGCGCGCGTCCGTGCTCGATCGCCCGGTCGAGCATCTCCGGCTTGAGGGCGTCGATGACGGCGAGGACGAGCTTCTTGGGCTTAGAGGCCAACCGGGAACCCCCGCGCGCACGTCTGGCGGCGCCGGCTGCGCGCCTGCCGGCGTCCTCGGACCCCGCCAATGCGCTGCATTGTCCGGGGTCCTGCGTCCTTGGCAGCCACGCCCCGGCGCGCGCCAGCCGCACACGCTGAGTTCCCGGCCGGCCTCTTGCCGCTCACCGCAGGACCCGGAGGCCCTCGTACTTCTGCCCGCCACCGCCGCGCGCCCGCAGGAGCAGCACGAGGAAGACCACGAGCGCGACGATCCCGACCGGCGGCGCGAGGATCGAAAGGCCGGCCAGCACGAGCGAGATCCCGTCGGCGTACGCGTCGAGGAGGTTCGGGGCGCCCTCGCCGGAGCGGTCCGCGGCGCGCAGGCGCCGGCGCGCGCGGCGGAACAGGGCCGCGACCGCGAAGTAGCCCAGCGCCGCCGCCACCGCGCCGCCGATCAGGCCGGGCCAGCTCGTGTGGTCGCCGTCCGCGAGCGACCCCGCGAACAGCAGCGCGCCGAGCACCACGCCGATCGCGCCGAGCCCGACCGCGACCGGGTCGCTCGACTCGTCGGGACGCGTGCCGCGCGTGCGGTCGGCGAAGTACGCCGCGACTGCCAGCGCGAGCACCACCACGAGGAACCACGGCTGCTCGAGGAACTCGTACGACGTGCCGTCGAAGTCGATGCCCGTGTCGCCGCGCGCGAGGGCGCCCGCCACCAGCGGCGGCAGGTACGGCCGGACCCCGCTTGCTCCCGCGAGGCCCGCGCCTTGGCCTATGTCGAGGAACAGACTCATCGTCCGAGACGGGGTGTGGCGCCCGGTAGGCTCAGGGGCCGGATGACGATAGACGAAGGCAGGGGCCCGACTGGGGGAGGCGAAAAGGGCGCCATGTCCCGCCCGCGCTCCGGAAAGCGCGACCTCGAGCGCTATGCGGGGCTGTTCGCCTCGCGTACGCGCGTGATGAAGTCGTCGGCCATGCGCGACCTGATGGCGATCACGGCGCGCCCCGAGGTGATCTCGCTCGCCGGCGGGCTCCCGGACACCGCCAGCTTCCCCACCGAGACGTTCGCCGCCATGGGCAACCGGATCGCGGCGGAGTCGTGCGCCAAGGCGCTCCAGTACGGCCCGACGGAGGGGCTCGACGAGACCAAGGACTGCATCGCCGAGGTCATGGCCGCGGAGGACATGAAGGTCGACCTCGAGGACGTGATCGTCACCACCGGCGGCCAGCAGGTGATCGACCTCGTCACGAAGACGCTGATCGACCCCGGCGACGTGATCATCGCCGAGGGCCCGACCTACCCCGGCGCCGTGCCGTCGTTCTACTCGTACGAGGCCGAGGTCGTGCAGATCGACACCGACGAGAACGGCATGCAGGTGGAGCAGCTCCGCGGGGTGCTCGACCGCCTGGAGCGCGAGGGCAGGCGGCCCAAGTTCGTCTACACGGTGCCGACCTTCCAGAACCCCGCGGGCGTGACCATGTCGATCGAGCGCCGGCGGATGCTCGTCGAGATCGCGAAGGAGCGCCAGCTCCTCGTGCTCGAGGACAACCCGTACGGGCTGCTGCGCTACGAGGGCTCGGCCCAGCCGACGCTCCGCGCGCTCGACGGCGGGCTCTACGTGATGTACCTCGGCACGTTCTCGAAGATCCTCTCGCCGGGCATCCGGCTCGGCTGGGTCGTGGCGCCGCCGCCGATCCTCGAGAAGATCAACCTCGGCAAGCAGGGCGCCGACCTCTGCACCTCGACGCTCTCGCAGCTCATGGTGCGCGCGTACTTCGACGGAAGCATCTGGCGCGACTACGTCGACTCGCTCAACGAGATCTACCGCAGCCGCCGCGACGCGATGTTCGACGCGCTAGCCGAGTTCTTCCCGCCCCAGGCCGAGTGGACGCGACCGGGCGGCGGCCTGTTCATCTGGGTCACGCTGCCGGAGTTCATCGACACCACCGACCTGCTGGCGCGCGCGCTGCGCGAGAACGTGGCGTTCGTTCCCGGCGAGGCGGCCTACCTGGACGGCCGCGGGCGCAACTCGATGCGGCTGAACTTCTCCGGCTCCGACGAGGACACGATCCGCGAGGGCGTGCGCCGGATCGGCGAGGTCGTGGCCGAGCAGGTCGCGCTCTACGGCAC
>DASVPL010000104.1:0-15442 GCA_036382905.1 Thermoleophilaceae bacterium | reverse complement strand
GAGGCCGAGGCGTGCGACGCCGTGAACGTCAAGCTCGCGCCGAGCGGCGGGTTCGACGCCGCGCGCGCGACGATCGCGGCGGCCCGCGAGCACGGCCTCGAGCCGTTCCTGTCGAGCACGCTCGACGGGCCCTGGGGGATCGCGGCGGCGCTCCAGCTCGCGGCGACCGAGCGGCTCTCGCTCGCCTGCGGACTCGCCACGCTCGACCTCTTCGACGCCGCCGTGGCCCGGGCGCTGCCCGCGCCGCGCACGGGGCTGCTCGCTGTGCCCGAGGGCCCCGGGCTGGGGGTCGCGGTGGACGACGACGCGCTGGCCGAGGTGCTCGTCGAGGCGCTCCCGGTCTAGCCGCGCACTCCCGGTCTAGCTCGCCGAGCCGCTGTCGGCCCAGCTCGCCAGCGCTCCGAGGATCAGCTCCGCGACCGCGTCCGGACGCTCGAGGTGCGCGGCGTGCCCCGCGCCCGGGACCAGCTCGCAGCGCCCGCGCGGCGCCAGCTCGGCCAGCCGCCGCGCCGCCGCCGCGTAGCGCTCGTCGCGCTCGCCCGCTATCGCCAGCAGCGGCATCGGCAGCGAGCCGATCCTCTCCCACACGGGCTCCGCCGCGCCCTGGCCGGCGCTGCGCAGGAGCTCCGCCAGCTCGCCGGGGCGGTGCGAGCGACGGCCGGCCCGCTGAGCCTCCACGAGCTCGGGCGACTGGCCCGCGAACACGGGCTGCGACTCCCAGCGCTCCACCACCGCCTCGATCGGCTGCCCCTCGATCCAGGTCGCGAGCGCCTCGTCCGCCTCGCGCCGCGCGCGCCGCTCGCCCGGGTCCTCGATCCCCGCCGCCGCCCCCACGGTCACGAGCGCGCCGAACCGCTCCGGCTCGCGCGCCGCGAGCTGGAGCGCCAGCCGCCCGCCCATCGAGTAGCCGACCGCGACCGCGCCCGGCGGCGCCGCCGCGCGCAGCTCGTCGAGCCGCCCCGCGAGGGTGTTCGCCGCGAAGTCGACGCACAGCGTCGTATAGCTTTCGGAGACGATTCCGGCGACCGGGGCCCACGCCTCCCCGCGCTGCATGAAGCCGGGAACGAAGACCACGAGCGGCGCCTGCACACGAGCATGATCCCGATCAACCGGACGTATGCGCCCCTCCAGGCGTTCGTGGACGAGCTCGTGCGCTGCGGGATGACCGACGCGGTCACCTCCCCGGGCGCGCGCAACGCGCCGATCGTGCTGTCGATAGCGGCGCAGCCCGGCGTGCGCGCCCACTCGGTCGTCGACGAGCGCGCGGCCGGGTTCGTGGCGCTCGGGCTGGCCAAGCGCAGCCGCCGCCCGGTCGCGATCACCTGCACGTCGGGCAGCGCGGCCGCGAACCTGATGCCCGCCGTGGTCGAGGCACGCGAGGCCGGCGTGCCGCTGATCGTGCTCACCGCCGACCGGCCGCCCGAGCTGCGCGAGGTGGGCGCGGGGCAGTCGATCGACCAGGTGAAGCTCTACGGCTCGCACGCGAAGTGGTTCGTGGAGGTCGGCAACCACGAGCCCTCGCGCACCACCGCGATCCACCATCGCGCGCTGGCCTGCCGCGCCTACTGGACCGCGCTCGACGGCCGCCCCGCGCCCGTGCACCTGAACTTCCCGCTGCGCGACCCGCTCGCGCCGGTCGAGGAGGAGCTCGACGCCGAGACGTGGGAGGGGCGCCCCGACGGCGCCCCCTGGGTGCGGCGCGGCCCGGCCACGCCGCCCTCCCCCACCCCCCTCGAGCCCGCGGCGCGCGGCGCGATCGTGGCGGGAGCGATGCCGCCCGGGTCCCCCCTCCCCGCCCTGGCCGCGCGGCTCGGCTGGCCGCTGCTGGCCGACGCGACCTCGAACCTCAGGTGCGGCCCGCACGAGCGCTCCGCGGTGATCGCCCACTACGACGTGCTCCTGCGGGCGGAGCGCTTCTGTACCGAGCACAGGCCGGACTTCGTGCTGCGCGCCGGCGACCTGCCCACCTCGAAGCCGCTGCGTACCTGGCTGGCCGGCGTGCCCCAGTGGGTGATGGACCCGCAGCGCACCTGGCAGGACCCCGCGCATGAGGCCGACCTGTGGCTCGACGCCGTCGAGGCCGCGCCGGGCGCCGAGCCGGCCGACCCCGCCTGGCTCGAGTCCTGGCGGCGCGCCGACGCGCTGGTCCCCGCGGCGCTGGCGGAGGTCGCCGACCCGTTCGAGCCGAGGGTCTGGACCGCCGCGGCGGAGGCCGCGCCCGCCGGTTCGCTCCTCTGGGTCGCGTCGTCGATGCCGATCCGCCACGTCGAGACGTTCGTGCCGGGCGGCGAGAAGCCGCTGCTGTTCCTGGCCAACCGCGGCGCGAACGGGATCGACGGCACGGTCGCCTCCGCCGCGGGCGCCGCGCTCGCGCACGACGGGCGCACCATCGTCCTGCTGGGCGACCTGGCGCTGCTGCACGACCTCGGCGGCGTGGTGGCCGCGCAGCGCCTGGGCGCGGAGCTGACCATCGTCTTCGCAAACAACGGCGGCGGCAACATCTTCGACCACCTGCCGCTCGCCGCGGTGGCCGACCCGGCAACCTTCGAGCGCCACATCGTCACGCCGAGCGAGGTCGACGGCGAGCACGTGGCCGCGCTCGCCGGGATGGACTACGTGCGCGCGGAGACCCCGGACGCGGTGCGCGCCGCCGTCGAGGGCGGGCCGGCACTGGTCGAGGCGCCCACGGACCGCGCCCGCAACGTCGCGCTCCAGCGCGAGCTGTTCGAGCGCGTCGCGGCGCGCCTCTAGGTCAGGAGCGGCAGCAGCGCCTGGAGCTTCGCCTCGTTGGCGGCGAGCTCCTCGTCCGGCACCGACTCGCGGACGATGCCCTCGCCCGCGTACAGGTGGGCGACGCGGTCGCGGATCAGCGCGCAGCGCAGGGCCACGCAGAACTCGCCGTCCTCGGCCAGGTCGGTCCACCCGAGCGGGGCCGCGTACCAGCCGCGGTCGAGCCCCTCGAGCGCCGGGATCAGCGGCAGCGCGCGCTCCTCCGGCTCGCCGCCGACGGCGGGCGTCGGGTGCAGCCGACCGGCCAGCTCCGCGCAGGCCAGCGGCTCGGCGAGCTGCGCGCGAATCGGCGTGCCCAGGTGCTGGACGTTCTGGACCTTGACCACGACCGGCTCCTCGGCGGCGGCCACCCACACGCTCACGGGGCCTAGCGTGCGCTCGATCCGCCTGGTCACGATCGCCTGCTCCTCGCGGTAGCGCTCGCTGCCGAGGAGCTGCTCCGCGAGGTGGCGGTCGAGCGCCGGGTCGGCGCTGCGGCGCAGCGTGCCGGCGAGCGCGACGGTCTGCGCCCGCTGACCGTCGCGGCGGACGAGCAGCTCCGGGGTCGCACCGACGAACGCGGCGTCGGGCGTCACGGCGAGGTAGCAGTAGCACGAGGGGAACCGGTCGCGCAGCCCGCCGTAGACGGCCGCGGCGTCGATCGGCCGCGGCGCGTGCACGCGGACCTCGCGCGCCAGCACGATCTTCTCGAGCTCACCCGCCGCGATCCGCTCGGTCGCTCGCCGCACCGCCTCGGCGAAGTGCTCGGGTGGCGCGGCGCTGACCACCCGCGCGCGCTCGACCGGGTGCGGGTCCACCAGCGGCATGTGCACCGGCACGAGCGTCTCGGTGCGGTCGGCGCAACGTTCGAGCACGGCGTCCGGCGCCTCGTCGCCGGTCACGACCGCGTTCACCGTGAGCTCGGCGCGGTCCCCGCGGCGCGTGATCGCGACCTCCGGCAGCGTGAGCCGCGCGGGGCCGAACGAGGACCACTCGGGCGTCGCCGCCCCGTCGGGCGCGAAGGCGAAGCCGCCAACCCACACGGGGTCGGCCCCGTCCGCGATGGCGCCGCAGGTCAGGTCGCGGCACTGCTCGGCAACGGACTCGAAGCGCCTTTCACCGCTCGCCTCGACGACCGCCGCGGAGCCAAGCGCGGCGATGGCGAAGCGGTCGCGGTCGGGCTGCTCGAAGCAGAACGCCGAGTCGCTCGGCGTGCGCGCGGCCAGCACCGTGGCGGACGCGTCGATCGCGGCGTCGGCCGGGACCCTCACGCTCGCGAGGATCGGGCGCCGCTGGCGCCGAGCCAGCTTGATGGCGCGGTCGAGCCGTGCACGAAGCAGCTGCCGCGCCGCCTCCGAGAGCCCCAGCGGGCCGTGCTCGGTGCGAAGGCCACCGATGACCGTCACGGCGCTAGGTGGTGGAGCGTCCGCGCGAGATCGCGATCTCGCCGGTGCGGACCATCTCGATCAGCCCGAACGGCCTGACCATCCGCTCGAACGCCTCGATCTTGTCGTCGGTGCCGGTGATCTCGATGGTCACCGAGCGCTTCGAGACGTCGACCACCTTGCCGCGGAAGATGTCGGCGAACTGCATGATCTGCCCGCGCGACTCGCCGTCGGCGCTGACCTTGAACAGCGCGAGCTCGCGGGCCACGGCCTCGTGGGGCTCGAGGTCGCGGATCTTGATCACGTTGACCAGCTTGTGGAGCTGCTTGGTCACCTGGTCGATCGGGTGCAGCGCGCCGTCGACCGTCAGCGTCACGCGCGACAGGGTCGGGTCGTCGGTCGGGCCCACCGCGAGCGTCTGGATGTTGAACCCGCGCCGCGAGAACAGCCCCGCGATCCGCGCCAGCACGCCCGGCTTGTTCTCGACCAAGAGCGACAGGATGTGCTTGCGGCCGGTGTGGATCCCCCCGGCGGCCTCGAGGTCGCCGAGGTTCAGAATCTCCCTTGTCCCTGGCTCACCCATGACGGCTGCAAACCTGCGCCAACCGGCGCCCTCGGCCCTCGGCTTGGTCGCCCACGCCTTCGGGCCTGCGTCCTTGGCTGGCTTGGTTTTCGCTCGTCATCCCACCATCTCTCGTGCCGGCTGGCCCGCGGGGATCATCGGATAGCAGTTCTCCTCCTTGGTCACGACGACGTCCATGACGACCGGGCCGTCGGCGGCCAGCGCCTCGCGCATCTGCTCGACGAGCGTGGTCTTGTCGGTCGCGCGCATGCCGACCGCGCCGTAGGCCTCGGCCAGCTTGACCCAGTCGGGCGTCGTGCCCATGTCCACGGCCGAGTAGCGGCGGTCCCAGAACAGCTCCTGCCACTGGCGGACCATGCCGAGGTAGCCGTTGTTCATGATGAACGTCTTCACCGCGATGCCCTCGGACACGCAGGTGGCGAGCTCCTGCGAGTTCATCTGCATCGAGCCGTCGCCCGCGACGCACACGACCGTCTGGTCGGGGCAGGCGACCTTGGCGCCGAGCGCCGAGGGCAGCCCGAAGCCCATCGTCCCGAGCCCGCCCGAGTTGATCCAGCGGCGCGGCTGGGGGAAGTCGTACCACTGCGCGGTCCACATCTGATGCTGCCCGACGTCCGAGGTGACGATCGCGTCGCCGCCCGTGGCCTCGTGCAGCGCCTGGATCATGAACTGCGGCTTGATCTCGCTGTCCTCGGAGTCGTCGTAGCGCAGCGGGTGGCGCTCCTGCCAGCCCTTGATCCGCTCCCACCAGCCGTCGAGCCGCGACGAGTCGGTCTCGAGCGCCCGGTACTCGCGGGTGAGCCGCGGCAGGATCCGCTTCGCGTCGCCCACGATCGGGATGTGGGCCGGCACGTTCTTGGAGATCTCGGCCGGGTCGATGTCGATGTGGATGAACTTCGCGCGCGGCGCGAACTCCGACAGCTTGCCGGTGATCCGGTCGTCGAAGCGGGCGCCGATCGCGACGATCAGGTCGGCCTCGTCCATCGCGTAGTTCGCGGTGCGGGTGCCGTGCATGCCGAGCATCCCGAGCCACTGCTCGTGCGGGGCCGGGAACGCCCCGAGGCCCATCACGGTCGAGGTGACCGGGAAGCGGTCCGCGAAGCAGAGCTCGCGCAGCTCCTCCGCCGCGTTGGCGTTGACCACGCCCCCGCCGGTGTAGAAGACCGGCCGCCGGGCGTTGGCGAGCGCCTTCGCGGCCAGCTTGATCTGCCGCGCGTTGCCCTCGGTGGTCGGGTTGTAGCCCGGCAGCGAGGTCGAGTCGACCGGCTCGTACGGGATGTCCGCGCGCGAGAGGTCCTGCGGGATGTCGATGAGCACCGGGCCGGGGCGCCCCGAGCGGGCCACGTGGAAGGCCTCGTGGATCGCCGCGGGGATCTCGCGCGGGTCCTGGATCATCAGCGAGTGCTTGACGATCGGCATGGTGATGCCGGAGATGTCGGCCTCCTGGAAGCCGTCGGTGCCGATCAGCTCGGTGCGGACCTGGCCGGTGATGAACACGGTCGGGACCGAGTCCATGACCGCGTCGGCGATCGCGGTGACGAGGTTCGTGGCGCCCGGGCCCGAGGTGGCCAGGGCCACGCCCACCTTGCCGGAGGCCTTCGCGTACCCCTCGGCCGCGTGGCCGGCGCCCTGCTCGTGGCGGCAGAGCACGTGGCGGACGCCGCCGTCGTAGAGGGCGTCGTAGGTCGGCAGGTTGGCGCCGCCGGGGATGCCGAATACGGTGTCGACGCCCTCGGCCTTGAGGCACTCGATGATGGCGTCGACGGCTCGCACTCGGGACCACTCCTTGCGGGGTCGGGGCTGGCGACCGGGAGGCCGCGCGGGAGGCCGAGTCTAGCGCGCGGGCGTGGTCCGGAAGGCCTGCTCGGGCCAGTCGAGATCGCGCCCGCAGCGCATGCAGACCTGGTCGCTCAGCGGCACGATGTTCCCGCATTCCTCGCACTCGCGGCGCAGCTCGTCGCGCTCCCAGCGGTAGAGCAGCGCGGCGATCGTGCCCGCGATCGGGAGGGCCGCGCCGACCAGGAACCAGACGATGAACGAGCTGCCCTTGATCTTGCCGATGATCGCGGCCGAGAGGCCGCAGAACACCATGATCGGGACGAGCTCCACGGCCGCCTCAGAGTAGGCGGTTGACCGCCCACAGGACCGCGACCACGGCGATCAGCACCATGACCACCGTCGCCACCCAGGCGATGAACCCGAGCACGAACTTCAGGAGGATCCAGCCGGCGATCAGCAGGACCACGCCGGCCAGCAGCTTGCCGCCGATGTTGGAGAGGCGTTCGTTCATGACGCCGATTCTCGCAGACGCATCTAAGCGTCAGATGACCTGCGGCGGGCGCGTGGGCACGTAGCGGTCGAGCCCCGGCAGCGGGACCGAGCACATCACCCAGCTCGGCCAGAAGACCTGGAAGCCGAGCGTGCGCAGGCGCCGCAGCAGCCACCAGCTCAGGGAGGTCGTGAACACGCTCAGGAGCTCGGGCTCCTGCGTCTTCGCCACGCGGTCGAGCGCCGCGAGGATCACGGGCACGAGGTCGCCGGCGGCGGCGGCGACCGCGGGGCCGATCTCACCGTCCGAGCTGACCCAGCAGAGCGCGGACGGCCGCTCGTCCTGCCCGGGCAGCGCGAGGCAGGTGCGCTCGCGCGCGAAGTAGGCATGCAGAGCGGGACGCTCGTGCCCGACGGCCTCGGGCTCGAGACGGCACCACTCCTCCACGGCGCGGTCGGGCGTGAGCACGTGCACCCCCGGGTCGACCATGTCCACCTCCGCCGTGCGCAGCGGCACGTAGTCCTCGGTGCGGGCGCGCATGTGCCAGTGGCCGGCCACGGGCATCGTGCCGAACTCCGTGTAGAGCGTGAGGTCGGCGGGCGCGCCCGCCGCCACCACGATCCGGCCGAGCTCCGGCGTCGGGTCGCCAGGCCAGCAGCGCTCGAGCAGCGCCCGCCCGATGCCCTGGCGCTGGTGGCCCGGGTGGACCATCAGCTCGGTGAGCTGCTCCATGGCTCCGAAGCGCACCACGCGGGCAAAGCCGGTCACCCCCTCGGGGCCCTCGCAGATCACGTAGCGGCCGTCCGGCTGAGCGGCCAGGAACTCGAGCACGCCGCGCTGGCGCTGCCAGTCGGCGCGTATGCGATTGCCGGTCAGCGGCGGGTCGGGCGCGATCACGCCCTGGCGCACCGCGGACTCGTGCATCGCGACCTCGGAGAGCTCGAAGGTCGCCGGGAGGTCGGCGAGCGACCCCTCCCGGAAGGTCATCTCCGCGATCACCCGGCGAGTCTAGGCAGCCGGGTCAGACGCCGCCCGGGACCGGCCTCAGCGCGACACGCGCTCGCAGCCGCGGAGCCGGTCCAGGCGGTCGGCGTTCTTCACGCGGTCGCGCCCGGGGCCGCAGTCGATGCGGTCGAAGCCCGAGCCGCGGGCGTCGATCACGTCGTTGCCGGAGCCGGCGCTCACGGTGTCGTAGCCGTCGCCGCCGCCCAGCACGTCGCTCCCGGAGCCGCCGGTGAGCTCGTCCTCGTCGTCGCCGCCGGTGAGCCGGTCGTTGCCGGAGTCGCCGAACAGCTCGTCGGAGTCCGCGCCGCCCTTCAGGCGGTCGTGGCCCGATCCGCCGCGCAGCTCGTCGTTGCCGGCGCCGCCGTCGAGCAGGTCGTTGCCGGCCCCGCCGAACAGGCAGTCGGCGTTACCGGCGCCGAAGATGCGGTCGTCGCCCGCGAGCCCGCTGATCTCGTTGCGGCGGGCGTCGCCGTTCAGCGCGTCGGCCCCCGGGGTGCCGCTGAGCAGGATCCCGCAGTCGCCGAGGACCGGCGGCGTGGGCGCGGGCGGGTTGGGACCCGGGTTGGGGTTCGGTCCCGGGTTCGGGTTCGGGTTGGGGGTCGGCCCCGGGTTCGGACCCGTGCCGGGATCGTTCGACGGCGGCTGCTTGGGTGGCGGGCACGCGCCCGGGGCCGGCAGCGGCGGGTCGTCGGCGGTCGCCGACTCGAGCCGCGCCACGCGCAGCTCCCAGTTGCAGCCGTCGAACTCGGACCAGGAGACGTACGGCGTGTTGCCGACCTCGACCAGCCCGGCGCCAACGTACTTCTCCCGGTTGTCGAGCAGGCCGCTGCCGAGCGGCTGCCAGGCGTTCGCGACGAGGCGTGCCACGGCGAGGTCGCCGGCCTGCGTCTTCGTGAGCACGGTCGGGGTCTCGAACCCCGTGCCGAGACCGCCGGGCGCCGGGCCGACGAGCTGCCAGGTGCCGCCCGCTGTGAGGGTCCAGAGCTTGCCGTCGTAGGTCGCGCGAAGCGTGCCCCCGACGTCCTCGATATCGGTCGGGCTCAGCTGGTCTGAGTTGGGCGGACCGATGTTCTCCCAGTCGCGGCCGTTGCCCGCGAGGCGCCAGACCACCGAGCCGCCGAAGAACTCCGTCGTCGCGAGGTACAGGCGCCCGCCGGAGACCTCGAGCTCGAACGATCGCGGGGTGGTGTGGAACGGGCGGGTGCCGGTGTCCGCCTTCACCCACTGCTCGTTCGCGTTCAGCTTCAGGAGGTCGAACGAGAAGTCGACGCCGGAGTCCTCCATCACGCCGAGATAGGCCACGCCGCCGAGGAACGCGAGCTGCGAGGCGCCCGCGTAGAAGCGGGGATCGTCGGGCTGGTTCGGGTAGACGTCCACCGCTCCGCCGACCGGGACCCACGCGGTTCCGGTCCGGCGCGCGACCCGGATCTGGGTGGTGCCCGTCGCGTCGCGCTCGAGCCAGGTGGCCCACAGCACGCCCTCGTTGACCGCGAGGTGCGGCTGGGTGGCATCGCGCGTGGGGTTCGCGTTGAGCGTCGGCCCGAGCACCACCCACTGGCTGCCCTCGAGCCGCGCGACGCGCACCTGGTACGCGGTGCCGTTCCACTCGCTCCAGGCGATGTACGGCACGCCGCCGAGGTCGACGAGGTCGGAGCCGCTGTCGGCACCGGGCGAGACGTCGCCGCTGACGTTGATCGGGCTGGGCCCGCCGTCGGGCTCGCGCCAAAAGTCGGCGGCCGGAGCCGGTGCCGCCGCGATGCCGAGCGCCGTCAGTGCGAGCGCTGCTGCCGTGCGAGTCCGTCCCATGCTGCTGCCTCCATGCCCCCCGGGGCGCTCAAGATCCTTCGACGCGTCCACCCTAACCCCATGCGGGCTGACGCGCCAGCCCCGAAAAGTTAAGCCCGGATGTTCAGGGTGGGTCGAGCGGCGGCGGGTGGCCGAGCTGCCCGAGCTCGGCCGAGCCGCGGCTGAAGAAGAGGCCGACGGTCCAGTCGGTCACGAGCCGGGCCTTGCGCGCGGCGCCCGGCATCATCCAGAGGTGGTAGGTGCGCGCCAGCCACCAGGCCGGGAAGCCGCGCAGCCTCAGCTTCAGCACCTCGGCCACGGCCTGCTTGCGCCCCATGTCGACGAACACGCCGAGCGTCCGGTAGCGGAACTTCCGGATCCGCCCGTGCCCGAGCGCGCCCGCCACGTTGTCGGCCACGACCTTGCCCTGGCGCAGGGCGTGCTGGCAGGTGGGCGGGGTGGGGCCCTTCCCACCCTTCGCGGGGTCGGGCACCGCGGCGGCGTCCCCGATCGCCCAGATGTTGGGATGGCCGTCCACGCGCATGGTGGCGTCCACGGCCACGCGACCGCCCGCACCGAGCGGCAGCCCCGACTCGGCCACGAGCGGCGGCGGCGTCACTCCGGCCGTCCAGCAGAGCGTGCGCGCGGGCACGGCCTCGCCGCCGGTGAGCGTGACGCTGCCGGCCTCGACCCGCTCGATCCGCGTGTTCGCGCGGACCTCGATGCCGCGGGCGCGCAGCTCGGACGTCGCGAACGCCGCCAGGCTGGGCGAGATCTCGGGCATGATCCGCTCCTGCGCCTCGACGAGGACCCAGCGCGTGCCGTCGAGGCGGCAGCGCGGGTAGCGCTCGATCACGTCGCCGACGTAGTCCTGGAGCTCGGCGATGCCCTCCACCCCGGCGTAGCCGGCTCCGACGAACACGAACGACAGGTAGGGGCGGCGCAGCTCGGGGTCGTCGAGCTGCTCGGCGATCTCGAGGTTGAGCAGCGCGTGGTTGCGCAGCGCCACGGCCTCGGGGAGCGTCTTGAAGCCCATGCCGTGCTCCGCGAGCCCGGGGATCGGGAGCACGCGCGAGATCGAGCCGACGGCGAGCACGAGCTGGTCGTACTCCATGCGCTCGTCGCGCCCGTCCGCCGACCGGAAGCAGATGCTCGAGCCGCCGGGGTCGAGCGAGGTCACGCGCCCCAGCCGGATCTCGGTGCGCTCGAGCTCCTCGCGGACCGGGATCACGACGTGGCGCGGCTCGAGCGTGCCGGCGGCCGCGCCGGGCAGGAGCGGGGTGTAGAGCAGGAAGTTGACGTCGGTAACGAGCGTGACGTGGGCCGCCTGCGAGGGCAGCACGCGCTCGAGCCTCCGGGCCGCGTAGAGCCCGCCGAACCCGCCGCCGGCGATCACGACCCGCCAGGCCAAGGTCAGCTCCGCCGCGCCGCGGTCAGCGCCGGGCGCATCCGCCGGTCGATGTGGCGCGCGAGCCGCCAAGGGGCGCCGGCGAAGGCGTGGTTGGCGACGGTCGCGAAGCCCTCCTCGTCGGTGCGCAGGGCGAGCAGCAGGTGCGCGATCCGGTCCGAGGGCGGGAGCTGCGGGTCGGTGGTGCGCACGCAGAAGCAGTGCACCCGGCGGCCGCCGTCGGTCACGAGCGCCGCGCCGCCCTCGCCGATCACCCAGGTGCCGAGCCGGCCGCGCTCGACCGCCAGGCCGGTGTGCCGGTGCAGGTCGCGCGCGTCGTGGCCGAGCAGGTCGCCGAGGAGACCCTGCGCGACGGGCTCGGCGCTGGCGTGGCGGGCGCCCTTCGGGCGCAGGGTGGTGGCGCCGCGGGCCGCGTAGAGGCTCGGCACGATGTAGGCCATCGCCAGGCCGGCCGCCGCGACCGGGGCGGTCAGCGGCTCGAGCGCGAGCAGGATCGCCGCCACGGCGAACCACTGGGCCACGTAGACGGCCGTGAACCACGTCCACGCCCGCCCGCGCGTGCGCAGGCCGGCGGCGCTGGCCCGCCGCCGCCAGGGGACGGAGGCGAGCTCGGGAAGGGGTTGGCCAGCCGCCCCCGGAACCGACTCGGCGAATGCCACCCCTCGCTAGCCGCCCGCGATGGGCTGGCGCATGATGACGAGGCTCGCGTCCACGGGCAGCTCGCGCACGTGCGTGGCGTGGCCGGGGCCCTCGCTCACCATGCCGATGTAGCCGTTGTCGAGCTCGCGGCGGAAGGCCTCGGAGGCGCTGCGGTACGCCGCCTCGTCCTGCGCGGTCCACTCCGCCAGTGTCGAGTGGCCGGTCGAGTCCATACGGATCAGTCGCGACATGTGAGGCCTCCTGTGGGGTGAGGCGGTCGATGATACGCCGCGCGTTCGGCCGGCTTGTGTGACTCTCGGCCGATCGGCGAGCGCGGCGCTCAGCCGATCCGCTCGCGGATCATCCGCTGGACCTCGCCGCCGTCGGCGCGGCCCTTGGTCTCGCGCATCACCGCGCCGACGATCGCGCCGATCGCCTTGTCGGCACCGCCGCGGATCTTCTCGACGGCGTCCGCGTTCTGCTCGATCGCACGGTCGACGATCGCGTCGAGCTCGCTCGTGTCGGCCATGCCGAGCGAGCGCTCGGCGGCGATCGCCTCGGGGTCGCCGCCCGCGTCGGCCAGCACTCCGAGCACCTCCTTGCCGGCGGCCCCGGAGATCCGCTTCTCGGACACCATCGCCACGAGCTTGGCCAGCGCGGCGGGCTCCACGCGGGAGTCCCCGGGCTCGACATCCCCCAGCCGCGCGAGCAGCTCGCCCACGACCCAGTTGGCGATCGCCGCCGGCTCGGCCCCGCCGTCCGCCGCGGCGACCGTCTCCTCGTAGAAGTCGCCCAGCTCGCCGCGGAACGCCAGCAGCTTGGCGGTGGCCGCGGGCAGTCCGAGCTCGGACTCGAAGCGCTCCGCACGCGCGGCCGGCAGCTCGGGCAGCGCCTCGCGGGCGCGGGTCATCATCGCCTCGGTCGGAGCGATCGGCACGAGGTCGGGCTCCGGGAAGTAGCGGTAGTCGTGTGCCTCCTCCTTCGACCGCAGCGAGCTGATCGCGCCGCTCTGCGGGTCGTAGTGGAGCGTCTCCTGGTGGACCTCGCCGCCGTCGCGCAGGATCGCCTCCTGGCGGGCGATCTCGGCCTCGATCCCGCGCTCCAGGAAGCGGAACGAGTTCATGTTCTTCAGCTCGGTCTTGGTGCCGAGCGTCGACTCGCCGGCCGGGCGGATCGACACGTTCGCGTCCACGCGCAGCGAGCCCTCCTCCATGTTCACGTCGGAGACCCCGAGCGCCCTCAGCGTGGCGCGCAGCAGGCGCGCCCACTCGCCGGCGTCGGCGGCGCTCCTCAGGTCCGGCTCGGACACGATCTCGACGAGCGGCGTGCCGCCGCGATTGAAGTCGACCACGCTCGCCTCGGCGCCGTGGATGCGGCCCGAGCTGCCCGCGTGCACGAGCTTCGCGGCGTCCTCCTCCAGGTGCACGCGGTGCACGCGCACCTCGCCGAGGCGCCCGGCGCTCCCCAGCGGGATGTCGTACTGGGAGACCTGGTAGCCCTTCGGGAGGTCGGGATAGAAGTAGTTCTTGCGGTGGAAGATCGACCGCGGGGCCACCTCGCACCCGAGCGCGAGCGCGATCATGATCCCGTAGTGCACGGCCTCGGCGTTGGTCACCGGGAGCGTGCCGGGGTGGCCGAGGCAGATCGGGCAGGTGCGCGTGTTGGGCTCCTCCCCGAACGACAGCGCGCAGCCGCAGAACATCTTCGTACGCGTCCTGAGCTGGACGTGGATCTCGAGCCCGATGACCGGCTCGTAGTGGCGCTCGGCGAGGGCCGCCTCAGCCACGGGCGGAGCTCCCGTCGAAGCCGACCGCCTGCTCGATCGCGTGCGCGGCGTCGAGGATGCGGTTCTCGCTGAACGCCGGGCCGGCGAGCTGGATGCCGACCGGCAGGCCGCCGGCCAGGCCGCCGGGGATCGAGATCGCGGGGATGCCGGCCAGCGGCATCGAGACCGTGCAGTAGTCGGACAGGTACATGGCGAGCGGGTCGTCGGTGCGCTCGCCGAGCCTGAAGGCGACGGTCGGCGAGGTCGGCGTGACGATCAGGTCGACCTTCTCGAACGCGTTGCGGAAGTCGTCGGCGATCTTCGTGCGCACGCGCTGAGCGCGGCCGTAGTAGGCCTCGTAATAACCCGACGAGAGCGCGTAGGTGCCGAGCATGATCCGGCGCTTGACCTCGTCGCCGAAGCCCGTGGCGCGGGTCTCCTCGTAGAGCGACGTGAGGTCGCCCTCGCCATGGCGGGTGCCGTAGCGCACGCCGTCGTAGCGCGCGAGGTTCGCGCTCGCCTCCGCGGGGGCGATCACGTAGTAGGCGGAGATTGCCTGCGGCGAGTGCGGCAGGGCGACCTCCTCGATCGTCCCGCCGAGCTCCTCGATCAGCTTCAGCGTGTCCTCGAAGACCTGCCGGACGCCGGGCTCGATCCCCTCGCCGCTCAGCTCAGGCGGCACGCCGAAGCGCATGCCGTCGAGGCGGATCAGGGTCGGGAGCTCGACCGGCTCGGGGAAGTCGAGCGAGGTGGAGTCGCACGGGTCGCGGCCGACCATGTGCTTGAGCAGCAGCGCGCAATCGGTCACGTCGCGCGTGATCGGGCCGCACTGGTCGAGCGACGAGGCGAAGGCGATCATCCCGTAACGCGAGACCGCACCGTAGGTCGGCTTGAGGCCGACCACGCCGCAGAGGGCGGCGGGCTGGCGGATCGAGCCGCCGGTGTCGGTGCCGATCGCCCACGGAGCGAGGCCGGCGGCGACGGCGGCGGCGCTTCCGCCCGAGGAGCCGCCCGGCACGCGCTCGCGGTCCCAAGGGTTGAGCACCGGGCCGTAGCCCGAGTTCTCGTTCGAGGAGCCCATCGCGAACTCGTCCATGTTGGTCTTGCCGAGCACGGGCGCGCCGGCGGCGGTGAGCCGCTCGACGGCGGTGGCGGTGTACGGCGGGCGGTAGCCCTCGAGGATGCGTGAGGCGGCCTGGCTCGGCACGCCCTCGACGCAGAACAGGTCCTTGACGGCGAGCGGGACGCCGCCGAGCGGAGCGTCCTGCGCGGGCTCGGCATCCGGCGCCGCGTCGGCCAGCCAGAGGAACGCGTTGAGGTCCTCGGCGGCCGCGCGCTCGCGGTAGGCGTCGAAGAGCTCCTTCGCTGAGGTCTCGCCGGCGCGGATGCGCTCGGCGGCCTGCGCGCCGGTCAGGTCGAGGAGGCCGCTCACGCCGCGTCCGGCGCCCGGCTCGGCGGCACGCGGAACCCGTCGTCGGTGGCGTCCGGCGCGAGCTCGAGGGCGCGCTCGCGCGGGATGCTGGGGCGCGGCTCGTCGGGACGCAGGACGTTCTCCACTCCGATCACGTGCGAGGTGGGCGCCACGTCGTCGAGGGCGAGCTCGTTGATCTTCTCGATGTGGTCGAGGATCGACGACAGCTCGCCGGACATGCGCTCGACCTCCTCGTCGCTCAGCTCGAGGCGTGCAAGGCGGGCGACGTGGAGGACCTGCTCGCGCTCGATCACGGCGAGCGATTGTAGGTAGCCCACCTGCGCGCGAGGAGGGCCATGAGGCCGAGCAGCCCGATCGCGAGCGGCCACTGCCAGGCGCGGCGCGGCGGAGGGCTTCCGCATT
>DASVPL010000103.1:0-22878 GCA_036382905.1 Thermoleophilaceae bacterium | reverse complement strand
ACACGTGCGCTGCGAACGCGTCGATTGCGCCCGCCGAGCCGCCGCGCACGGCGCCCTCCTCGAGCGCGGCGCGCATCTGCGACATGGCCTCGGCGCCCTCCTGCACGAGCCACAGCAGGGGCGGCTCGACCAGCACGGCGGCCCGCACGAGGTCCGGCTCGCGCGCCATCGCGTCGAGGCACGCGAGCGTGGCGAAGCTGAGCCCGCAGAGCACCGCGGGCGCGGCGTCGAGCGCGCGCAGCAGCGCGATCAGGTCGTCGGCCTGCTCCTCGACGGTCGTGCGCCTGTAGTCCTCGGGCACGCCGCTGTCGCCGTATCCGCGGCGGTCGTAGGCGATCGTGCGCGCGCCGTCCCCGAGCGCCTCCACCGTCTCGTGCCAGAGCGAGCGCGGGCACGCGAGCCCGTGCACCAGCACGACCGGCTCACCGGAGCCGCGCTCGTCGTAGGCGAGCTCGACGCCCGCGCCCTCGACCGTCGCCGCGCTCACTTGCCCACCGGGTAGAAGCGGCGCATCGTCTCGAGCGTGAGCCAGCGCGGCGCGTAGCGGCCGATCACGGCCGATGCGCGCGTGGCGGGCCCGGGGACCACCACGCGCTTGCCCGCGTCGAGGCCCTCGATCGCCTGGCGCGCGGTGTCCCGCGGCGACACCGAGACGCCCGGGATGCTCATCAGGTTGTCGTCGATCGCCGCGACCTCGCCGAACTCGGTGGGCACCGGCCCGGGACAGAGCGAGGTGGCGCTCACCCCGGTGCCGTGGAGGTCGGCGGTCAGGCCGTCGGTGAAGCTGAGGACGAACGACTTCGTGGCCGCGTAGGTGACCTGGCGCGGCACCGGCTGGAACGCCGCCACCGACGCCACGTTGAGCACCGATCCGTAGCCGCGCTCGACCATCGGGGGGACGAACGCGGTGCAGAGGTGGAGCACGGCCTCCACGTTCGTGCGGACCATCGTCAGCTCGCTCTCGGCGTCGAGCTCGTGGAAGAGCCCGCCGCTGCCGAAGCCGGCGTTGTTCACGAGGATGTCCACGTCGAGGCCGCGGCGCTTGACGGCGGCCAGGAGCCGCGTGCGCGCCGGCGGCGAAGCCAGGTCGCAGACCGACACGTTCGCCTGCACGCCGTGCTCGCGCTTCAGCTCGCGCGCGAGCTCCTGGAGCCGGTCGCGGCGGCGCGCCACGAGCGTGAGGCCGTACCCGCGCCCGGCGAGCTCACGGGCCAGCTCGGCCCCGATCCCGGACGACGCGCCCGTGACCAGCGCGGTCGAGCCCTCGCTTGGCGGCGGCAGTGCCATCGCCCGGCCGAGCCTATCCGGTCCCCGTACAATCGGACGCATGGCTGAAGACGATCCGTTCGGAGGGCTGTTCGGCGACCCGGAGGAGCTGCGGCGCCGGATGCAGGAGCTGGGCGAGCAGATGCAGGGAGCGCAGAAGGTGGCCTGGGCCGACAACGCGATCAAGCTGGCCGTGGACATGACCGTGGCCGGGATCAACCGGCTCAACCTCCAGGGCAACGCCGAGCAGCAGGCGGCCGAGGTGCGCGCGGCGATGGGCGTGCTGTTCCCCGAGGCCGTCACGCTCGTGCGCGAGGCCCGCGAGGGCTTCGGAACCGCCTAGACCGGCCCCGCCGCCGCCTCCTTGCGGCGCGCCTCCTCCTCGCGCTGCTCGCGCCCGCGTGCGATGACCTCCTTGAAGCTGCGCACCCGGAAGATGAACGCGAGCGCCGCGAAGCCGACCGCGAACGTGAACGCCGCTATCGCGATCTGCTGGCCGACCGAGTAAGCGGCCACCGTGGAGGAGCCGCCGAAGACCTTCACGAGCAGCGCCTGCTGCGCGCCCGCCCCGCCCGGGGTGAACGGAAGCGCCGCCGAGACCGCCTGCACGCCGAGCACGAGCAGCACGTTCTTCACCGATCCCCCGACGTTGAACGCCTCGAGCAGGAACCAGAATGCCGTGAAGCGGAAGACCCAGCCCGCGGCCTGGATCGCGAACACCTCGCGCAGGTAGCGGCGCCGGTCGAACGCGATCGTGAGGCCCTGGCGCACGCCGGTCCAGAACGCGCGCACCCGCGCCGAGAGCATCGCGGTGGCCACGATCGCGCCGATCGCCATCGCCGTCAGCAGAAACAGCGTGAACCTGGGGTGCTGGGCGAAGTAGGAGAGCTCGAACGCGTTCAGCTTCGAGAGGTCGGGCGGCTTGGGGAACACGCCCTGCGTGAACGCGAAGATCAGGATCGTGCCACCGAAAACAAGGTCGAATCCGAGCTCGACAGTGAACGCGGCCCCGGTCGCCGGGTAGGTCGCGTTGGGGATCGCGTTCTTGGTCAGGAAGAGGCGGACGAGGTCGCCGCCGCGCGCCGGGATCACGCTGTTGAAGCCGTACCCGGCCATGTACGCGCCCCAGATCTCGCGCCAGCGGAACTGCTCCTCCGGGTAGGCCGCGCGGAGGATGTTGTAGGAGGCGCGCGAGCGCAGCGTCAGGTACACGCCGAACGCGATCAGCGCGACGACGAGCGAGCCCCAGTGCACGGCGGCGAGGTTCGAAAAGAACTCCTCGACAGCGTCGAAGAACGACCGAAAGGAGTCGCCGAGGGTGGCCACAGGGGGCACGCGGCAACCTTACGTCGGCGACGGGCGCGCCCCCGCCAGCCGCAGTACGGTGCGCAGGCTCGCGTCCGGGCCGGGCCAGTGCTCGGACAGCAGCTCCGCCCCGGCGCCGCGTGCGATCGCGCGCAGCGCCAGCGCCACCACCAGCGCGTCGTCGAGCTGGCCCAGCACCGGGATGAAGTCCGGGATCAGGTCGAGCGGGAACGCCAGGTACGCCACCACCGCGACCAGGAGCAGCTTGCGCGCGCGGGACACCCGGTCGTCGGCGAGCAGGCGCCGGAACAGGATCAGGCAGTGCGGGACGAACCCCGCGAGGGCCCTCACAGGCCGCGACGGACGCGGTAGACCGCGAACGCGTAGAACAGCGCGGCCGCGATCCCGACCGCAAGCGCGTCGCGCGCGACCGCGTCGAGCTCGGCGTCGCCGAGGGCGCCCAGTCCGAGCGTGAGCAGCCCCGCGAACAGACCGCAGATCGCCACGTCGAGCGCGATTCGCCAGCGCGGAAGCCCGAGCAGCCGCTCCCTCATTTGAGGAGGCGCGACAGGCGCCGGTCCTTCAGCACGCGCCCACCGGTCTGCTCCTGCGGGCAGTAACACATCACGTAGTCCTTGAAGTGGACCGCCTCGATCGTCGCGCCGCAGCGCGGGCACGGCTCGCCGGGCTTGCGGTGCACCTGGAGCGGCATCGGCGCCTTGTCGGGCAACGACTCGCCGACGACCTTCTCGTAGTGCTCGAGCGCTCCGCCGAGCACGTCGCCGACGGCGGCGTGCAGGCGCTCGACCTCCTCGGGCTCGAGGTCGTTGCCCTTGCGGAACGGCGAGAGGCCGGCCTGCCAGAGGATCTCGTCCACCCACGAGCGGCCGATCCCGGCGATGGTGCGCTGGTCGCGCAGCATCGGGTGGAGGTGGTGGGGCTGGTCGACCAGCCGCGCGAACTCCTCGAGCGGCAGCGGCGGGTACGCCTCCGGCCCGAGCTTGGCCACCGCCTCGTCGGTGGCGAGGTCCGCGAGCGGGAGCAGCTTGGCCCACGCTCGCTGCTGGGTGCCGAACTCGCGCAGCCGCAGTTCGCGCCCGTCGTCGATCCGGACCAGCAGCCGCGAGCGCTTGTCTCGCAGCGACGCACGGTCGGGGAAGAGCTGCAGCCGCCCCGCGGACATCAGATGCACGAGGAGGGCGAGGTCGCCACTGAACTCGACCACCGGCATCTTCCCGATCCGCCGCACGCGCTCGATCGTGCGACCGGCCAGCGCGTCGAGCGGCGGGTCGAACGTCTTCATCGTGACCATCCCCGGCGCCAGCGCCGACTCCACGCGCGCACCCTCGAGCGCGGCGTCGAGGCGCCGCACCGCGATCTCGACCTCCGGCAGCTCCGGCATGGAGCCGAGGTTAGGGCGGGCCGCCCGCTAGCGGACGGTGACGGTCTGCGTCATGCCGACCGGGTGCAGCGTGCACATCAGCCGGTAGGTGCCGGGCACCTTGAACTTCATGTTGAACTTGCGGCCCTCGTTGAGGTTGTCGGACGCGAAGCCGCGTGGGCCGTTGGCGAGCGTGACGTTGTGCAGCGTCGGCGTGCCGAACTGCCAGCTGAGCTTCGAGCCCTTCTTCACCTCGACGTTGGGGATCGAGAAGTAGGAGTCGCGCGCCTTGATCGTCGTCCCGCTCTTGACCGCGCGCGTCTTCCCGGGCGGGCGCGAGATGGTCACGGCGCGGCCCTTGGAGTCCACGCCCGTCAGCGGCACCGTGAACTTCGGCGTCTTGGTCCGGTACGGCTCGCCGCGCAGCTCGGCGGCCTGGATGTTGACGCCGTCGGTAGGCGGCGGGCCGCACGGCTCGTTCACCTCGCCCGGCGCGAGGTAGATCACGTTGATCCCCATCACGCGGGTGTGCGGGCGGCTGTTGTCGTAGCGCGACGTGAGCCGGATGCGCTGCCCCTTCTGGACCGGGTAACCCTGCCCCGAGAGCCAGCCGCTCATCGACACGGGCCCGGGCTCGTGGAGGATCGGGCGCACCTTGTAGAAGGGGTGGTCGGGCATCCCCCAGGCGGGCTTCGATGCCATGACCGTGCGGTTGTTGCAGTCCGGCTCGCTGATCGCGGTCTCGATGCCGCCGCCGTGCACGTGCCCGCCGCCGGCGACGATGCGGCCGGACTCCGGCGCGACCAGGTCGTAGGTGCGCTCGTGGACCGAGCCGGGCTTGCCGTCCCCCGGCACGTTGTAGACGGGGTCGGCCTGACAGTTCGCCACGTCCATCCAGAGCGGCCGGACCGGCTTGAGCTGCTCGGAGTCCTCGTAGGTGATCGTGTAGCGGATGTTCGCGTTGTCCTTCACGCCGCGGTGGTTCATCAGCATCCAGACCATGTAGAGCGGCGCGTTCGCCGTCATGTGGTAGCCGTAGCCGGGCGGCAGGGCGAGCACCTGGCGCTCCTCGCCGGCCGCGTACATGGGCTCGCCGGCGGCCGGGATCTTGGTCTTGCTGTCGAACTGGGTGATCGAGTCACAGCCCGGGTGCTTGACGCCCAGCCGCGCGAAGACGATGTGGTGGAGCATCACCCGGTTGATCGGGACCTGCGTGCCGTCGGCGTTCACCACGTCGACGCTCATCCCGGTCACGTAGCCCTCGATGCCGGGGTTGACGATCGCGGTCGCCTGCTGGACCTCGAACGGGTCCATCTGGACCGGGTAGTCGAACGACTTCGTCTGCACGGCCGCGAGCGAGGGCGTGGCGAGCACGCCGAGCATGAGCGCGGCGAGTGCGACTGCGAGGGGCCAGCGACGCGTCAGCACGAGTACGACCACGGTAGTCGCGGATGACGCGCGTGTCATCCGATCTGGCGCCCTACCCTGGCGGCATGCGGATCGCGGTGTCGAGCGACGAGCGCACGGGCGTGGCCGAGGCGGTCGTGGAGGAGCTGCGCAGGCGCGGGCACGAGCCGGTCGTGCACGGCGCGCTGGCGGAGGGCGAGCGGCCCGACTGGGCGTGGGCCAGCGAGGCAGCCGCGCGCGACGTGGCCGGCGGTCGCACCGAGCAGGGCATCGTCTGCTGCTGGACCGGCACGGGCGCGTCGATCGCGGCGAACAAGGTCGACGGCGTGCGCGCCGCGCTGTGCGCCGACGCCGAGACCGCCCGCGGCGCGCGCCGGTGGAACGACGCGAACGTGCTGGCGCTGTCGCTGCGCACGACCAGCGAGGCGCTGCTCGGGGAGATCCTCGACGCGTGGTTCGAGGGCGAGCCGAGCCCGGACCACGACGACGCGGCGAACATCCGCCACGTCGACGAGATCGCCGGCTAGCGCTTGCGCCGAATTCATGCCGGACGTGATCGCCTCAAGATGATTTTCAGGGCGTCATCGAGCGAAAGGGAGCAATTCGTTTCTGTCCAAGGGCTGGCGTGCCGGCATCAGCGGCGTTGATGGCCCCTCGCGGTCGCAGACATCGACCGATCCTTTGCGGCAATCCCGTGATCAGAGCGATACCAGCGGCGAATGCTCGACGCCTACTATTTGGCCGTCGACCGGCGTTACCGGGCCGTCTGCGAAACGACGAGGACGACGAGTTCAATCGATTACAGCGTGACTGCAGCCGAGGTAACCTTCGGGACTGGTTCGGGCCTTGTTCAGCGTCACGGTGCTAAGCCTTCACGGCATCGTCTTTGCGCTGCGGTTGTTATCTGGATCGCTCGTTAGACCTCGTGGGTGTCAGGGCGCCGCCGGACCGAATCGCACTTTTGCTCAATTTGTGATGTTCGCAGAAATTGCGGTGGTCGATCTGCTCGATTAGTGTTTGGTGCGCGGGTCGCGGCGAGAGCGCTGCAGTCCTCGGTTATTGCCATGACCACCGACGCCCAACGCGAGCAAGCTCGGCGCGACGACGCCGTCGCCGTGCTCAGGGCCGTTTGGCCAGATGCCCCCGCCGAGCTCGACGAGTTCCTGGGCAAGAACTTTACGTTCAAGGTCGGGAACCGCAATCGCGCGCTGCGGTCTCCGACCGGCGACTCTCTATGCGGTCACCGACTCGAGCTGCCGCTGCGGAACGTGCAGATCATGGTCGGAGGCGGCGGCGTAGTGATCCCCTGCCGCGAGGCGGACGTGCCGGTCGATTACGCGCTGAAGGTGGTACGGCCAACTCTCTATGAAGAGGCCCGCGAGCGGGGCGAGATCTCAGAGGAGTACGAGAAGGCGGAGGACGAGCGGCGAACGCACCTGCCCCTGTCGCACGAGAACATCGCGAAGCTGTACGGAACGGACACGGTCATCGTGAAGCGCTCTCAGGTCCACGACCTCAAGCTCGGCGCGACGCTGATCGAGTGGGTCCAAGGGGCGCAGCCGTTTGGGCGATACCTGGAGGAAGGTGCAGCGGACGCCTGGCAGGTCGCGGACCTCATTCAACAGGCCTCCCGCGCCCTCGTGCAACTGCACGAGTCGGGCAAGGTTCATTGGGACGTTAAGGGCGACAATGTTCTCGTCTCGGCACAGGGGGTGGTGAAGCTCATGGACCTCGGGAATGCGCGACCGCTGCGCCCGCCAGGAGACAAGTACGAGACGCGATACGAGGCCGAGACCACGCTGCTGAACTTGCCGCCCGAGCTCGAGAGGCGCGCACTAAAAATCAGGGGAAATCTCACCGCGGCGGGCAAGCGCGTCTCAAACAATCGCGCCCCGTGCCATTTCAAAGCCGGCGAGGGGGCCTGGGACAGGCCATGGCTCGACCTCTACATGCTCGCGCGCGAAGTGAACCGCGTGTTCGGCTTCGACGAGGCGAGTGCGGCGCTCGACGATCCCGCAGACGGCGTCGACGCCGTGGCGCTTTGCGCCGCGCGGCGCGACTCGATATTCGGGTCCGAGGCTGGCGGCTTCGTGTGCGCGTACCTGCGAAGGCTTGTCGGAAGGCTGTTGGCGGCCGACTCGCCGGACGCGACTCCCTTCTACGAGGACGCGGATGCCGTCGTGCGGGCTCTCGAGCGTCTGTTGCCGGAGTACGGTGAGGCGACGGACGTGCCGGAACTTGAGGCCGTGTCCCAACACGTCCTGCGTGTGCCGCCCTTCAACAACGTTCCGTGGACGCCGCGCGTCAATGCGCTGATGAACAGCAGACCGCTGCTCCGGCTCAAGCGGCACCGGCAGCTCGCCACCGTCCGCGATGTGTTCCCGGGCGCTGAGCACACCCGCTGGGAGCACGTCAGTGGGGCGCTAGTCGAGCTTCTTCAGCGGATCCGCGCGCTGTTCGCGGATCGTTCGACGGTCAGTATCAGGCTCGACACGTCGAAGCTCGACGTTACGGCGCTGATCCTCGCAACACTCGTCCACGATCTCGCCCACCCAGCGTACGGGCACCAGCTCGAAGAGTCGCCGCTCATCCCCCCCAACGAGCACCACGAGAGCTATGGCCGGGCGGTCCTACGCGCCACCATCGGCGACAGACGGAAGACGGACGCGATCGGCAAGGACGCAGAAGCGCTCGTCGAGGTGCTCGACCAATACTGGGTGTCGAGCGACATGAGCCGCCAGCAGCTGGTTGGCAGAGCCATCGAAATACTAGAGGCGGGTGCCGGGACTCCTGGGGCAGACGAGGATCCAACGGCACAATCGCAGCGACTGCACCTTGAGACCCTCCGGTCGCTCATCGACGGCCAGCTCGACGCGGACAAGGCAGACTACCTCGTGCGTGACGCCCACCATTGCGGTGTCGAGTACGCAAGCGGAATCGACCGCCGTCGTCTTGATCAGGCGCTCACCACGCTCGAGGTCCCGATCGACGGTGTGTTGCGAGGCACCATTGGCGTGACGCAGAAGGGCGTACTGCCGCTCGAGAGCATGCTGATCGCGCGCTACCAGATGTTCCGCGCCGTCTATTGGCAGCACACTGTCCGCGCCATGACCGTCATGCTCCAGGAGGCGGTCGAAGAGCACGTGGTGTCGAGCGACGACTCCAAGTTCGTTGCGTCACGTCTCCGCGATCTCCTCCACCAGTTCCGCGAATTGTCGGACGACGCTGCGCTCGACTGGCTGGAGGCGAAGCTCGCCCGTCGACAGAAGCATGTCCGCGAGTTGTGCGAGGGCGTGCGTGGCAATCGAAGAAACGTCTTTTGGCACGTTGCGGAGTTCCAGCCGCGCACCGAGTTGCTCGACGAGCTGGCAGACGCCAAGCCCGTTGACGACAAGGTGTACGACGCGCTGCAGCAACACTGGACGCGGGGGGCGCGGGCCGACGGCGTCGCGGTCCTTCTCAGCCGGCGTCGCCTCCGCAGCAACGTTGCCGCCGCGATCACAGCCGAGGCGAATGAATCGCCTCAAATCAAGTCGCAAGTCAAGCTCGATACGCACGACGTCCTCCTCGATATTCCGCTGGCGGGCCGCGACGAGGTCCGCGACCTCTACGTGCTCGTGGAACGCGGGACGGAGAAGCGGACCGCCCCCGTACAGGACCTGACTCCTCTCGCTCACGCGGTGACGCAGGCGTTTCAACGCTCCGCACGGCCGGCGCGCATCTTCCTGTCGCCCTCCGTCTGCAGGCCTCTGTTGGAAGTCGGCGAGTGGGAGCGCTTCCAAGACGTGGCGAGCGATGCGGTTCGGAAAGAGCTGACCGATCAGCTTCCGTTGTTCGACATCGCGGACGGCGCTGGACGCCGATGAGCAACATCGACGCGGTCATGGCGACAATCTCCGAGCGCGGCGACTGGCGGCGTATCCGCGGCCTGTACAAGCAATTTTCGGCAATCGCGCCGGACGTTGAGCCGCCCACCGATCTGGCGGGCGGACTGGCTGAGGCGCTCACGCGTACGTTCGCATCGTACGAAGACCACGAGACCTCGTTCGTCACCGATCTGGCACAGCTTATGGGGGCGATCGACGGTTATTCCGACTCCCCCCCGCCTGAGCGATTCTGGTTCCTTTATAAAGACATACGGCTGGAGAATTTCCCCGCTTACCGCGCGCACACCGGCGGGAAACGAAGGCCGCGTCCGTTCGAGGCGGCGGTCGAAACCGTTCGTCGCATCGCCGACCTCAACCAGGTGCGCGATCGGCTCGAGCGACTCTCGACGAGCGCCATCTTAGGCGGATCGGCAAGCTACGGACGCTTCTACAACACCGCGGGGAGCGTCCGCGAGCGTCCCTCCGACCTCGACCTCCTCGTTGTCATCCCGAGCTACGACGACCTACCTCACATCGTGACTGCGATGTCCGAGCTCGCGTTCATCGATCCTAAAGGAATCGATGTCTTCCACGACCGTGTGGCGTACTTCAGTGAGGTGCGAGGCGAGCACGGCCGCTGCGCATTTCAGCAGAAGCTCAGCATGTGGCCGGCGCCGAGCCACGCTGGACCGGCCTACCACGGGCTCCCGGGCTTCTACTCGCTCGCCCTCCACGCTTTCGACCTCGACGACTTCAACTACCTCGCACTACGCGACATCCACGCACTGCACGACGGATTCTCGCGCACGCTGTCCGAGTACCGCGGCGACAAGCCGGCGGCGAAGGACGAACTGCGTTCCTTCGCTGGGACCCGCCATTCCGTCGACACCGCGTACGTCGAAGTACGCAACGGCGTTGTTGCAAAGACGCGCCACTGCGAGGTCACGGACGAGCGCTTTTACCCTGGCGTGCACATGAACCTCCTGCTCCCTCAGCTGGAGGTGCGGTGGGAGTCACCGCGCGCGCGGGTGCGGCTGGCGCTGCTCGACCTTCGATGGAAGCTGCTCGCGCGCCTTGCGGAGGAGCGTCGCCTGCGCAGCCACGAGATCCAGCGTCTCAGCCTCTCCCACACGCGCGTTGCCGCGTTCGCTCCGCATGTAACCCGCCGAGTCGACCGTGACTGATGGGGCCTGGATCGCCGTCGAAGGCCTGATCGGAGCGGGGAAGACGACGACCGCGAACCTGCTCGCGGAACGCCTAGGGGCTCAGCCGCTGCTGGAGCGGGTAGCAGCACACCCGCTGCTCCCGCGCTTCTACGAGGAACCCGATCGGTTCGCACTGGAGACCGAGCTCGTCTTCATGGCCCTAAGGCTGCACGAGGCGAAGGCAGTCGAGCCGGGCGAGTCGGTGGTGTCCGACTTCACCCCGGCAAAGACATCCGTTTTCGCGAGCGTGAACGTTTCGGACAAGGACGCATGCCTCATTGAGGTCTTCGAGGCGCACGTCTGGGAGGACCTGGCAAGGCCTGGCATCGCGGTCTTCCTCGACGTACCACCAAAGGTCTGCCTCGCACGCATCCGCGCGCGCGGACGTGAGTTCGAGCAGGGTCTCGCAATCACTTACCTCGAGGCTCTCCGGGCCGCATACTTTGTCCGGTTGGACGCGCTCGCCGCCTCAGTCATCACGCTCGAGCTCGATGGCAGCAGCAGCGCCGAGGAGGTCACCGACGCGGTGGCTGCCAGCATCGCCGGTGTCCAGGCGGATGAGCGCCGGCACGAAGGCTAGGTTCGGACCGTCCGGGGCAGGACAGCTAGCGCTTCGTCGCGACCGTGAAGTTCGCGCGCGTGGGCTTCGCGGCCTTGTTGCCGGCGGCGTCGCGCGGGGTGAGCTCGAGCCTGTAGCGGCCGAGCGCGAGGCCCTTGCCCGAGTAGTCGAACTCGTTCGCGCCGGCGCTCGCGCTGATCGTGACCGAGCCGGCCTTCTTGCCAGTCTTGCGGTTCACCACCCGCCCGCTGATCTTCGCGTCCTCGTCTAGCGTGAAGCGGATCAGCGTGCCGACCCTCTTGCACTTCGACGTCTTCTTGTTGCAGAAGGTGGCCGGCACGAGCTTCAGGTCGTCGATGTCGGGCGGCGTGGTGTCGGGCTGGCCGCCGGCCGGCGGCTGCTGAGCGGCCTGGACGACGACGGTGCCGGACATGCTGGTCCCGTGGTAGCCGCAGTGGTACTTGAAGCTGCCCGCCGTCGGGAACTTGCGTTGCACGGTCCACATCGAGAAGCTGGGCTGCGCCGGATCGGTGAAGGACCCGTCGTCGAAGACCACGTTGTGGAAGCCGCCCTGGTTGGTCCAGGTGACCGTGTCGTTCGGGTTCACCGTGACCGTGCTGGGTGTGAACGTGTTCGAGTTCGTGGCGCTCACGCTCTGGTCGGCGGCCATGGCCGGTGAGCACAGAAGGAGGGCCAGCGGGAGGGCAATCGCGAGACGGCGCATCTGTGCCCTTTATACGCGCTCGGCCCCCGATGGTTCAAGATGCCCGACCCATGGATGTCGTACGGACCCCGGACGAGGCCCGGGCGCAGGAGCGCCCGCCGCTGATCGTCCTCGACCCGCTCACCGAGTACCTCGATTCCCGTGGGCTCGGCTCCGGCCCGGTCGAGGCCGAGCCGATCGGCCAGGGCCACTCGAACGTGACCTACCTGATCCGCCGCGGGGACGAGCGCTTCGTGCTGCGCAGGCCGCCGCGCCCGCCGCTGCCTCCGTCGGCGCACGACGTGCTTCGCGAGGCGCGGCTGCTCGACGCGATCGAGAGCGCCGAGGTTCGCACGCCGACGGTGCTGGCCGCCTGCGACGACGAGTCCGTGCTCGGCGTGCCGTTCTACGTCATGGAGTACCTGGAGGGCGCGGTGATCGTCTCCGAGGTGCCGGAGGAGCTGTCGAGCCCCGGGGAGCGCCGCCGGATCTGCCTCGAGCTGGTCGACGCGCTCGCCGAGATGCACGCCGTCGACTGGCGGGCCTGTGGGCTCGAGGGATTCGGCAAGCCAACCGGGTACCTCGACCGCCAGCTGCGCCGCTTCAACGGCCTGTGGGACATCAACAAGACGCGCGAGCTGCCGGCCGTGCAGGAGGTCGGCGAATGGCTCGCCGCCAACAAGCCCGAGTCCCCGGCCGCGACGATCGTGCATGGCGACTACCGCCTCGGCAACACGATGTTCGCGAGCGACGCCCCCGCGAGGCTGATCGCCATCTTCGACTGGGAGATGGCGACGATCGGCGATCCGCTGGCGGACGTGGGCTACCTCACCGCCACCTGGTCGCAGCCGGCCGGGGGCGACCGCGAGCCGACGATGTTCGACATGCTCACCGTCACGCACGAGGAGGGCTTCCTCTCGCGCGACGAACTGGTGGCTCGCTACGAGGAGGCGAGCGGGCGCTCGATGAGCGACCTGCGCTGGTACCAGGCGCTGGCACTCTGGAAGGCGGCGGTGTTCATGGAGGGCAACTACAAGCGCTCGCTCGCGGGCGCGACCGACGACCCGTACCTGAAGCTGTTCGACGTCGGCGTGCCGCAGCTCGCGCAGGCAGCGCTCGGGATCACGCAGATGTCGGCGCCGAGCACGTGAGCCGCGGCCTGCTCGTCGACTTCGGCGGCGTTCTCACCACGAACGTCTTCGAGTCGTTCCGCGCGTTCTGCGAGGCCGAGGGGCTCGAGCCGAACACGGTCAAGGAGATGTTCCGCTCGCGCGGCGAGGGGCTCGACCTGCTGCGCCAGCTCGAGCGCGGTGAGCTCACGGTCGAGCAGTTCGAGCCGAAGTTCGGGGCCGTGCTGGGCATCGAGCGGACCGAGGGCATGGTCGAGCGGCTGTTCGCGGGAGTCGGGCCGGACGAGCGGATGGTCGACGCCGTCCGCCGCGCGCGGGCCGCGGGTGTGCCCACCGGCCTGATCTCGAACTCCTGGGGCCGCACGACCTACGACGAGCAGCTCATCGACGAGCTGTTCGACGCCGCCGTGATCTCGGGCGACGTGGGGCTGCACAAGCCCGAGCCCGCGATCTTCCACCTCGGCGCCGACAAGATCGGTGTGCCGCCGGCCGACTGCGTGTTCGTGGACGACCTGCGCGAGAACTGCGAGGGTGCGGCGGCGGTCGGGATGACCCCGATCCTCCACCGCGGCGCCGACAGGACGGTGCCGGAGCTCGAGCGCCTGCTCGGTTTGGAGCTGGCGGCGTGATCCGCTCGCTCCAGCTCGCGCTCGGTGTCGGACGTATCGCGTTCGGAATCGGTCTGATGACCGTGCCGCGGCCGATGGCCGGGCTGCTGATGGGCACGGCGGCGGAGCAGACCGGCGCGCGCTTCGCGGCGCGCTCCTACGGCACCCGCGACCTGATCCTCGGCGGCGGCCTGGTCTACGCCGCCCTCGGCGGGAGCGACGTCCGGCCGTGGCTCGCCGCCGGCATCGCCGCCGACGCGATGGACGCCGGCCTTCAGCTCCTCGAGTGGGACGAGCTCGTGCCGGGCCGGCGCGCAGCCGGGGTCACGGCCGCCTCGACGGTCACCGCCGCCGGCATCGCGCTGCTGTCGCGAAGCTAGCCGGCGCGGGCGCCGCGCTCAGCCCGCGCTGATCAGGGCCACGCCGACGAGGGCCGTGACGGCGCCGCCGCGCTGCACCGGGCCCAGGCGCTCGCCGAGCAGGAAGCGCGCGAGCACGATCGTGGTGACGGGGTAGAGCGAGCCGAGCACCGACACGACGCTCACGAGCCCGACCGTGGTGCCCGCTGCGAACAGGGCGTTGGCGCTGACGTCGAGGATGCCCACCGCGGCGATCGTCCGCCCGTCCGCGAGCGTCATCGCGAGGTTCGGGCGCGTCGCGAGGGCGGCGAGCACGAGCGCCCCGGTCGAGACCGAGCGGGTGAGGACGAGCGCCCAGAGGAGGTCGCGGTCGCTCGCCTCGTCGAGCCCGACGAAGAACAGGCCGAAGCCGACCGCGGCGACAAGTGCGAGGCCGGCGCCGGTGGATGCGTTGGCGAGGCCCACGCCTCGGCGGGGGACGGCGTGCTGCGCCCCGCCGGCGTCGGGGTGCTGCGCCCCGGTCTCGGCGTGCCATGCCCGGCCGGCCTCGGGGTGCTCCGCCCCGCCGGCCTCGGGGTGCTCCGCCTCGCCGGCCTCGGCGGCCGCGCGCTGGGCCGGGGGCTCCTCCTCGCGCGGCTCCCACGAGGCCAGCGCCACGCCCACGATCGCCACCGCGATGCCGGCGACCTGGACCGCGCCGGGCCGCTCCCCGCTCGCGACTCCGAACACGACCGGGATCGCCGCGGCGCTCGCCGAAATCGGCGCGACCACCCCCATCTGCCCCACCGCGAGCCCGCGGTAGAACGCCGCGAGCCCGACCGTCCCGGCCACCGCCCCCAGCACGCACCACGGAAGGATGTCGGCGCCCGGCGGCGGCTCGCCGCGCACGGCGGCCGCGATCAGCAGCGGCGCGAGGCCGGCCGCCTGCGAGAGCAGCATCACCGCGAACAGCGCGACCTGCCTGCTCTTGAGCCCGCCCAGGAAGTCCGCCGCGCCCCAGACGACCGCCGATGCGAAGCCGAGTGCTATCGCGCCCATGCGCCCTATCCAAGCAACCGCGCTCGCGGGGGCCGCGAGGGGCGCAGCGCGCGGCCGGGCACGGAAGCGCGGCCGCGGCCGGGAAGGCGCTGCGGCGCGCGGCCGGCACGGCGGCGAGGCGGCGGCTACCCGGGCTGCGCTAAGCCGACTCGAGCTGGGCGTCGACCGAGATCTCGACGTTGCCCTTGAGCGCGGCGGAGATCGGGCAGCCCTCGCCGGCTCCCTGCGCGGCCTTCTCGAACGCATCGGCGTCGATGCCCGGCACCACGCCGCGCACCTTGAGCTCCGACTTCGTCACCGCGAAGCCGCCCTCGACCGGACCGAACGAGACCGCCGCCCCGACCGTCAGTCGCTGCGGCTGGTTGCCCGCCTCGGACAGCTCGTGCGAGAGCGCCATCGCGAAGCACGCGGCGTGCGACGCGGCGAGCAGCTCCTCCGGGCTCGTCTGCGCGCCGCCCTCGGTGCGCGCCCGCCAGTTCACGTCGAGCGCGGGCGCCACGCCGCTGTCGAGCTCGGTCGTGCCGCTGCCCTCGGCGAGGCTGCCCTCCCAGGTCGCCTCCGCGCGTCGCGTCGCCATCTAGCGGTACCTCCTCGGGATCCGGCCGTACAGGGTGACCGACAGCCGCTCCACGAACTTCGACTTCATCGGGCTGTACGGGAACATGTACGCCTCCTTCTTCATGTGGAAGCGCGACGTGAGGATCGTCTGGACGCCGCAGTACTTGCGGATGCCCTGGGGGCCGTGCCGCACGCCCATGCCCGACTCGCCCGTGCCGCCGAACGGCGCATCGGCCGCGGCGTAGTTCACGACGGTGTCGTTCACGCAGGCGTTGCCCGCGGTCAGCCCGCGCGCGATCCGCTCGCCCTTCTCGATGTCACGCGTGTACACGCTCGAGTTCAGGCCGTAGGGCGAGTCGTTGGCGAGGCGCAGCGCCTCGTGCTCGTCGCGGACCTTCATGATCGGCAGCGTCGGCCCGAACGTCTCCTCGGTCATGCACTCCATCGTGTGGTCGACGTTCGTGAGGACCGTCGGCTCCCACCAGCGGCCGGCGCCCTTCTCGGCGGCCTTGCCGCCGACGCGGATCTCGGCTCCCTTGTCCACCGCGTCGCGCATGTGGCGCTCGATGATCTCCTGCTGCGGGGCGAAGGTGATCGCGCCGATCTCGGCCGACCCGGGCCCGTCCGAGGGACCCTGCTTGAGCGCCTTGACGCGCTCGACGACCTTCTCCACGAACTCGTCGTAGACCGGCTCCTCCACGTAGACGCGCTCGACCGACTGGCAGATCTGGCCGCCGTTGGCCATGCCCCAGTAGACGGCCTCGTTGACGGCGCGCTCCACGTCGGCGTCGCGCAGCACGATCATCGGGTCCTTGCCGCCCATCTCGAGGGAGAACGGCGTGAGCGACTCGACCGCGCGCGCGGCGACCTTCTTCCCCGTGGCCGTGGAGCCGGTGAACATGACGACGTCGGCCTCGTCCACCAGGGCCGCTCCCGCGGCGCCCGTGCCGGTGGCGACCAGGCACACGTCCTCGGGCAGGCCGATCTCGCGCAGGCCCTCCTCCACGAGCAGCGAGGCCAGCGGGGTCACCTCGCTCGGCTTCATGACCACGGTGCAGCCGGCCATCAGAGCGGGAACCGCGTCGCCGAAGCAGTTGGCGATCGGGTAGTTCCAGGGCCCGATCACGCCCGCCACGCCGAACGGCCGGTAGCGCACCACGACCTTCTTGCCGAGCACGAACGGGTTGGTCGAGCGCACGCGCTCGTCCTTCAGGTACTCGGGTGCCTTCTTTGCCCAGAAGCCGAGCGCGTCGGCGGTGGTGAAGACGTCGGCGAGGAAGGCATCCTCGCGGGTCTTGCCGGTCTCGTCCATGACCGTGCGCGCGACGCGGTCGCGGTTGTCCACGAGCCACTTGCGGAACTGGAACATGTAGCGCGCGCGACCCTCGAAGCCGAGGGCCTCCCAGGCGGGCTGCGCCGCGCGGGCGCGGTCGACCAGCGCCTTGACCTGGGCCGCGTCCATGTCGGGCAGGTGGGCGATCGTCGCGCCCGTGGCGGGGTTCTCCACGGCGAACGTCTTCCCGTTGCCGTGCCCGTTCTGCGTTGCCTCGCTGACCTGCGACTCGACGGCCATTCTCTCTCCTCTGCTGGCACTCCGGCGGTGGTCCGCGGAGTCTAACGGTCGAGTTGGCCGGGCAGCCAGTTTTTAGGCTTCGGGCAGCTCCACGCGCTCGATGACGGCGTCCTCGCGCGGGCGGTCGCCGGCGCCCGTCGGCGTGTTCTCGATCGCGTCGACCGCCTCCATCCCGGACGTCACGCGGCCGAAGACGGTGTGCTTGCCGTCGAGCCACGGCGCCGCCTCGGTGGTGACGATGAAGAACTGGCTGCCGTTGGTGTTCGGGCCGGAGTTCGCCATGGCGAGCGCGCCGCGCTCGACCTTGTGCTGGTTGAACTCGTCCTCGAACGTGTAGCCGGGGCCGCCGGTGCCGCGGCCCTGCGGGCAGCCGCCCTGGATCATGAAGTCCTTGATCACGCGGTGGAAGACGAGGCCGTCGTAGAAGCCGTCGCCCGCCAGCTTGCGGAAGTTCTCTACGGTCTTGGGCGCGTCCTCGTCGAAGAACTCGACCTCGATCGGCCCGTGGTTCGTGTGAAGCGTGGCCTGACTCACGTTCGCGTTACCTCCATTCGAAGCTCTGTTCCCTTGACGCTGCGGCCCCCGACGCTGCGCACGACCTCGTCGGCGTGCTCGGTCGGGACCTCGGCGAAGCTGAAGCGCTCGAGCACGCGGACGCCGGTGACGTCCTCGCCGTCGAGCCGCGCATTCTCGACGATGGCCCGGATCAGGTCCGCCGGCTCGAGGCCGTGCGCGCGGCCGGCGCTGACGAGCAGCTTGGAGCGCGGCGTGCCGTCCGGGTCCTTGCGCGGCTTGGTGTGACGCGGGCGGCGGGTCTCGCGGTCGCCGCGCGAGCGGCGGCGGCGCGGGCGCTGCTCGGCGCCGTCGCCGTTGGTGGCGGGAGCGGACTCGGCCGGAGCGGCCTCGCGAGCCGCGGGCGCGGCATCCGCAGCGCTCGAAGCGGCTTCGCCGGCGGCGGGCTCCGGCTCGGCGGCGGCCGGAGCGGCCTCGCGGGCCCCCGGCTTCGGCGCGGCATCCCGGCCCGGGGCCTTCGCCTCGCGCGCCACCGACGTGGCGGCCTCGGAGTCGCCGGAGCTCGTGGCCTGGGCGGCGGAGTCGGCGCGGTGCTCGGCGGCCTCCGCGCTCGCGACTACGCCCGGCGACCACTCCTCGATCTCGGTGTTCGCGTGGCGCTCGACGGCGTCGAGGTCGCTGCGCTGCTTCGGCGTGATCAGCGTGATCGCGCGGCCCGAGCGGCCCACCCGGCCGGTGCGGCCGATGCGGTGCACGTAGATGTCGGGCGAGTTCGGGATGTCGTAGTTGACGACATGGGAGACGCCCTTGATGTCGAGCCCGCGCGCGGCGACGTCGGTCGCCACCAGCAGCCGCTCGCGACCGCCCTTGAACGCGATCATCACCCCGTCGCGCTGGCCCTGCGACATGTCGCCGTGCAGCGCCTTGACCCGGATGCCGTCGTCGCCGAGCCGGCGCGCCAGCCGGTCGGCGCCGATCTTCGTGCGGACGAAGATGATCGCCTGGTCGGGGCGCTCGGCCTTCAGCACCCGCGCGAGCGCGTCGGGCTTCTCGCGGTCCGATGCCTCGACGTAGAACTGCTCGACCGTGTCGATCGTGAGCTGCGCGGCGCGCACCTTGATCGTGATCGGGTCGAACATGCGCTTCTCGGCGAGCTTCTTGATCGCCGGCGGCATGGTCGCCGAGAAGAGCGCGGTCTGGCGGCCGCTCGGGCAGCGGCCGAGGATCGTCTCGACGTCCTCGAGGAAGCCGAGGTCGAGCATCTCGTCGGCCTCGTCGAGCACCACGTAGCGCGCCTCCGTGAGGAACAGGTAGTGGCGGTTGATCATGTCCATCACGCGGCCGACCGTGCCGACCACCACCTGCGCGCCCTGCCGCAGGAACGCGGCCTGGTCGCGGATCGGCGCGCCGCCGAAGACCGCGACCACCTCGATCCCCTTGCGCTCCCCGTACGCGCGCAGCGCCTGGGTCACCTGGATGCACAGCTCGCGCGTGGGAGTGAGCACCAGCGCCTGCACCTCGGGCATGTCCTTGTCCACGTACTCGAGCAGCGGGAGGCCGAACGCGGCGGTCTTGCCGGTGCCGGTCTGGGCCTGACCGATCACGTCGTTGCCGTCGAGCAACTCGGGGATCGCCTGCTCCTGAATCGGAGTCGGCTGGTCGTAGCCGAGGTGGGCCAGCGCCTGGAGCAGCGGCTCCGACAGGCGCAGGTCTGCGAACTTCGTCACGGGGGGAGCCTAGGCGGTCGGGTCCAGCACGAGCTTTCCGGTGGTGCGACGGCCCACAAGGTCCTCGTGCGCGCGCCTCACCTCGGAGAGCGGATAGGTGCCACCGGCGAGCGCGCGCAGCTCACCGCGCGCGGCCCGATCGAACAGGTCGGCGAGCGGCTCGCGCAGCAGCTCGGGCCGTTCGAGGCAATGCATGAGCCAGAAGCCGATCACGCTGCGACTGCCGCGGAGCAGCTTCCCGGTGCGGACCTCGTTCTGCTCGCGGCTCGAGATCCCGTAGACCACGAGCCGCCCGAACGGCGCCAGCGCCTCGAAGCTCGCGTCGAAGACGCGCCCACCGGAGGTCTCGAGCACCACGTCGAGCGGCTCGCCTCCGTTCGCCTCGATCAGCGCGGCGGTGAGGTCCTCCTCGTCGGGGTCGACGGCGGCGTCGGCGCCCAGCTCGAGCGCCTTCGCGCGGCGCTCCTCCGAGCCGGCCGTGGCGATCACGCGCCCAGCCCCCATCGGCTTCGCGAGCTGCGTGGCCAGGCTGCCCACCCCGCCGACCGCCGAGTGCACCACCACGCTCTCGCCCTCGGCGATCCGCGCGCAGGTGCGGTGCAGGTGCCACGCGGTGAGACCCTGGATGAGGAGCGCCAGCGCCGTCTCGTCGGAAACGCCGTCGGGGACCGGGAACGCGCTGTCGGCCGGCGCGAGCGCGTACTCGGCGTAGCCGCCCGCGCCACCGGTCATGGCGACCACGCGGGTGCCGTCCTCGGTCGTCCCGACCACCTCGTTCCCCGGCACCAGCGGCAGCCCGAACTTCTTCACGTACGCGTTCTCGCGCTGGTGGGTGTCGGCGAAGTTCACGCCCGCGCGGGAGACCTTGACGAGCACCTGCCCCTCGCCGGGCTCAGGCACGTCGAGGTCGACCAGCTCGAGCACCTCTGGCCCGCCGAAGTCGTTGATCTGAACCGCCCGCATGGCGGCCGGGAGGTTACGTGCGGGGAACTGCGGCGCGCAGCACGAGGCCGGTTCCGAGCAGGAACATGCCGGTTACCAGCAGCGGAATCGGGTCCTGGCCGGTGCGCGGAAGGCTGCGGACCGGGGTCGCCGCGCGGGTCTCGGGCGCCGGCGGGTCGGCCGGCGGGGCGCTGCTGCCCGTGCCCTCGGAGCCCGAGTCGTCGTCCTCGGGGGGCGGTTTCGGGTCGGAGCCGTCCTCGTCCGGGATCTCCTCGCCGAGCTCCTCGTCCTCCTGGTCGGTGGCGGGCGGCGCGGGCGTCCCCTCCTGCGCGAGCAGCACCTCCGGAGGGAGCAGTGGCTTCTCCGTAGCGCGCGCCGCCGCGGCGGGCGTGAGCAACGCCACAAGGCCGAGGAGAACGATCAGTCGCAGGCGGGCGGTCATCGGCAACTCCACGTTCCAGATCGGCCGTTCGAGTCCTGCGCCCGGCTAGCCGCCGCAGCGCCGGAAGCCGAGCTTCAGCTCGCGCGAGCGCTGCCTGCTGCCGCTGATGAAGTACATGCGCGCGCGCAGCTCGTGCCCGCCGACCGACAGCGCGCTCGGCCTGACGTCCACCCAGTAGTGCCCGCGCCAGTCGGCGACCTTTGTCGACTTGACCTTCTTGCCGTCGAGGTAGAAGACCACGCGCCGGATCGTGTCGCCGCGGACGAACGCACGGAACGCGCCGCCGGCGCACACGTCGAGCTCACCGGGCCTGGTCGTCTCGATGGCGCTCGAGGTCTCGAGCTTCAGGCAGGGCTCGATCGTGAAGCGGAGCGTCTTCGGAGCGCGGCCGGCGCGCCTGAAGAACACCTGCGCGCGGACCTCGTGCTTGCCGGCCGTGAGCGTGCGGCGATCGGTGCGCAGGGCGTAGCGGCCCTCGCCGTCGGGGCGCATCACGGTCGCGCGGCGCTTGCCGTCCAAGTAGAAGACGACGCGCCTTATGCCGCTTCCGCGGACCCAGGTGAGGACGGGGCGCTTGAGGCACGCCTCGCCGGTCTCCGGAGCGGGCGGCTGCTCGCAGCCCGGGGCGACCGGGTCGGCGCCGTTCGCACCGCACTCGTCGGCCGGCGGCGCCGGGGGTGCGGGCGGGTCCAGAGGGGGCTTCGGCGGGTCCGCGGGCGGGTCGGCCGGAGGCACCGGCGGGTCGGCGGGCGGGTCGGCCGGGGGGTCGGCGGGCGGATCGGCGGGGGGCGCCGGGCGGCGGACGCTGGTGAAGGTGCAGAGCACGTCGTCGCCCGCCGCGAGGGTCACGGTCCCGCCCGGCGCGGGCACGACCGAGCCCGAGCCACCGCTCGCGCGGCACTCGAGGGTCGAGTCGTAGTCGCCGCCGGCGGTGCCAGACGCGGCCTTGCTCGTGACGGCGTGGTCGCCCGGGGCGACCGAGCGGCGGCCGGTCGAGTCCCCGTGGCCGGCGCCCGCCTTCGCGAGAACGGTGCCCACGGTGAGGTCGAAGCGCCCGGGGTCGCCCACGGGATCGAGCTCCTGCCGGACCTCGAGCGAAGCCTCGGCGTACGCGCCGAAGTCGAGCCCGGTGACCGCGTCGCCGGAGGCGGGGGTGCGCGCGTGGTCGCACGAACCCGCGGGGAAGGTGCAGGTCCAGCCGCTGCGCGACTCGATCGTGAGCGTGTAGGCCATGTCCGGCCGCAGCCCGGTGAACGAGTAGCCGCCGTCCGCGGCGGTCGTCGTGTCGACGTCGTCGGAGTCGTCGGCCGGCGTGCCGGGGTCGAGCGTCACGGTCCAGCCGCCGCGGCCGGGCTCACCCGCGTCGCGCGTCCCGTCACGGTCGCCGTCCTCGAAGCTCACACCGGACAGCGACGCGGGGCGCCAGGCGCCGAAGTCGCGCTCGACCGTGCCGTCGCCGGACTGCGTCGGGACGCTGTATTCGCAGGGGCTGCCGGGCTCGGAGCAGCTCCAGCCGCTCTCGCCCTCGTCGTAGACGCGGTAGGTGGTGCCGGGCTTCAGGCCGGGGAAGCTGTAGCTGCCGTCGCCGGCGGTGGTGGTCGAGAGGTCGTCGCTCGGATCGGCCGGGGTGCCGGGGTCGAGCTTGATCGTGCGCCCGCCGAGGCCGGGCTCGCCGGTGTCGCGATCGCCGTCGGCGTCGCGGTCCTCGTACTTGACGCCGCCGATGGTGACCCCCCGCCAGCTGCCGAAGTCGCGGCCGGTCGGAGCGTCGCCCGAGACCAGGGTCTCCACGTGCGCGCACGCGCCGGCGGGCACCGAGCAGGTCCAGCCGGAGGGGAGCTCCTCGCGCACCGTGTACGCACCCGGCTTCAGGCCGGTGAAGCTCCAGCTCCCGCCCGCGCCCGACGTGGTGGTCGGGTCGCCCGAGGTGAGGCCGCCCGAGCCGTCGGCGTCGATGTAGACGGTCCGGCCCGTCAGGGCGGGCTCGCCGGCATCTCGGGCGGCGTCGGCATCGCGATCCTCGAAGGTGGCACCCGAAATCGACGCGGGGCGCCAGGCGCCGAAGTCGCGCTCGACCGTGCCGTCGCCGGACTGCGTCGGGACGCTGTACTCGCAGGGGCTGCCGGGCTCGGAGCAGGTCCAGCCGCTCTCGCCCTCGTCGTAGACGCGGTAGGTCGTGCCGGGCTTGAGGCCGGGGAAGCTGTAGCTGCCGTCGCCTGCGGTGGTGGTCGAGATGTCGTCGCTCGGATCGCCCGGGGTGCCGGGGTCGAGCTTGATCGTGCGCCCGCCGAGGCCG
>DASVPL010000102.1:0-7123 GCA_036382905.1 Thermoleophilaceae bacterium | reverse complement strand
GGCGTGGGCGAGCACCGCCTCGGCATCGGCCCCCGACGCCGCCCGCCGCGCCGCGGCCAGGGCGACCAGGCCGAGCCCGCCCGCCGCGGTGGCGGAGTCGAGCACGTGCACGCGCTCGCCGCCGCGGCCGTCGCGCTCAAGCGCCTCCTTGGCCTGCTGCGCCGCGCCGCTCGTGCCGGAGATGCCGGAGGAGATGTGGACCGAGACGACGTCGCGGCCCTCGGCGAGCAGCGGCTCGTAGACCCCGATGAAGTCGCCGATCGACGGCTGCGAGGTGGTGGGCAGCGTCTCCGCCGAGCGGAGCTCGTCGTAGAACTGGTCGTAGTCGCGGAGGTCCGCCTCGCGCTCGGTCCGCTCGCCCCCGAAGTTCACGTAGAGCGAGACCAGCTCGATCCCGTTCGCCTCCACGACCTCCACCGGGAGATAGCCGGTGGTGTCGGTTACGACGGCGACAGGGGGCATCGGCGGCGGAGCGTACACGTCGCGGACACCACCTCGTAGACTGGGCCGCCGCCATGCCCGAGATCGATCGAGACCAGGTCAGCCAGCTCCTCGACCAGCGCGAGCGCGAGATCGAGGAGCGCCGCCAGTCGGTCGCCCCGGACTCCGCGGGTCGCGACGCCGAGCTGGCCGACTACGACAACCACCCCGGCGACCAGGGCACCGAGACGTTCATGCAGGAGATGGACGAGACCACGGACATGATCCTCGACGAGGAGGCCACCCGGGTCCGCGAGGCGCGCCAGGCGCTCGAGAACGGCACCTACGGCACCTGCGTCGACTGCGGCAAGGAGATCCCCGCCGCGCGGCTCGAGGCGATCCCCGAGAGCGTTCGCTGCGTCGACGACCAGCGCGCCTACGAGGCCCGGCTCCGCCAGGGCGGCGGGCCCGCCGCCACGCACTAGCCGCCGCCGGCCTTGCCCAGGACCCTCGTCACCGGAGGGAACGGCTTCGTCGGCTCCCCGATCGTCCGCCTGCTCGTCGAGCGCGGCGACGACGTGCGGCTCACGGTCCGCCGCCGCTCGCGGCTCGAGAACGTCGCCGACCTAGACCTCGACCAGGTCGAGTGCGACGTGCGCGACCGCCGCGCGGTCAGGCGCGCCATGAAGGGAGTCGACCGCGTCTTCCACGTGGCCGGGCTCGTCTCGCAGCGGCCGGAGGACGCGGACGCGCTGTTCGACACCAACGTCGTCGGCACGCGCAACGTGCTCGAGGAGGCGCTGCGCGCGGACGTCGGGCGGGTGGTGCACACGTCGAGCGTGGTCGCGATCGGTCCGGCGCCGTGGGGCGAGACCGCCGACGAGCGGCAGCTCTTCACCGCCGGGCACCTGGGCATCCCGTACGTGAACTCGAAGCACGAGGCCGAGGCCGAGGCGATGCGCCTGGCCGCGCGCGGGCTGCCCGTGGTGGTGGTCAACCCGGGCTCGGTGTTCGGCCCCGGCGACGTCTACGGCCGGGCGACCGCGACTGTGCGGCGGTTCATGCTCGGCCGCGTGCCGGCGTACGTGTCGGGCGGCCTGAACGTGGTGGACGTGGACGACGTCGCGCGCGGGCACCTGCTCGCGGACACGATCGGAAAGGTGGGGGAGCGCTACATCCTCGGGAATCGCAACTACACGCTCGACCGCCTCTTCGCCGACCTCGCGCGCCTGTCCGGGATCGAGGCGCCCGCGGTGAAGCTCTCGGCGCCGCTGGCGCGGCGGCTCGTGCAGGTCGCCGAGGCGGCCGGAGTGCGGACCGGGGTCACGCTCACCGACGTGAAGATCTCGAGCCAGTGGTGGTGCTACCGCAACGGCAAGGCCAAGCGCGAGCTCGGCTGGACGACCACTCCGCACGAGGACACGATCGAGGCCACGGTGGGCTGGTACCGCGACCGCGAGGGCGATCGCCTGGCACGCAACCCGCGCACCCAGCCGGTGCCGCTGAAGGTCGCGGCCGCGGCGCTTGGCGCGTTCGAGGGCGCCGCCGGCGTGGCTCGCCGCATGTGGCCGCTCACCACCTAACCTGAGTCGCATGGCGATCCTCTACAGGTGCAAGACCCCCACGAACCGGCTGTGCGCGTGCGGCAAGGTTGCGCGGCGCCTCGACCGGGCAGGTATCGCGTACGAGGAGATAAGGGTGCCCGTCCGGCGTCGCGACCGCGACGAGCTCGAGGAGCTGACCGGACAGACGTGGGCGCCCGTACTGATCATCGGAGACGAAGTGATCCACGAGTCGCACCGCATCTGTGAGCACATCGAGTGGCGCTCCGAGCGCGGCCCCGAGCCGGCGGCGGCCGTCTGATGGCCGCTCCCGTCGCCATCTACAGGGCCGTGCGCACCGCGCGCCGCGTGGCGCCGCTCGCCGCCGAGGCCTACCGCCGCTGGAACCAGCTCAGCCCGGCCGAGAAGGAGCGCCACAAGGAACGCGTGCGGCTGTACGCGCAGCGCGGGCAGGACATAGGCCGCGAGGCGCTGCGGCGCGCCGAGGAGCAGCGCCGCAAGCGCGGCGGCCGCTAGTCCCTAGCTCAGGCGGTTCTCGATGCCGAGCGGCGCCGTGGCCGGCGCCGCCGCCGCGGGCGGCTGCGGCTCGGCGTCGGGCTGCGGCACGCCGAGGCGCGCGGCGAGCTCGCCGGACTCGTACATCTCGGTGACGATGTCGCAGCCGCCGATCAGCTCGCCGTCCACGAAGAGCTGGGGGATCGTGGGCCAGCTCGAGATCGCCGAGAGCTCCTGGCGGATGCGCGGGTCGGGCAGGATGTCGAGCGCCGAGTACTCGACGCCGAGCGCATTGAGCGCCGCGGACGTGCGCATCGAGAACCCGCAGGCGGGCTGCTCGGGCGTGCCCTTCATGAAGAGCATCACCTGGTTCTCGTCGATCGCGTTCTGGATGAAGTCGCGGATCTCTTCGTTCGTCATGCGGTGCCTCCCGGCGTGGATGTCTTGATCGAAAGCGCGTGGATCGGGCCGCCGACCTCGTCGCCGAACACGCTGTAGACGAGCTTGTGCTGCTCGATCCGCGAGAGCCCCGCGAACCGATCCGACACGATCTCGGCGCGGAAGTGGTCGCCGCCCCCGGTGAGGTCCTCGACAGCGGCGGTCGAGCCCGGCAGGGCATCCTCGATCCGCCGCTTCAGGTCCTCTGCATTCGGCACGAATTCGAGCATAGCGCTGGACCTGGCGACTACAATCGAGGACGTGGTCGAGCTCACCGACGTAGCCGCAGGCAAGATCCAGACGCTTCTCTCCGACGAGGAGCACGCGAACGCGGGTCTCCGCGTGGCCGTGCGCGGGGGCGGCTGCTCCGGCTTCCAGTACCAGCTCGCGCTCGACGAGAAGCGAGACGGCGACAAGATCTTCGAGCACGACGGCATCCGGATCATCGTCGACGAGCAGAGCCTCCAGTACGTGGACGGCTCGACGGTCGACTACACGGAGTCGCTCATGGGAGCCGGCTTCCAGGTGAACAACCCGAACGTCGTAGCGGCGTGCGGGTGCGGGTCCTCGTTCCGCGTCGCGGACGAAGAGCCGTCGTGCGGCGCTGAGGTCTAGCGCCAGCACCGCCCGCCGTACACTCATCTTGAGTGGATGGTCACGATGAGGGTCCGAAGGTCTTCGTGCTCATGCCGTTCAATGAGCAGCTGGATCCCTTCTTCAACAAAATCCTGAAGCCCGTCCTCACGGAGGTCGGCTACAGGGTCACGCGCGGCGACAGCGTTCTCGATCAGCAGAACGTCCTCAGGGACATCGTCTGCGGCATCGGGTCGGCCGACTTGATCGTCGCCGACCTGACCGGGCTCAACGCGAACGTCTTCTACGAGCTGGGTCTCGCGCACGGGCTCGCGATCCCGACAGTCCTGCTTACGCAGGACGTCGCGACGGTGCCGTTCGATCTGCGGGGCTATCGCCTGAAGCCGTACGACACCCAGTTCCACAAGGTGGCCGAGTTCAAGGATTGGCTACGGGATGTCGCCACCGAGCATGCGGCCGGAAAGATCCGCTTCGGAAACCCGGTCACCGATTTCCTGCCTGCGGACATCAGGGTCGAGCGCGGACGTGGGCTCGTCGGCGACGAGGCCGATTTCGCGCTGCGCGACCTTACCCCGGCCCTACCGCGTGTGATCGACTGCGTCGAGAGCATGCTCGAGGACGTGGACTTCCTGACCGATCGTGCGGCGAGCGCCGCGGTGCTCACGGGCTTTCACCTGCCGCGCTTCCGTCGCGTGGGCAATCAGTACCTCAACAAGAGGGGTCCGGACGGGAAGGTCGTGGCGGATGGGATCGTCGAGAGCCTCAGGGCATTTGCCGAAGAGCTCGAGCCCGTCCTGGTCCGGCTCGAGCAGCGCAACAAAGAGCTTCGCACCGGTCCGCTGGCGAGCATGACGTTCTCGAACCTCGGGTCCCTCAGAGAGGTGGACGTGATCAAGCGGACGATGCTGCGTCTCAACTCAGCAATGCCTGAGCTGAAGGACCGGACCGAGCGGCTGATGGAATCGCTGGTCCCCCTCAGCACGAAGCGGCGCGACGTTCAGTCGGAGGTTCAGCGCAACCAGGCGATCTGGGAGCGAGTCGTCAACACGGCGGACAGCGCGTCCGCCTTCGGCCAGCGGATGCTCCACGTCTTGGACGTCGCGACGGAGATGGCGGATAACGAGGAGGCGGTCAGCCCCGTGGAGGGCGGGGCGATCTAGCGTCCCTTCGCCTCGTTGGCCGCCCTCACCGCGCGGTGCGCCCAGGCCGCCAGCTCGGCGTCGTCCGCGGCGACCTCGTCCGGTAGCTCGTAGAAGGTCTTGCTCTTCCGCTGCTGGTTCATCGTGAACGGGGCGGAGCCGAGCTGCTCGAAGTCCGGCCGGGTCTCGTCGTCGGTCTTCAGATAGAGGCGCTCGTGCATCGCGATTGCGAACATCACGCCCTCGGCGTAGATGCCCTCGCCGCCGAACATGCGCTTGGCGGTGGCGCCGTCGACCAGCTCGAGGAGTCGGTCGCGGTCGCTCACCGCCGCGAGATCAGCCCGGCGGCGAGGCTCGCCGCCCCGAGCAGCGCGTGGAAGGTCTTGTCGGCGGGGTCGGCCGCGATAAGCCCGAGGACGTCCTCGCCGTCGACGATCCCGATCACCGCGATGCCCGCGTAGAAGACGCCGAAGCCGATCGCGCCCGCGCGCGCCAGCTCGGAGCGGCCGGCGAGCGCCACCAGGCCGATGCCCGACACCAGGTGGATCAGGTGATGCCATCCCTCGCCGGGCGTGTCGAAGCTCGTGTCGAGGGCGACGAACCCGATCACGCCGCGCAGGAGCAGCAGCGCACCCCCGATCAGACAGAAGAGCTGCGCGGGCGAGCGCCCGCCGAGGGTCAGCCCGGCTCGTTGTCCAGCGACCGCCACAGGTACAGGGAGGCTAACGAGCGGTGGGGCCGCCACGGCTCACCCAGCTCGGTCAGCTCGAGCGCGTCGGGCAGCTCGTCGAGCTCGTACGCGCGCCTGACGGCGTTGCGCACCCCGAGGTCGCCAACCGGCAGCACGTCCGGACGCTGTAGGTGGAAGATCAGGAACATGTGCGCCGTCCACACGCCGAGTCCCTTCACCGCGGTCAGCTCGGCGGTGATCTCGTCGTCGGTGAGCTCGTGCAGGCGGTCGAGCTCCAGGTCCCCGCTCACGACGTGCTCGGCGAGGTCGCGCAGGTAGGCGACCTTCGGGCGCGACATCCCGGCCGCGCGGATCGCCTCGGGGTCGGTGTCGAGCAGCTCCTGCGGTGTCGGCGTCCGCCCGCCCCACAGCTCGATCATGCGCCCGTAGATCGTGGCGGCGGCCTTGGTCGAGAGCTGCTGTCCGACGATCGAGCGCACGAGCGCGCCGTAGGCGTCGGCCGGCCGCCCGCGGCGGCGCGCCTCGAGGTCGAGCACCCCCACCTGCTTGACGATCTCCCGCATAACCGGGTCCTTGCGGCGCAGGTGGCGCGTGCCCTTCTCGACGTCGAGCGCCACGGCCGCGGCGGTGCCGGCTCCCGGGCGCGGGCTCACGCGGCCGGCCGCGCGGGCGCGCGCTTCGCGAAGAACGACTCCTCGGCCTCGCCCAGCGGCGTGGCCGGCGGGTCGCCGTAGATGAACTCGCGCGCGATGCGATGCCAGTTGGCCGTCGCGTCGAGCTGCGCCATCACGGCGAACACGAGGCCCACCATCCGCTGCGCCAGCACGAAGTCGGGCGGCACGGTCTCGTGTCGCATCAGCTCCCAGTAGTCCGAGCGGGGGTCGGCCCCCGCGACCATCACCTCGGTCACGAGCTCGCGCGTGACCATGAACTCCCCGCGGTCCTCGAGCCACCAGCCGCCGAGCGCCCACGCGTGCTCGAGCAGCCACTCGCCGGTGACCTTCTCGTCCGCCGGGTCGAAGTAGCCGAGCTCGCCGAGCAGCGTCCGCAGCCGCGCGGGGTCGCGCTCCATCACGGCCTTGAGCCACTCGCGCTCGCGCTCGATCAGCTCGCGCGAGATCTTCTTGTTCATTCCGAAGTCGATGAAGGCCACGCGGCCGTCGTCCATCAGCAGGTAGTTGCCGGGATGCGGGTCCGCGGAGAAGTGCCCCAGCCGGTAGAGCGAGCCGACGAAGAAGCGGTAGACGATCTCGGCGAAGCGGTCGCGCTCGTCGCTGCCGAGCGCCTTGACCTCGTCGAACGAGCGGCCGTCGACCCACTCGGTCACGATCACGCGCCGGCGCGAGAGCGACGTGACCACGTCGGGCACGTGCACGAACGGGTGGCCGCGCCACTCGCGCGCGAACGAGCGGTGGGCGATCGCCTCCGCCTCGTAGTCGCACTCGTCGAGGATCCGCTCGCGGATCTCGCCGGCGACCGCCTTGCTGTCGAGCCCCGGCGCGATCGACCGGGCGGCGCGCAGCAGCAGCCCGAGGTTCTGCATGTCGGCGCGCACCGCGGACTCCGCGCCCGGGTACTGCACCTTTACCGCCACGTCGCGGCCGTCGTGCAGCCGCGCGCGGTAGACCTGGCCGATCGAGGCGGCCGCCACGGCCTCGGGGTCGAGCTCGGCGAACGCCTCGCCGATCGGCTGCTCGAGATCGGTCTCGATCACCTTGCGCATCTGGTCGAACGGCACCGTGGGCGCGGAGTCGCGGAGCTGCGCGAGCGCTTCCTGGACCACG
>DASVPL010000101.1:0-45829 GCA_036382905.1 Thermoleophilaceae bacterium | reverse complement strand
AGCTGCGCGAGCTCGATCGCCTCCTCGCGGCGCTCCGGGCGCTGCGCGCCGATCGTCGTCGCGTACACCACCGCGGCGGAGATGGCGAACAGCTCCGCGCCGATGTCGACGATCCGGCCGAGCACGGCCTGCTTCTTCTCGAGGCCCGCCTGGTAGCGGGTCATCGCATAGAAGGTCGACCGCGCCAGCTTGCGCGAACCCCGCTCGACGAAGCGCAGGTGCTTCGCCAGCGATCCGAACTCGTCGAACGCGCGCGGGTTCTGGCCCTTGCCGGCCGCGAGCTGTGGCAGCCAGCGCGAGTAGAACTTCGCGGCCTCGACCGCGACCTTCGCCTTCTCGCCCAGGCCGCCGTCGCCCTCGAGGATCTCGCCGGCCACCTCGAGGTGCTTGTCCACGGCCTCGCGCGCGATCAGCAGGTGCATGATCTCGGTCGAGCCCTCGAAGATGCGGTTGATCCGCATGTCGCGCATGACCTGCTCCACCGGGATCGGCTTCTCGCCGCGGGCGAGCAGCGACTCGGCGGTCTCGTAGCCGCGCCCGCCGCGCACCTGCATGAGCTCGTCGACGATCTTCCAGCCCATCTCGGAGCCGTAGAGCTTCGCGATGGCGGCCTCGATCCGGATGTCGTTCTTCTTGTCGTCGGCGAGGCGGCCGGACACGTCGACCACGGCCTCGAGCCCGAAGGCGCTGGCCGCGATGAACGCGATCTTCTGCGCGACCGCGTCGTGCTTGCCGACCGGCTGGCCCCACTGCACCCGCTGGGTGGACCACTCGCGAGCGACCTTGGTCGCCCACTTGCCCGCGCCGACGCAGATCGCCGGCAGCGCGAGCCGGCCCGTGTTGAGGGTGCTGAGGGCGATCTTGAGCCCCATGCCCTCCCGGCCGATCACGTTCTCCGCCGGGACGAACACGTTCTCGAGCCGCGTGACCGAGTTCTCGATCCCGCGCAGGCCCATGAACGCGTTGCGATGCTCGACGGTCACGCCGTCGCTCTTGTAGTCGAGCACGAACGCGGTGATGCCGCCGCGATGGCCCTCGCTCTTCGGCACCTGCGCCATGACCACGACGATGTCGGCGATGGCGCCGTTCGTCGCCCACAGCTTGAGGCCGTTCAGGAGGTAGCCGCCCTCGGTCGGCTCCGCGATGGTGCCGAGGCGCGCCGGGTCGGAGCCCACGTCCGGCTCGGTCAGCAGGAACGCGGAGACGTGGTCCTTCGCCACCAGCGGCAGCCACTTCTGCTTCTGCTCGTCGGAGCCGAACAGGAGGAGCGGCTCGGCGACGCCGATCGACTGGTGCGCCGAGAGCAGCGTGGAGATCGCCGAGTGCGAGCTGCCCACGAGCGCCAGGGCCTTGTTGTAGTAGACCTGCGAGAGGCCGAGACCGCCGTACTGCTCGGGGACCTTCATCCCCATGGCGCCGAGGTCCTTGAGGCCCTGGACCACCTCGTCCGGGATCCGCGCGTCGCGCTCGATCTGGAGCGGGTCGACGTGCTCCTCCAGGAACGCCGACAGGCGCGCCAGGAAGCGCTCGCCCTTCTCGACGGCCTCGTCGCCCAGCGGCGGCTGCGGATGGATCAGGTCGAGCCGGAAGTCGCCCAGGAACAGGCCCTTGCCGAAGCTCGGCAGCTTCCACTCGGTCTCGCGCGCGGCCTCCGCGACCTCTCGCGCCTCACGCTCACTCACGTTGCTGGCCATCAGGTTGCCCCTCTCGTCAAAGTTTGGTCTCCGAGTCACATACCCACCTGACAGCCGGGTTGCACAGCGAGGGGTCGCGGTGGCGCGGCCGAACCAGGGTCGTGTGGCGACAATCACTCATATAGCCGAGGCCCCGCCGTACCAGCACCTGGTCCTCGACTTCCTGGCGTATCTGGAGTTCGAGCGCGGTCTGTCGCGCAACACGCTCGAGGCATACCGGTCCGATCTGCTCCAGTTCGGCCGCTTCCTGGAGGAGCGCGGTCGCGGCGCCGACGACGCCTCCAGCGCCGACGTCTCGGACTTTCTGGCCGAGCTCGCCGCGGGCGACGGCAACGGCCGGGCGCCGTCCTCGCCCGCAACCATCCACCGCAAGGCCGCCTGCCTGCGCTCGTTCTACCGCCACCTGCGCCGCGAGGGGGTGCGCGACTCCGATCCGATGGCCACGATCGCGGGCCCGCGCCGCGGACGGCGGCTGCCGAAGGTGCTCACGCGCGGCGAGATCGGCAAGCTGCTCGAGCAGCCGAAGGGCACCGAGCCGGCGGCCCTGCGCGACCGCGCGCTGCTCGAGCTGATGTACGCCTGCGGGCTGCGGGCGTCCGAGGCGATCGGGATCGAGGTGCGCGACATCGACCTCGAGGACGGCGTGCTGCGGGCGCGGGGCAAGGGCTCGAAGGAGCGCGTGGTGCCGGTGGGGACCAAGGCGCTCGACGCGGTGCGCCGCTACCTGGAGCGCGGGCGCCCGGCGCTGGTGCGCGGGCGGCCGGTCACGCACCTGTTCGTGAACTTCCGCGGCGAGGGCATGACCCGCCAGGGGCTCTACAAGATCGTGCGCCGCCACGCAGCGGCCGCTGGGCTCGCCGACCGGATGAGCCCGCACACGCTTCGGCACACGTTCGCGACCCACCTGCTCGCCGGCGGCTGCGACCTGCGCTCGGTGCAGGAGATGCTCGGCCACGCCGACGTGGCGACCACCCAGCTCTACACGCACCTCTCCAGCGAGCGCCTGAAGGACGTGTACTTCAAGGCGCACCCGCGCGCGACGGCGTAGTCCCTAGTCTCCGGCTCCGTGCCGGAGCTGCCGGAAGTCGAGACGATCCGCCGCGCGCTGGCGCCCGTGGTCGAGGGGAACGTGCTCCGCTCGCTCGAGGTGCTCGACCCGCTGTGGTGCGACCCGGCCCCGCCCGAGGAGGTCGCGGCCGCGGTGGACGGCCGCCGCGCCGAGCGCCTGACGCGGCGCGGGAAGTGGCTCGACCTCGAGCTCGCCGACGAGGTCCACCTGATCATGCACCTGCGCATGACCGGCAACCTGCTCGTCGCCGAGGAGGCGCCGTACACGCGGGTCCGCTTCGACTTCGGGTCCGAGCGCGTGCTGTTCACCGACCCGCGCCGCTTCGGCACCGGCGTGGTCCTGCTGGGCGACGACGCGCGCGACGAGTACTTCTCGACCCGCGTGGGCGTGGAGCCGCTCGACCCCGAGTTCACCGCCGACGCGCTGCGGGCGCAGGCGCGCGGGCGCAAGCAGCCGGTCAAGGCGTTCCTGCTGAGCCAGGAGCGCGTGGCCGGCGTCGGCAACATCTACGCGGACGAGGCGCTGTTCCGGGCGAAGATCCACCCGCTGCGGCCGGTCGGGACGCTGAGGCGCCCGCAGATCGAGGAGCTGCGCGAGGCGGTCGTGCGCGTGCTGAACGACGGGATCGACGCCAAGGGCGCCTCGATCGACGACTTCCGCAACCCCGACGGCGCCAAGGGCAGCTTCCAGGACCGCTTCCTGGTGCATCTGCGCGAGGGCGAGCCGTGCGTGCGCTGCGGCCGGACGATCGTGAAGATGCGCGCGGCGGGGCGGGGGACCTACGTCTGCCCGGGGTGCCAGCGGAGGCCCCGAGTGCAAAAGCGGGACACATAGTCCCGTTTGTGAACTAGGCCGCCAGCAGCGACTGCAACTGACCCGACCGGTCGGCCATCAGCAGCTCGCGGAAGCCGCCGATCGAGCGCTCGCCGACCACCACCTGGGGGAAGGTCATCTGCCCCGTTTGGGCAACCAGGTCGGCGCGGCCCTCGGCGTCCTTGGCGAGGTTGATCTCGCGGTACTCGACGCCGCGGCTCTGGAGCAGGGCCTTCGCCTGGCGGCAGAAGCCGCACGGCTCCGTGGTGTAAACGATGATTTCGGTCGTGTCCGCCACTTGCGAGAAAGTCTAGGAATGCCCCCCACCTTCACGACGGAGGCGATCGTGTTGCGCTCGATCCGCTATGGAGAGGCGGATCGCGTGCTCCATCTGTATACCCGGGACCGCGGCCGGGTAGGCGCGATCGCCAAAGGGGTGAGAAGGGTCAAGTCGCGCTTCGGCGGCCGGCTCGAGCCGATGGTGCGCTCCGAGCTGGTCCTGCGCGAGGGTCGGGGCGACCTCTGCACGGTCCAGTCTGCCGAGACGGTGGACCCCTATCCGGCGCTGCGCGAGAGCCGGGCGGCGCTCGACCGCGCCGTCGAGGCGTGTGCCGCCGTGCTGCGGCTGCTCGACTCGCAGGAGCCTAACCAGCCCGCCTACAACCTGCTCTGCCACGAGCTCCACCTCCTCAACACCGACCCCGCGGCGGCCAACCGCGCGCAGGCGCTGGCGTTCAGGATCAAGCTGCTGCTGGCGGCGGGCTTCACGCCCGAGCTCACGTCCTGCGCCTCCTGCGGCGAGCGCGAGCACCTGAGCGCGTTCTCGGCCAGCGCGGGGGGAGTGGTCTGCCCCGGATGCGAGGCCGGGTCGTTCCCGCTCGACGGCGCGGCGCACGCGTTCCTCGCCGAGGCGCTGGGCCGCCCGCTGGCCGACTACCCGACCGGCTCCGAGGCGTCCCTGCGCCAGGCGGACCGGGCGATAGCGGAGACGATGGAGTACCACGCGCACGTGCGGCTGCGGCGGGTGGCGGCGTAGACTCGCCCCGCGTGGGGGCCCCGAGCAAGCTGGTCTACGACTTCCACGAGGGCTCGCGCGAGATGCGCGACCTGCTCGGAGGCAAGGGGGCGAACGTCGCGGAGATGACGCGCGTGCTCGGTCCCGACCGCGTTCCCGCCGGCTTCACGATCACCACCGAGGCGTGCGTGGCCTACCTGAGCGCCGGCAAGGTGGAGCCGGCGGACCTCGAGGAGCAGGTGTCTTGCGCGCTGGAGCGGCTCGAGGAGCGAGCCGGCAAGCGGCTCGGCGACCCGGCCGACCCGCTGCTCGTGTCGGTTCGCTCGGGCGCGCGCGAGTCGATGCCCGGGATGATGGACACGGTCCTCAACCTGGGCCTCACCAACAGCTCGGTGGAGGGCCTCGCCGCGGCGACCGGCAACGAGCGCTTCGCCTGGGACTCCTACCGCCGCTTCGCGCAGATGTTCGGGAACGTGTGCCGCGGCGTGCCGGGCGAGTTGATCGAGGAGGCGATCGCCGAGCGCAAGCGCAGCGCCGGCGTGAAGCTCGACACCGAGCTGTCCGTCGACGACCTGCGTGCGCTGACCGACAGCTTCAAGGAGCTCTACCGCGCGCAGACCGGCGAGGAGTTCCCGCAGGACCCGCGCGAGCAGCTGCGCCACGCGATCCGCGCGGTGTTCGAGTCCTGGACCGGGGCGCGCGCGGTGGAGTACCGGCGGATCAACCGGATCCCCGACGACTGGGGCACCGCGGTGAACGTGCAGCAGATGGTGTTCGGCAACAAGGGCGACACGTCGTGCTCGGGCGTCGGGTTCTCGCGCGACGAGATCACCGGTGCGCCGGAGCCGTCCGGCGACTTCCTCGTGAACGCCCAGGGCGAGGACGTGGTGTCAGGCGTGCGCACGCCGCGCGACCTGTCCGAGATGCGCGACGCGATGCCCGCCGCGCACGCCGAGCTAATGGACATCCTGCGCACGCTCGAGGGCCACTACAAGGACATGCAGGACACCGAGTTCACGGTGGAGGAGGGCCGCCTCTACATGCTCCAGACGCGCAACGCCAAGCGCCCGGCGCAGGCGGCCGTGCGGTTCGCCGTCGACGCGGTGGGCGAAAGCCTCCTCACCCGCGAGGAGGCCCTCGCGACCATCGACGCCAACTCGCTCGACGCGCTCCTGCACCCGACCTTCGGCCGCGACGCCGACTACACGGTGCTGGCGCGCGGGGTCAACGCGTCGCCGGGCGCCGCCAAGGGCGAGATCGTGTTCAGCGCCGAGCGCGCGGTCGAGGCCGCGGAGTCCGGCCGCGCGGTGGTGCTGATGCGGCCGTTCACCGAGGCCGACGACGTGGCCGGCTTCTGGGCCGCGCGCGGGATCGTGACCTCCGAGGGCGGCAAGGCGAGCCACGCGGCGCTCGTCGCGCGCGGGATGGGGCGGCCGTGCGTGGCCGGCGTGTCCAAGCTCGAGATCGACCTGGCCAGCGGCGAGGCGCGCGTGAACGGGACGGTCCTGCACGAGGGCGACCTGATTGCGATCGACGGCACCGACGGGGTGATCACTGTGGACGACGTGCCGCTGGTCGAGCCCGAGGTCGACGCCAACTTCGAGCGCGTGCTCGAGTGGTCGGACGAGGTCCGCCGCCTCGGCGTGCGCACGAACGCTGACACGCCGGAGGACGCGCGCCGGGCGCGCGAGTTCGGCGCCGAGGGCATCGGCCTCTGCCGGACCGAGCACATGTTCATGGCCGCCGACCGCCAGCCGAAGATGCGCGCGATGATCATGGCCGCCGAGGACGAGGAGCGCGACCGCTGGCTCGCCGACCTGCTGCCGCTCCAGCAGCGCGACTTCGAGGGGATCTTCGAGGTGATGGCCGGCCTGCCGGTCACGATCCGCCTGCTCGACCCGCCGCTCCACGAGTTCCTCCCGGACGTCGAGGAGCTGAGCCACCAGGTCGAGCGCGCACGGATCGAGCAGACGCCCGACCTCGAGGAGCTCGAGCGCACGCTCGACCGCGTGCACGTGCTGCACGAGACCAACCCGATGCTTGGCACGCGCGGCTGCCGGCTCGGGATCGTGCACCCGGAGATCTACGCGATGCAGGTGCACGCGATCGTCCGCGCCGCGAAGGCCGTGCGCGAGCGCAGCGGGGACGCGCCGCGGCTCGAGCTGATGATCCCGCTGGTCGCCTACGAGGCCGAGCTCGAGATCATGCGCAAGCTCGTCGAGCGCGTGGTGAGCGAGGAGGGCGGGGAGGGGCTCGACCTGACGGTGGGGACGATGATCGAGCTACCGCGCGCGTGCTTCGTGGCCGACCGGATCGCGGACGTGGCCGACTTCTTCTCGTTCGGCACCAACGACCTGACCCAGACCGCGCTGGGCTTTTCGCGCGACGACGTCGAGGGCGGCTTCCTCTCGCGCTATCTCGAGGAGCGGATCGTCGATCGCAGCCCGTTCGAGACGATCGACAAGCCGGGCGTCGGCTGGCTCGTGCGGCTGGCGGCGTGGACGGGCCGCGAGGCAAAGCCGAACCTGAAGCTCGGCATCTGCGGCGAGCACGGCGGCGACCCGGAGTCGATCGACTTCTTCCACATGGCTGGGCTCGACTACGTGAGCTGCTCGCCGTACCGCGTGCCGATCGCCCGCGTGGCGGCCGCGCAGGCGAGCATCGCGCGCGGGGGCTAGATCCGCCGCCGCCGGCCCTGAGACAATCAGGACCGTGCCCGTCGTCTCCACACCCGAGTTCCACGATCGCCTCCGAGCCTGGGAGGACGCCAACCTCTCGCCGCGGGCCGAGCGCTCGTACCCGGCGCGCCGCGCGGTGGCGGAGGAGGACTCGCCGATGCGCACGCCGTTCCAGCGCGATCGCGACCGCATCGTGCACTCCAAGGCGTTCCGTCGGCTCAAGCACAAGACGCAGGTGTTCATCTCGCCCGAGGGCGACCACTACCGCACGCGCCTCACCCACACGCTCGAGGCCACCGGCATCGCGCGCACGGTCGCGCGCGCGCTCGCGCTGAACGAGGACCTGACCGAGGCGATCGCGCTCGGGCACGACCTCGGCCACCCGCCGTTCGGGCACGTGGGGGAGAGCGTGGTCGACGCATGCCTGCGCGAGCGCTACGGGTTCGGCTTCCGCCACAACCACCACTCGCTGCGCGTGGTCGAGCGGATCGAGCGCGACGGCGCCGGGCTCAACCTCACCGAGCAGGTACGCGACGGGATCCTGCGCCACACGGGCCCCGAGAAGCCGGCCACGCTGGAAGGCCAGATAGTGCGGCTGGTGGACCGCATCGCCTACATCAACCACGACATCGACGACGCGATCCGCGCCGGGGTGATCGTGCGCGAGGAGCTGCCGGTCGAGGAGATCGAGGTCCTCGGCGAGACCGGGTCGCGGCGGATCGACACGCTGGTGCGCGACCTCGTGGAGCGCTCGGCGGACGCCGGGGCGATCGTCCAGGGTCCGGAGGTCGGCGCGGCGATGGACCGCCTGCGCGCGTTCATGTTCGACCGCGTCTACCTCGGGGCGACCGCCCGCAGCGAGCACCCGCGGATCGAGCGGATGCTGCGCACGCTGTTCGCGCACTACGCCGAGAACCCGCCGCCGGCGCTGGTCGCGGGTGCGAGCGAGGCGGAGCGCGTCGTGGACTACCTCGCGGGGATGACCGACCGCTTCGCGGTGCGCGTGTTCAGCGATCTGTCGGTGCCGCAGGGGTTCTAGGGATCCCGAGGGCGACCGCGCGCGTATTGTGAAAACAATGGTCTATCTCGCTCATGGCGCCGGCGGACACTGGGTCATCGACTTGCTGATCTACCTCGGCCCGTTCCTGTCGTTCATCGCCGTCGTGCTGTTCACCGACCGCCGGCGGCGCAAGCGCGAGCAGGCGGCGGCTGCCGAGGGAGCGTCCGCAGAGAATTCGTGACGGACGCGGCCGCACTCGCCGAGCGCCGCCGTCGCAGGCTGTGGCTGTTCGGGGCGAGCGCGCTGCTCGTGGCGATCCTGATCGGGATCGGGATCGGGGTGAGCCGGACGGGCGGGGGCACGGGGACCACGACCGGGCCGCCCGAGGGCGTGGCCGAGGTGCAGGCTCTCTACCGCGGGATACCGCAGCGGGGCCCACTGCTCGGCGACTCGGGCGCGAAGGTAACGCTCGCGGAGTTCGCCGACCTCCAGTGTCCCTTCTGCGGCGAGTACAGCCGCGAGGTGATGCCGGAGGTGGTCAGGCGCTACGTGCGGCCGGGGAAGGTCAGGATCAACTTCCGCGGCCTCGACTTCATCGGGCCCGACTCCACCGAGGCGATGCGCTTCGCGGCGGCCGCGGGGATGCAGGGGCGGCTCTTCCAGGTGGTGGACCTGATCTATCGCAACCAGGGCGCCGAGAACGACGGCTGGGTGGACGACGAGTACCTGGGCCGGATCGGCCGGGCTGCCGGGCTCGATGTGCCGAAGGCCCTTGCTGCGCGCAGCGGGATGGAGCCGACGCAGCAGATCGACGCCGCGAAGGCCGAGGGCGAGCGGGCCGGGGTGGAGGGCACGCCCACGCTCGTGATCCTCCGGGCGGGCTCGGCCGCAACGTTCCGGAAGCTGGAGGCGGACGAGGTCTCGCTCGGAGAGGTGACCAAGGCCCTCGAAGCAGCCCTCGGCGACTAGCCTCCAGGACCCATGGCGCTCTACACCAAGGACTCGATCGAACGCGTCAAGGAAGCCGTGGACATGGTCGAGCTGGTGGGGGCGCGCACCGACCTGAAGCGGGTCGGGAGCAAGTGGAGCGGGCTCTGCCCGTTCCACGACGAGCGCACCCCGTCGTTCACGGTGGACGCCGAGCACAAGCTCTACCACTGCTTCGGCTGCGGCGAGGGCGGGGACGCGATCCGGTTCGTCGAGTCCACCGAGGCGCTCGACTTCAAGGAGTCGGTCGAGTACCTGGCCGACCGCTACCGGGTAGAGCTCAAGCGCGAGCAGGAGGACCCGCAGGCCGAGGAGCGCCGCAAGCGGCTCGAGCGGCTCCAGTCGCTCGTGGAGCGCGCGACGGCGTTCTACGTGCGCCATCTTTGGGAGACCGACGAGGCGCGCACCGCGCGCGACTACCTAGCAGGACGCGGGTTCGGCGAGGCGATCCTGCGCGAGTTCCGGATCGGCTATTCCCCGAGCGCATGGGACAAGCTTTTGACCGCTGCACAGCGGGACGGCTTCAGTCAGGAGGAGCTGGCGGCCGCCGGACTGGCGCAGCGGGGCACGCGCGGCGGGGTCTACGACCGCTTCCGCGGGCGCATCATGTTCCCGCTGGCGGACTACCGCGGCCGGGTGCTGGGATTCGGCGCGCGCTCATTGAGAGAGGATCAGCGGCCGAAATATCTCAACACGTCCGAAAACGAGCTCTACCATAAGGGCCGCCAGCTGTTCGGCATCGACCGCGCAGCGTCCACGGCGGCCAAGAGGGGAAGGATTGTTGCCGTTGAGGGGTACACGGATGTGCTTGCGCTGCACCAGGCGGGGATAACCGAAAGCGTGGCGATCATGGGAACTGCCCTGACGCAGCAGCAGCTGACGACACTGGCGCAGCGCGTCGGTAAGGACGGAACGGTCTACCTGGCGCTCGACGCCGACCGCGCCGGCCAGGACGCCATGCGCCGCGGTGCGCGTGGCGCGCGCGACCTCGACCTCGAGCTGCGCGTCGTCGACATGCCCGAGGGCGCCGATCCGGCCGACCTGATCGCGGGCGAGGGCTCCGGCGAGTTCGCGCGCCGGATCGACTCAGCGCGCCTCGTTCCCGACTTTGAGGCGCGCCGGGTGGTGGCGCAGGCCGACCTCGGATCGCCCCGCGGGCGCGACCGCGCGCTCGAGCAGGTGCGCCCACTCGTCGCGGCGCTGCCCGCAAATTCCGCAACAAGGGATGACCTCGTGGGCTTTCTTGCCGACAGGTTGGATGTGCCCTCCGATTACGTCACCTCCCAGGTCGCCGCTCCGCAGCGCCCGCGCCCCGTCGCGCGCGAGGCCGAGCCGGCCGCCGCTCCGCTGCCCACCGACGCCTTCGAGCGTCGCGAGCGCAGCTTCCTCGCCATGTGCGTCGCCGCCGGGGAGCTCGGGCGCGAGTACCTCGAGCGAGTCGACGCCGACTACTTCTCCTCGGACGTGCTGCGCCGTGGCCGCGCGCACCTCGTCAAGCACGCTGACGACCCCCTCGCCGATCTCCCGATCGACGACCCGCCGCTCACCGCGCTCATCACCGACGTGGCGATGCGCGAGCAGGACGGGGACCCGCGCTCGCTCGCGCTGGCTTTCGAGCAGCTCGCGCTCGATCGCGTGCAGCGCCAGATCCGCCGCGCACAGCGCGACGGCGATCTGGGACGATTGCGTGAACTCGGCCCGGAGCAGATGCGAATCAAGGACCAGATCAACGAGCTGATGGGACAGGCGGTATGAACGACCTGAACTCGGCACGGCTGGACGACCCGGAGGCGCCCGAGCGGGAGCCGCGGACGGCCAAGGTGCCGGACCTGTTCGACGAGGGCGGGGTCGTTACGGCCGGCGTCCCTGCCGCACAGCCTGAGGGCGGCGCCGACGACGCGGTCCGCAACTACCTGAAGTCGATCGGCAAGGTGCGCCTGCTGACCAAGGAGGACGAGGTCCGCCTGGCCAAGCGCGTCGAGGCCAACGACATGGAGGCCAAGAACCAGCTGATCGAGGCGAACCTGCGCCTCGTCGTGTCGATCGCCAAGCGCTACACCGGGCGCGGCCTGACGCTGCTCGACCTGATCCAGGAGGGCAACCTGGGGCTGATCCGCGCGGTCGAGAAGTTCGACTGGCGGCGAGGCTTCAAGTTCTCGACGTACGCGACGTGGTGGATCCGCCAGGGCATCACCCGCGCGCTCGCAGACCAGTCGCGCACGATCCGGATCCCGGTCCACATGGTCGAGCGGATGAACCGCGTGGGTCGCGCGCGCCGCGCGCTGAACCAGAAGCTCGGCCGCGAGCCGACCCCCGAGGAGATCGCTCCCGAGGTGGAGATGACGCCCACGCAGGTCGAGGAGATTCTCGAGCTCGGTCGCGAGCCGGTGTCGCTCGAGACACCGGTCGGACCCGCCGAGGGCGAGTCGCGGCTGGCGGACTTCATCGAGGGCGACGAGGCCGAGGCGCCCCTGGAGGTCGTGTCCGAGGGAATGCGCCAGCGCGACCTCGAGGCCGCGCTGAAGTCGCTCCAGTGGCGCGAGCGCCGCGTGCTCGAGCTGCGCTACGGCCTGGCGTCGGACGAGCCGATGACGCTCGAGGCGATCGGCACCGAGGTCGGCGTGACGCGCGAGCGCGTGCGCCAGATCGAGTCGAAGACGCTCTCGAAGCTGAAGAACTCGCGCGAGGCCGAGAAGCTCAAGGAAGACATCGAGCAGTAGGGGTTCCAGGGACGAACGTACGTTCGTCTCTTCCGTCCGATCCAGACCGTACCTTCCGGTCATGGAACGGTCGCTTCGCCGTGTAAAGCGCGAGTGTCGCACTCACGGTGAGGTCGACTTCGTCCTCGAGGGCCGGGGCTACTACAGGTGCACGCGCTGCCGGATGGAGCGCGTCGCGCGGCGGCGCCGCCAGATCAAGGAGCTGCTTGTGCAGGAGGCGGGTGGACGCTGCGTCCTATGTGGGTACGACCGCTGCGTCGCCGCGCTGCACTTCCACCACGTGGACCCGTCCGAGAAGTCGTTCGCGATCGCCCGTCGTGGCCACACCCGGTCGCTCGAGCGGGCGCGCGAGGAGGCTCGAAAGTGCGTGCTCGTGTGCGCGAACTGCCACGCCGAGATCGAGGGGGGAGCCGCTAACCTGTCGGCCCTCGTTGCGGGGTAGCTCAATCGGCAGAGCGGCGCCCTGTTAAGGCGATGGTTGTGGGTTCGAGTCCCACCCCCGCAGCTTTCAAGCGTTCGGCACCTTCCGCAAGGTTCCGGAACGTTCGTTCGCCGGTCCTTCGGGGCCGGCGAACTTGTTTTCGGAGTCGCGTCTTACGTGCCGGCGGCTTGCCCGCCCTTCCTCAGCACCGCGAGGGTCGCTCCGCGCACGGACGCGGCCTTCGCGTCAGGTGTCCGTCTCAGGCGGGGTCAGCCAGCGTTCAGTCGCCGAGTAGAAGTCCGGAAGAACATCCATGAGAGGATCGAGTGCGATCGCCTTGAATTTGCCGATCTCGGCCGCCGCCGACAACACATGCCCGGCGCCGAGGACGAGGAGCATGTTCGACGCGGTCTCGCGCCGCCGCGGCACCAGATAGAACCTCGTGCTGCCCTCCTCATCGGTTGACAGCAGGTGCTGCTCGATGGCGCGGTAGTCGGCGTGGGCCGCGTTATTGAGCCCTTTCCACAAGTCTTTCGGAAGCGCGCTGACCGCCTTGCCGGCGGTGCCGTCCTCGCCCTTGAGGAATTGCCGCGCGTGGTCTGGCCCGCTGACGGGGTCGATGACACGGAGGATTCGTGCTTGCGCTTCGATGAGTCGACGCTGAAGCGCGATGGCCTCCGGCTCGTAGCCGTGTCGCAGTAGGACCATCATCGAGCGGAGGCTTCTAGCGGCATTGATCCCCAGGTTGATCACAGCGAGCGTTTGACGCCACTCGTCGTCCCGCTGCTCAGGGGTGCGCTTCGGCAGATTGAATGCTTGGAGAACGCGCCCGAGCGCATCGGAGCTGCGGTCGGCCAGGTCGAGGGTCGGCAGGTGCTCGTCGGCCCGTTGCGAAAGCCACTGCTCCGCCCGGTTGAACGCGTTGTCGGCCTTGGAGTTGCCGGCAGGCATGAGTTGATTGAAGCGAGCTGACCCACTGAGGGCGGCTAGGCAGCCCGGCCGGCGTTGAACGGTTGCCGCGAACTGAGGCGTTGATGGCCGTGTACGGCGACGCCATCGGTGTGGGCGAGAACCCAGTCACCGCCCAGGCCGCATACAAGCGACCCAACGCTTGCCTGAAAGGTGGTCTTGCTGGCCGACCTCTTGCTCAGACTGCTGACCAGCGCTCGGCGCGCTGAGAACAAGGTTGGATTTTTCCTCAGGCGACCGAGCGCATGCTCTTCGGCGTCATCGACCCCTGGAGGAACCTTGCGAGATCTCAACCGCAAAGACCTGGCGATGCTTAAGCGCATGATGGTCCCAGCAGCTCTGGGCGATGCCCTCGGCACCGAGCCCGGCTTCTGGGACCACGCGCGCCACGTCCAGCTTGATCCGGCCTACCGCCGCTTCGCGGACCTATACAGCCGATGCTCTGGGCGCTGGCAACGCGAAGAACCCGACACGTCCGACCTTGCGCTGCACATCGCCGGGTATTACGGCAACGGCCCCACCCGCCGTCGCATCATCGCGCTATACCTCCGTGAAGGAGCACGGTCGCTCGACGAAGGCGCGAGTTCAACGCTCGCCGAGATACGCCTTCTGCAACTCGGCAGCGACGCGTACTTCCCCGAGAGTCCCCTTTCGGAAGACGACCAATGGCGTCGTCCGACCGCGCAGTACCGGGACCTCATAGCCGCCGGGTCACAGGCCATTGCCTGGCGGGGCGCCGGAAAGTGCATCGCCTGCGGCGCCGGTCTCCCAGAGCGCACTCAACCGGGAACCGGCGCTGTCGTCAGCCGCCATGCGCGACGCAATCACTGCGACAACCCAGAGCACTGCCGTCGCGAACTGCGCGACGTGGAACGCTGGCAGACCCACGCGGTAGACGTGGTCTTCGACCGATGCGCCTACATGCTCCGCAGCGATCCGCTCGAAGAAGCGGCCTGAGAGACACATCGCTGGCGACAGGACAGCTCATGGCGGAATGGCGGACCTCCAACCGCAGATCTAGATCGAGGTGCCGACCCCTGCAGCCCATAGATACCGAACGTTCCAATCTTCGAGAACGCCGCCGCGAGGCAGTTGTTTCCGTGGCTTGGGCCCGCTAGCTGCCGCGGCCCTGCGCCACGCGCCGCAGCGCCGGCATCACGAACCACATCACCAGGAACAGCGCGGCCAGTATCGCGGTCACCCAGGAGACCATCGTCTCCTTGAAGAGCAGGTCGGTGATCAGCATCACCGCTCCGGTCATCGCCGCTGCGAGCGCCGCGAGGCCGGCTATCGCGAAGCGGTTCGAGCTGGAGACGATTCGCTCCTTGTCGTGCTGGCGGAACAGCAGGCGATGGCGCGCGGTCGGCGCGATCAGCAGCACCACCGCGAGCGCCGCGGCCAGCAGCGTGACGAAGAAGAGGTGGCGCTGGAACTCGGTGACCGTCGCGAAGCGCTGCGTGAACGGGACCGTGAGCAGGAAGGCGAAGAGGATCTGCACGCCCGTGAGCGCCACGCGCAGCTCGTTGACGAGTTCCATCAGCTCGCGGTCGAGGCGCTCGTTCTCCTCGTCGTTGCGGCGCTCGTCGTCGCGGCGGTCGCGCGTGTCCGGATCGTCGGTCAACGCACCGGTAAGGCTACGCCCGGCCGATCGCCTCGCGTGCGGCGAAGGCCTCGACCGCCCGTGCCGCGCGCACCCGCCCGTCGTGCTCGCGCGACCACGCCGCCAGCTCGCGCGCGCGGGCGGCGATGCGCTCCTCACCGATCGCGCGCTCCACGGCCAGCCGCACCCCGCGCGGCGTGATCAGCCGCCGCGGCAGCGACACGCCCACGCCCGCCCAGCTCACCCGCGCGGCGTTCTCCGCCATGTCGCCCGCGGCCGGGCACGCCACCACCGGCACGCCGCACGACAGCGCGCGCACCACCGTCCCGTGCCCCGCGTGGCACACCACCGCCGAGCAGAGCGGCATCGTGCGCGCGTACGAGACCCATTCGACGAGCCGCGCGTTCGCGGGCACGTCGAGCGGCTCGGGAGGCGGCCGCCGGTTGTAGGTGGCGAGCACGCGCACGGGCGCGTCGGCCAGCCCCGCCAGCGACGCGGCCAGCATCCGCTGCTCGGGATCCTGCGAGGTGCTGGGCGCGATCAGGACGAGCGGAGCGTCGCCCGGCGGCAGCTCCACGTCGCCGAACGGCTGCTCCCAGAGGAGCGGCCCGGTCGTCTCCACCCACGGCTCCGCCCGCGGGCGCGGGTACTCGAGGTGCGGGAACGTGGCCACGATCGCCAGCCGCCGCGAGATCCCGTTGTGCAGGTGGTTCAGTGGCGCCAGCCCGACTCGCTCGCGCGCGCCGTTGAGCTGCTCGCGGCCCTGTCGCAGGCCGGACTGCACGAACGGGTCGAGCGAGCGCCAGAGCGCCCGGCCGGCGGCCGTGCGCGGCAGCCGCGCGCCGATCGAGTACGGGGGGAAGCCGGGCCCGGGAGTGGGGAGGACGTGGGGGACGAGCGTCGCCCACGGTCGGCCGTCCATCTCGGCGGCGAGCGAGGAGGCGGCGGTCAGGATGTCCACGACGACCACGTCGGGGTCGAACGCGCGGAGCACCGGCACGGTCTCCTTCGCCGCGCGCACCGCGGCCTGGTACGGCTTGAGCATCCGGCCGTCGGGCGGGAAGACCTCGTACTCCGGCGAGGCGGCAAAGCGCATTCCCTCGGCCTCGACGTCCGTGCGCCACTTCGACCACGTCTCGACCTGGACCTCGTGCCCGCGCCGAACGAGCTCGGAGCCGAGCGCGATCACGGGGAACACGTGACCGGGGTCGCCGAACGCGGCGAGAGCGATGCGGCGGGCGGTGCTCAGACCAGCTCGGCCAGGTCCGTCAGCATGCGCGCGCGGTTCTCGGGCTCGGTGAGCGGGGTGATGACCATCGTCCCGACGCCGGCGTCCCGGTAGGCGGCCAGCCGGTCGCGCACCCTGTCCTTCGGTCCCACCAGAGCGACCGTGTCGATCAGCTCCGCCGGCAGCGCGGCCATCGCCTCCTCGCGCTTCTGGTCGAGGTAGAGGTCCTGCACCTTGGCGGCGGCCTCCTCGAACCCGTAGCGCTGCACCGCCTGGTTGTAGAAGTTTCGCTCGCGCGATCCCATCCCGCCGATATACAGCGCAAGGATCGGCCGGAGCATGTCGCGCGCCTTCTCGATGTCGTCGTCGATGCAGAGGTTCACGTTCGGCGCGATGTCGAACGAGTCGTCGATGGTGCGCCCGACGCGGTCGGCGCCCTCCTGGAGCAGCCGGCGCCCGTCGTCCACGTGCTCGGGTGAGAACAGGAACGGCAGCCAGCCGTCGGCGATCTCCCCGGCCAGCTTCGTGTTGTTCGGCCCGATCGCGGCCAGATAGATCGGGATCCTCTCCTGGATCGGCGCGATCATCAGCTTGAGCGGCTTGCCCTGGGCGCCCGGGAGCGGGAGCTTGTAGGTCTCGCCGTCGTACTCGAGCCGCTCGCGCGTGAGCGCCTTGCGCACGATCTCGACGTACTCGCGAGTGCGCTGGATCTGCTTGGCGAACGGCTGGCCGTGCCAGCCCTCGGCGACCACCGGCCCGGACGAGCCGATCCCGAGCAGCATCCGTCCGTTCGAGAGGTTGTCGAGCGTGGCCGCGGTCATCGCCGTCATCGCGGGCGAGCGGGCCGGCATCTGGAAGATGCCCGCGCCGAGCTTGATCTTCTCGGTCTGGCCGGCGAGCCAGGCCAGCACCGTGGCGGTATCGGACCCGTACGCCTCGGCTCCCCAGGCGGATTCGTAGCCGGCCGCCTCGGCCTCCCTGACCATCTTGAGCTGGTCCTGCTCACTGATGCCCAGGCCCCAGTAGCCGAGCTGCAACCCAAGTCGCATCTGCATACTTCCTCTCAGTCGGAAGGAATCCGCTTGAATATCCGGACGGGAGACGGGTACATTCCCCGTGCGGGCCGGGGGCGCATCCTAAGCGACCGCGGACGACTCACCTGATGAGACGACGCCGACATCGCATGCATGCAGAGGATCTGCGCCGGGCAGTCGACTGCCTTCCGCGCGGAACGCGGGTCGCGATGCTCGAGTCGCTCGACGACGAGCGGATCATCGTCGGCGCCTACACGGACGGCGACGGCGGCATCTGCCCGATGCTCGCGGCGCACCGCAACGGCGGGCGCACGAACCTCGCCAGCTTCGCCCACGCCTGGGACGCCTACACGCACGCGACCACCATGCGCGAGGCCAGCGAACGGGAGCTGCGCACGCTGCGCGCCATGCTCGAGGCGAGCCTCTACTACGAGGACAACGCCGCCGACCTCGCCGAGGCGGCCGAAGAGCACCGCAAGCTCGCCGGCGAGAGCGCCGAGCGCGAGCGCACCGACACCGGCGAGCGCGATCGCAGCGACGAGCTGCGCCGCCGCCCGGGCTGGTCCTGGCTGCGGGTGTTCCGCCGCCTCGACGAGTACGAGGCCGCGGTCGCCGCGGCCGAGCGCCAGGCGGCCGAGGCCGCCGAGCGCGACGAGCGCCCTGAGCGCGAGCTCGTCTAGCTAGGTCTTCACCTGCGTCTCGCCGGGCCGGATGAACTGGATCTCCGGCACGATGCACGCGGGCGAGGTGCGCAGCAGGAAGCGCACCGCCTCACCGAGGTCGGCCGGCTGGATCATCGCCTCGGGCGGGACGCCCTCGACCCAGCCGGTCATCGGCGTGTCCACGAAGCCGGGGCAGAACGCGGTCACCTGGATGCCTGACTCGGCCAGCTCGCCGTGCGCGGCCTGCGACAGGCCGACGACCGCGTGCTTGGTGGCCGAGTAGGTCCCCAGCCAGGCCTGCCCGAACTTGCCGGCGATCGACGCGGTGTTCACCACGAGCGCCTTCTTGTGCTCGGCACCGGCCTCCTTCAGGAGCGGGATCGACTCGCGCAGGGTCAGGTAGACGCCGCGCAGGTTCACGTTGATCTGCATGTCGAGGTGCTTGGTCTGCTGCTCGGCGATCGGGCCGCCGATGCCCACGCCGGCGTTGTTGATCAGCACGTCCATGCGGCCGAAGCGCTTGCGGTGGCGGGCGATGAGGCCCTTGATCTCGTCCTCGTTGGCCATGTTCGCGGGCACGCATTCGACTTCGAGCCCCTCGCCGCGGAGGCCCTCCACCGCCTCCTCGAGCTTCTCGGGACGCCGCGCCGAGACCGTCAGCGAGTACCCGTCCTGCCCCAGCGCGCGGGCTATTGCCAGCCCGATCCCGCTCGAGCCTCCGGTTATGAGAGCTGCACGGCCTTTCATCGTCGGTCGTCCTCCGTCTTCGTTCGTGAGGGCGGGTTTCTACCCGACACGCTGTGTGCGCAGGTGTGCCGTGGCGCCTGCCCGCTTTCCGTACGCTCTGAGGCATGGTGCGTGCAGGGGCTCTTCGCGGGTGCGCTGCCGCGTGCGCGGTTGCGGCGTTGGCGCTCGGCGCGTGCGGAGGCGGTGGCGACGACGGCGGGTCCCCGTCGGGTTCCGACCAGCCGGTCGGGAGGGCGCAGCCGTTTCCGGACCCCAGCTCGCGGACGCTCGACGAGCTGCGCGCCGGTCTCGGGCCCGGGCCGCTCATGGCGAAGTCGGTCTCCGTGCTCCAGCCGGGGCGCAACCGCTTCGCGTTCGCGCTGTTCGACCGCACCCGGCGCCAGATCGCCGACACGCCCGCTGCTGTCTACGTGGCTCCCGAGGGCGGGGCCGTGGTCGAGGGGCCGTACCCGGCGCGGTACCGGTCGCTGGAGGTGGAGGAACCGCATCGCAGCGACAGCGTCAAGCACGACCACGACGCCGCACACTCGATCTACGTGGCCGACATCCCGTTCAAGCGCGAGGGCAATTACGAGGTGCTTGGGGTGACTCAGCTCGACCAGCGCGTGGTCGGTGGGACGCCGGTGCGCGTGCGGGTCGAGCGCCCGACCGCGCCGCCGGCCGTCGGGGACGCGGCGCCGCGCGTTAACACTCCCACCCGCGACGAGGTGAGGGACCTCTCCGAGATCGACACCCGCGAGCCGCCGAGCACGATGCACGAGGACGACCTGGCCGACGTGCTCGGCCACCGGCCGGTGATGCTGCTGTTCGCAACGCCGCGGCTGTGTCGCAGCCGCATCTGCGGTCCGGTGGTGGACGTGCTCGAGCAGGTGAAGGCCGACCACCCCGACGACGCGGCCTACATCCACATGGAGGTCTGGAACGGCAACAGCCGCGACGGCGGCGAGCGCCCGCAGGTGCGCGCCTTCGGGCTGCCGTCGGAGCCGTGGCTCTTCGCGATCGACGCACAGGGGCGCGTGGCGGCGCGGATCGAGGGTGCGTTCAGCGCGGAGGAGGCCGAGGAGGCGCTGCGGGAGGCGACCAGCGGGCGCTGAGGGGGGGCGGTGCCCGGTGGACCCGGCGGTGCCCGGTCGCGTACGCGGTGCTAGCTTCGCCACGCGGGGGCCGGTAGCTCAGCGGTTAGAGCAGCGGACTCATAATCCGTAGGTCGCTGGTTCGAATCCAGCCCGGCCCATCCGGAAGGTCGTTCGCGGGTGTTCGAACCTCCGCGCCAGCTGCTGCTTCTCGCGCGAAGCAACAGCGGCGGGCCTCGCTGGCGGCAGCGTGCCGCGCATTGGAAGCGATAGTCCGCGCTTGGCGCATCGCGGTGCCGCCTCTCACGGGAACCCTATTTCATGCGACGCGGCGACTCCTGGAGCCTGAATATCACGAACGTGTTCATGGCGGTCCCCTTCGACGACGTTTACGCCAAGTTTTATAGGGCCAACATCTGTGGGCCGATCATTGAAGCTGGCCTCACTCCCATCAGGGCGGACGAGATGCCGGCCCGAGCGGAGTTCGAACACATCATGGATCGCATCATGGAGGGCATCGCGCGCTCTCGGTTTGTAATCGCGGACGTGACAGGCTGGAATACAAACGTTATCTATGAGATCGGACTGGCGGTAGGAATTTCGAAGCCAATACTGTTGTTGTGCCACAAGCGGCATTTTCAAGACAAGGACATTCCCTTCGATTTCCGGTCCTATCCACTCATCGGCTATGACCCGTACGACGCAGAGGACCTCCAGACGCGATTGACGGTGAAGATCGGTGAGATGATGGACGCAACGCCGCCCCCAAAGGGCACGAGCGATGACTAATTGCGTGTTTCGGTGGACTCCGGGCTCCTTGGCTGCTCAGGGTGCGGCAGATCCGCTCCAGTTCGCTCCTCGGTTGCCCTAAGGGCAGAACCGCTGCGCGTGATTACATGAGCACGGCTTGTCGCGGGCTAGCTTTCGGATTCGGAAATAGCGAGAAAGCAACGGAGCGACGGGCGCCCGCCTCAGGTGAAGCAGCAGTCGTGTCCTCGCGCGCCGGTCTTACCCGGCCGACGTCCCGGCGCCGCTCCCGTTCCTCGCGCAAAGGAGCAGCGCCGCGGCCGGCGCCCTTCGCCGCTCTCTGTCGTCCAAATCAGCAGTCGTATGGGATGCCCGTGGACTCCGACCAGTCGTGGTTTTCGAACCGATCGGACCACAGGGTGCCATCGACCAGCAGGCCGTAGTCGATCATGACCGGGATCCACGTCTGATCGCCGTACGTCGGCCGCACGAACAGCGGGGTGCCGGGATGCCGCGCGACGTAGCGCTCCATCGACCTCCAAACCCTTCCCCGCTTTGAGGTGCCGCGGTTCAGGCCGATGGCCTGCGGAAAGAGGTTCATGTCCATGTTGCCGCCTGCAGCATGACCCACGAAATGACCCAGGCCACGACCGGCTTGCGACCAAATCGCCGGGTCGAGAAGGAACCCCTTGAGACGGCTAGCGTCCCGTGGGGTATCGGCGGGTCGAGAACGGCCCCAGACAGCGACGACCCGGTCATCGCCACAGCCGACGGTCGTAGGTGCCGTATCAAACAGATAAGTAAGCGCGCCCAGCTCGATCTCCATGACCGCGATCTCCCACGGAGTGCGCTGGGCGTAGGAATCGAGCCAAGGGCCGACCAAGGCGGTGCGCACAAACGTGTGCCAAGTCTCAGCCGCTGGCCCGTGTGAGGCCGCCAGCCATTCATAGTCCATGCGCAACTCGTTCTCCAAATGACACGCAAGCATGGCAACGATCGCGATGGGTCGGCATCGAGCATGGTGCGCCGTTTTCTAGGCTCTGGCCTCGCATGGAATTCTTCGTCGGAAGCCTCGCCTACGAAGTCACCGCATCGGATCTCGCCGCCTTTGTCGGCAAGGTAGTCGAGGTCAATGCTGCGATGGTCCAGACCGACCGGGAGACCGGCCGTTCGAGAGGCTTCGGAGCGATCGACGTTCCTGACGGCGCACTCATAGACGCGCACAATGAGCCCGTTGAGGGCTTCGGCGAAGGTGCGGAGCAAGAGGCCCGCGAGCGGATGGCGCTCCTTAACGGCCAAATCCTGCTCGGGCGCCGACCCATCGTCTCTCGTTCGCGGGTAGCGGCAGCGAGTGAACCGTTCTTGTCAGGAGTTCGAGGAGCTCTGGCTGATGACGGCCAGCATGTCATTCCTAACGAGGAACAGTTTCGCGATGTCCTGGACGCGGCCCTAGGACGCGCCCAGGCCGAGGAAGTCCTAACGCCATCGGCACGCGACCGCGTCCAAAGCTCGGTTGGCTCTGTCACGTTCATCGGCACTCGCGTCCTCGATTACCTCTCTGATCACCGCTCGGAGCTGCACGAACTTGTAAACCCGCGGCAGTTCGAGGAGCTCTGTCATGAGCTACTTCGCCGCACGGGCTTCTATGACTTGCAGCTGACCCAGCAGTCGCGCGACGGTGGGGTGGACATCTACGGGACGCGCGTCGACCGCGGGCAGCGGAATTTCTACGTCGTCGAGTGCAAACACTGGGACCCGTCAAACCGAGTCGGAAGCCCGATCGTTCAGCAGACCTTCGGGGTAATGGGGCTAACGCAGGCCGACAAGGCAATGGTCGTAACCAGTTCTTACTTCACCGGCCCTGCAATCGGATGGCAAGCCGTCAGCCACGAACGGTTAATCCTTCGCAACCGGGATGTCCTCGGGGCGTGGATACGTGCCGTCCGGCGGGGCGAACCCGAATGTATGCTCTGGCTTCCAGGCGACCCATAGTCGTACAGAGCCGTGCGGCACAACGCGGGACGCCCCATCACCGTTGAACGCGGCGGGTGCGTAGTCGGCTGCGTAACCGTGAGTGCTCTCTCTGCATCGGCGACGGCACGACCCGCCACCGTCCGCTCGCGGAGCTCCGCGGGAGTCACGCTGCGCGGAAGCTAGCTGATGAGCCGCACCGACAAGGTGTGGCCAGCGGTGGCGGGTTGACCCGCTGTGAATGCTCCTTGCCGGTCGCGACTCGACGCCGGAGGTTTGATCGCAAGGGAGCGCTGCTGCGTTCCATGCGAGACAGCATTCCCCGCACGTGGCACCTCGCGCCGCTGCACTGCATGGAAAGCGGCAGCGGCGGACGCCAGGAAGCGCGTGGAGCCGCGGCTGATTGCAGCCGAAGGCGAAGGCACGGGAGCAACGTTGTGTGCCAAGAGCTGGTGTGGCGGCTCCACGGCGCCTTCGCCACGGTCGAGCCTCCACGTCTCGTTGATGAACCCGAGCCGGATACCGGCCTAAGGACTGTCGGCCTCATCCCGCATGTGCCCCGAACCGTCGGCCGACGAGGAAGCCGAAGCGGCGCTACGTATGGACCTGAGCGTCTTCTCGGCGAAGTCTCGCGGGTTGCGCGCGAGCGGCGGGAGGAGTTTGTCGTCGAGTACCGCGAGAGGCGATCGGCTTCCTCGCCGGGTCGCCTGGCGAAGTCGAGGCTCTTCCAGTGCGTACTTCGACATCCGTAGTGCGGCTCAGCTGGGGTACTTTGTAGATCGAGCGCCCGTGCCTGAGCCGCGCCCGCCGAACCGCATTCGTGGGACAGCGGGGTGGGCGGGGGTGACCGTCTGCCTATGGTCCAGGCTGTGTGCAGTGACGTTGTTCGCGTGCCCGAAGCAGAGGTCCGTCGCTGGGTCGAGGCGGCCCACAGGTCCCGGCTGGCGTCTCACGTGCTCCACCAAGTCCACGACCCTCTAGCCGGGTCGTCACTGGACGCGGACGACAAAGCGTACCCGTGGGAGAAGTGCTCGGCGTGGGTGCGCTCGAACTTGGTCGCCGCGGTCGACCACCTCGTCTTTTGGGCGAACGTCGTCGCCCCACAGACGGTGTATGACGGCATGACGGTCAGCAATCCGCCACGTGCGTACTACACGTTGGCGCGCAGTGGCCTCGAATGTGCGGCGCAGGCCGTCTGGGTCCTCGATCACGACGCCTCGCCAGAGCGCGTCGACCGGCACCTTCGCTTGCTCTACCACGACCTACGCCAGATGGCGCTCGCGTTCGAGGCCGTCGGCGATGACCGCTCAACGGTGGCGCGCGAGCGCATGACCGTCCTCGCCGAACGCCTCGGCGACGCCGAACGCCTCGCGAGGATCAAGAAGCACGAGCCGAAGTACTCGTCGATGGTCCGTGAGACCGCCGACGCGATCGGCCTGACCCCGGGCGACGCAGAGTTCCTCTGGCGAAGCACCAGCGCGGCCGCCCATGGCAAGAACTGGTTCCAGCACGTCGGCTACACAGCCAGTGTTGGCGAGCAGTACGAACCGGGGTACTTCCGCGCCGCACTTCAGCCGGACCCGATGGAAATCACCCGCTCAGTGACGGCGGCGGCGAACTTGACCCTGCACGGCGTGTTGCGCTTCGCCACGCGCTCCGGCCACGATCCGTCGCCGCTCGTCGAAGCGGCGTTCAGCAAACTCAAGAGGGACACTCCGCTGAAGGACCCTCGCCCGGATCAGTAGTCCCGCTGAGAGTTCGTCCTCGACGAGCAAGACTGACTGTCGCCGTCGGCCGGGCTACGCACGTCGCGCCTAGGGTCGTGTCCAAAGACGCGGTGTGCCGGCGAGCTCTGGCCTTGCATGAAGGGGGCAGCGCTGCGTGGCGCTCATCGCATTGCCGAAATCAGGCGGAAGCGGTAGGCGCTGACTACAGCGTTTGGCTCATGCAGCGGTACCGAGCAACGTATCCCGGGTCAGCTGATGTCGGGGAGCTTAAGAACCTGAGCGTCCCCCGGAAGGCCCGATCGCTCGAGCGCCTCGGCCGCTGCGTCGACGTCTGAAGCGAACAGCACGACAGCGAGCGCCTCCTTGGCGCGTGACACGCTGACGTAGAGCAGCCGTCGCGTGCGCTCTATAACGGAGTCCTTCCCTTCGTTGTGATTCTTCTGGTCAGCCGAGGAGAGCGGCTTCAGCCCGAGCAGCTTCTCGTACGAGTAGAGCGTGAACTTCGATCCCTCGTCGTCATCGAGCACCAGCAGCACCCGGTCGTACTCGGCGCCCTTGGTGCCATGTTGCGTCGAGAACGGCGTACGGGTCGCGACATAGTCGAAGTACGCGTCGAGCTGCCGCACGTCGCACTGCATGAACGCGTCCAGCACCGGCTGGTCGGCCTCCTCGATCTCACCGCCGGCCCCGGGACCACCCGGCAGCTCAAGGTGTGCCGACAGCCGCGGATCGAGGTCGACGAGGCCGGATTCGGCTGCCACTCTAAGCGCCTGCGCCACCGAGCCTGGCCCACCGGTCTCCATCAGCTCCCGCAGCGCGCTGATGCCGTCGCGAATGGCGCTCAGCGCGTGCCGAGGATCGGTCTCCGCGAGTGCTTCCTCCGAGAGGCCTGGTGCGTGAGCGCGGATCGCGGCCACGGTATGTCCCCCGCTTTCGACTTGGCTAACGATCGGCAAGATCGCCTGTTGGAAGGGCCGCAGCGGCCAGGCCGCCCCCTCGTCGAACGCTCGGTCGAGCGACGATCCGGGCCCGGCTTGGTGGAAGGCCGCCCAGAGCGAGTGAAACCCCAGACGCCGGGCCGCCATCTCATGAAGGATCATCAAGACCTTGGCGCCGCGCGCAGACTCCGCGGACCAGTCGCCTGCGTTGCTGTTCTTCGTAAGCCATTCCGTTGCACGCGCCAGCGACCCCTGGCGGTGGTCGTCAGCGGGCAGGACGAAGAACCATGCCTCTCCCTTGCGACGCTGCTCCTGGGGGAGGCCGGAGACTTGCTGCAGTCCGTCCGCGTCGGCCCTAACTGCATTGACGACGCGAAGCACTCGTTCGGACGACCGGAAGTTCTCGGGCTTCTCCACGCGAGCCCACCCGTTGTCGAGCTCGATGTCACCGATCCCCTCGGGATAAATCCGCTGCATCGGGTCGCCGAAGAAACCGAGCGACATCTTGCCATCGGCCGCCTTCGCGACGGCCTTTAGCCCATCCACGACGGCCGAGGTCGTGTCTTGGCTCTCGTCCACGAAGACGTACGGAAAGCGGGCGGCGACTGTGCGTGCGAACAGCGGCCTCTCCACCATCATCGTCGGGACCAGCTGAAGAATGTCGCCGTGGCCAAGCACGCCCCCGCCGTAGTCGGCGCCGATGCCGTACCTGAACTGTTCGACGTTCAGCAGCGCCTCTTTGTGGCGCGTATAGCGCTCGACGTCAGTGCCGGCGCGCTCCTTCGTGGACTCTCTTGCGCGCTCGGACTGCAACTTCGCCTCAGCTTCAGCGATCTTCCGATCGATCTTGTCCGCGACCCACGCGATCACTTCCTTCTGGAACGGCCGGACGAGAGTCCACAGGAAGCTGTGGATTGTCGACACGTGCACGAGCGGTCCCGCCCCCACGTCCTCCGCTATCTCGCTCGCGGCGATCTCGGTGTAGGTGATGCAAGCCACCTTCTGCCCGCGGTTGCGAAGCGCCGGACCGTCCCGCCGGGCGACGTGGGCGAGCGCTTTGACGAGCGACGTCGTCTTGCCGGAGCCGGCGCCGGCTATGACTACGAAGGCGCGGCGCGGCGTTTCGTCGAGCAGCGCCCTGATCTCGACGTCCGCGTCGGTATCGGGAGCGCCGGCACGTCCCGTCAAGCCGTCACCGCGGCGTCGGGCTGACCATCGTCTTCGCTGCCCGAGGTGGGGTCGACCAGCACACCGCGCATCCATTCGAGGCCCTCGACGATGTAGGCGGGCGCCACCCACGCGTTCTCGTCTGCGTCGATCAAAGCCAGCGCGAACGCCGTCTTGTCGAACGTGCGGACCTTGTTGTAGATGGCCTCGTGGAGGTCATCGAGTGTCTTCTGCGCGGCGTCCTTCACGCCGAGTCCGAGCGCGACCTGGTTCGAGCTCTGGATCCAATTGAGGTTCTGCAGGGCGAAGGCCTCTTCGAACGTGCGTCCGGCGAGCATCTTCGACTCCCCCGACCAATCCGCGGTCTCAGTCGTCTGGTAAGCCACACGAACCTGCCCGCCGCCGTTGGACTCCGCCATTGAAATCTTTCTGGTGGCGTCGAGCGTGAGCAGCTCGGCGATCAGCTCGACCTGCGGAAGCCAATCTTTGAGAATCGGGTTCGCGGTCGTTGCGTCCGCCTCCGTGGTCATGCAGGAGCGCGATTGCCCGGTCTGCTCGTTCGGAATGACGCTGTCGAGGTCAGCGATGAGCAGAGTTGGTAAGTCGAGGAACTCGATGAGCTGCTTGAAGCGGTGCGCGTGGGCGCCACCGACTTCGATGATGGCGAGGCGGCGCGATCGCAGCTCGCGAACATCCTTCTCGATGATGAGCGGCACGAGGAGCCGCTCGACATTGCCTTCGACCAGCACGGCACCGTCAGCAAAGAACAGGTCGCCGTGCGTGAGCTTCATGTACTGCAACAGGAACCTACGCGTCGGGGCTTCCTCGCGGTCATAGAACAGCGACAGGTTGCGCACGTCGCTCTCTCGGGTGTCGGCCGGCGGGACGCTGCGGCGGAAGTAGCGGATGTGCTGGAACGAGCTTTCGTAGAGGACGTGCGCCGAGTGCGTCGTGACGACCATCTGCGTTTCGAGTCCTTCCTCGGATTCCGGCAGGACCTCACGGATCTTGCGGATGAACACCTGCTGGAGCTGCGCGTGCAGGTGTGACTCGGGCTCCTCAATCATCACGAGGTGGACCGGGGGAAGCACGTCGTCCGCTGCATGCCACGCGAAGTGGGAGTCGAGGACCTCCACAACCATGTAGATGAGGTTCTTGAAACCGAGGCCGTTGTACTGGTCGGGCAGCAGCACGCGCGCGCCTTCGCCGCCCTTCAGTCCCTCCGAGAGCTTGTAGAAGACCTGGGCCGAGCTGTTCAGGACGGTCTGACCGTCAAGCGCTGTGCGGACGACGAGTTCGGGATCCGCGAAGCCGGGATACCCAAGCCGTTGCAAGCGCTCAAGTGTGGGTTCAAAGACCTCTGCGAAGTGCGCGTTCAGGCGGGCTTCGGTCTCAGCCACGGCGCTAAGCGCCGCGACATCCTGGTCGTGCTGCTCGAGGTTCCGTTCGTAGAAGCGGGCAAGGCGTTTCGACAGCTCTTCCGCGCGTCCATGCGCTTCTGTGTCGGTTAGGTGGCGTTGCGCATCAAGGAAGTCGACCCGGATGAGGGAATCGACGAGCCTCGCGCCGCTCTGCCCGGTTGGCAGCCGTAGCGGCTCGTAGTCCGATGGGAAGCGAAACTCTTCGTCACAGCTCTTGGCGTCCAGGACTAGGTAGCGAAGCTCGTACTCGTCGGTGAGGCGCTTGGAAAGGTAATCCGTGAGGCTCTGCGGCCAGGGTTGCCAGCTCGCAGTCGGCACATCCGGGTCCGGAGGGCGCTCGTTCAGGACTTGTTGGTAGCGGCCGACCAGCTCACGGCCATCGACCGGCGCGTACTCGATGCGTAGGCCGACTGGCTCGTTGTTCCAGTCGAGACTGGGGAGAAGGTTGATGACGCGCTGCAGGTTCGCATCCTCGACCTCGAACCAGAGATCGAGCGTGATGCGAGGAAGCTCTGCGTCGGGATCACCGGCCTCGACGTCGAACTCGTCGAACAGTTGCCATGTGCTCGCCGAGAAGTCGTAGATCCGAAAGGGGCTCTTCCTGAGGAAGGTCCTGAAGACGTGTGTCGCAGCGGTCTTGCCGCTGTTGTTGGCGCCGACGAAGATCGTCGTAGCCGTGTCGAGGTCGATGCGAACGTCGCGCAGTCGACGGAAGTTTCTGATGCGGAAGGTCTTGAGGTGCATGAAAGAATTCGAGAACGCGCCAACGTAGTCAGCAATCCCTGCCCAGTCAAGACGCCTTGCGGGGCGCGCGCCGCGGCCCTCTCCTTCGTCCTCGCCGTGCTGAAGCCCTGTAGGTAGCCTCGCGCACTGTGGGCTGGGGCACCCCGAAAGCGGAATACTGACCATGCGTACGTTGAGGAGGATTGTTCGCCGCTCCGGGCGGGACGAGTGGGCGCGGTGGACTCCTGCGCGTCCGCGAGACCGACTGGGCCCGCCAACGACGCAATGAGACATGTAGAGAAACTTGCTGCGGAGCCCCACCGCGAGAATGCGATCTCGGCCGGACGCGAAGCCTGGAGGGACTGGCGGCAGGGGCCTGGGTCGAGTCTCCTGCCACGTGAACGTTCAAGTGACCACCCGCGGGGTCGCAGCTGGTTTCAAGCGAACAGCACCCAAACGCTCGGCTGAGCGGTTCGATCGTCCCTGGCGCAGGGTTGGACGACTGCGACCGGTCACGGTGAGGTTACCTTCGCCACGAGATCGCCGCCGCGCATGGCCTCCGACCCGCGGCGGGGGTACGCCTCGGGTGCGGCAGCCGACTGCTGCTTTCGCGTGAAAGCAGCGGTGTCAGTGTCGCGGGCTAGGGCCAAGCGGTAGCGACCCCGGGCCCACCCGATCGCAGAGCATGGCCGACCGACTTCCTAGCCAGGTAGTTCTCCACCGATGAGCGGGATACCTGCTCTTCCAGGAGCCCCTCGACCGCTGCGTGAACGTCCCGCGTTTCGCGTCTAACCAGCTGAGCCCAGCACGATGGAACTGCCTTCCCGATTGAACCGAACCCGCGTCGGCTCCGCTGTTAGGCCATTCGCTGCCGGCGGCTCGATCTAGCGATCATCCAACAAGGCCGCCCGGTTAGCCACCTGATCCATCTCGGCCGCGAAATCCTGGTCCGAACTCCAGCCCAGCCCACTCCGCCCCCGCAATCCCCCGCGCGGGGGACCCCTGTGTTACGGTCGCGCCTCGTCCGCTACCGGCAGGGGGAGGATGCGATGAGCGAGGAGGACCGGTCCGCGCACGACGTGGACCTGACGCCGCACTCGATGGCGCCTGACGGCGCCGACGATGCGAACGCGGGGGAGTCCCTCCTCCAGATCGCCGGATTCGTCGGGAGCTCCCCGAACGGGGGGCAGGTGCGCCTGTACCTCGACCTGTCGTTCGCGAGCTACTACGAGGTCGCCACGGCCGACGTGGTGCGGACGAAGTCCGTCGACGACGGCGACCCGGACAGCCCGCGCATCCTGTGGGTGAAGCCGTCAGCTCAGCTCAGGCTGGTGCGGACCCGCGACATCTCTGGCAGCGCGTCCTTCGTCACCGGGGCCCTTCGCGAGAGCTTCCGGGCGAACTTCTCCCGCGAGCTGGCCGTCCTCCCCGACACGGGCGACCCGTCGGCCTGCTCGGGGATGTGCCTTCCGCAGTCGAGCGGCTGCGGGAGCGACTGGTGCATGAGCGCGGGTGTCCCGTGCCCGCCGCCGACCAGCGGCGTCATCTTCACCTGGTGCTGCGACGCCGGCTGCGCTGCCGCCGCGGACCGCTTCGCGCCGGCACGTGAGCGAGGCCGCCCTGGTCCGGCGGCTCGTGCGCGCGGGGGTGCTCGCGTCCGACGACGCCATCCTGCCCGACACGGCCGTGGAGCGCTGCCCGCGCCGCAACCGCAACACGCGCGTCGCGCTCTCCGGCGGCGCCGGCGTGTTCGTGAAGCAGGCTGACCCGCGCGCCCAGGGCAGCCGGGAGACGGTGATCGCCGAGGGAGCCGTCTACCACGCTCATCGCGGCGGAGGCCCGCTTTCCGCGGTGCTCCCGGGGCTCGTCCACTTCGACCCGTCGGAGCCTCTCCTCGTCACCGAGCTGCTCGTGGGCTACGGGGACCTGCGCTCGGTCTGCCAGGCCGGCGGGCCCGCCGAGTTCCCGATCGCCGCGTTCCGCGCGGCCGCCGCGGCGCTCGCGCAGGTCCACACGGTGACCGTCGGCGCCGACGGCCGGCCCGACGGGCCGGAGGCCACGCCGCTCGGCTGGGTGCCCGCCGTGCGGCGCCCCGATCCCGCCGCGCTCGAGACGCTCAGCAACGGCGCGATGACCGGTCTCGAGGTGGTGCAGCGGGCGATGGCGATCGACGCCGGGCTGGCGCGCGCCGCCGACGTGTGGCGCAGCGAGTCGCTGATCCACGGGGACGTGCGGGCCGACAACGTGATGGTGCGCTCGCACGCGGACGGCGGGATCGACGTACGCCTCGTGGACTGGGAGCTCGCACGTCTCGGCGATCCCGCCTGGGATCTGGCCGGCCTGCTCGAGGCGGCCGTCACGCTCGCGCTCGGGCGCGGCGAGACCTGGGGCGGCGATGACCCCGCGGCGGAGCTCGCGGTTCCGGTGATCCAGGCGACGACCCGCGCGGTGTGGCGCGCGTACATCGGCGCTGGTGGCGAGGGCTCCTCCGGCGAGGGCGAGCTCCGGGCGCGGGCGACCGACTACTGCGCGGCCCGGCTCGTGCAGACCACGCTCGAGCTCCTGGCCGGCGCCGACGAGCTCTCGGGCTCGGCCCTCATCGCGCTCCAGGTGGCCGACAACGTCTTCGCCGAGCCCGAGCGCGCGGCCGCGGAGCTGCTCGCCCTGTGGTGACTGCCGCCCACGCGCCTCTGCACGAGGATCTCGCGGCGGTCGCCTCCGCTGTCAGCGCGTCGCCGGGGACCGACCCCGTCCCCACCCTTGCGAGCCTGCTGTATCGCGACCACTACGTCCGCCCGCACGGCCGCGCGCCGATCACCGTCCTCGACGCCGTCACGGACCGCGACTTCCAGGAGTCGCTGATCCGCGCGGCCCGGCCCGGGGTGACCTGGGAGCCCGGCTGGCGTCGCGCGGGCGCCGAGGGCGATCGCGTGACCGTGGTCGCCCCGCACGGAGTCCGCTTCTGGGTGGCGCCCGAGCGGGTGCGCGGCGTCGCGGACGGTGATCCGGACGGCTGCGCGGTCCTGGTGCCCACCGTGCGGCGGGCGCTCGCGCCCGGCTACTTCGCGGTCATCGGACGCGAGGCGTGGGACGCCCCCGACGAGCCCGCGGGAATGGTTCGTCTGTACTGGCACGTGCGCGAGCAGGCCGCCGCCGCGCTTCTTGCGACGGTCCAGAGCGCGCTCGACGGCGCGCGCGTCCCCTTCAAGCTCAAGGTGCTGCGCAGTCCGGCGGCATATCGCCGCGCGGACGCCGCCGTGCTGTACGTGCCGCGCCACCGCTTCGAGGAGGCGCGCGGACCGCTGCGGGGGGTGTACGCCGAGCTTGCCGGCCGCCTGCGCCCGAGCGTCCCGCTCTTCACCAAGCGACTCGCGCCGGGGCTCGCGCTAGCGGAGGATCCCGGCCTGGGCGAGAGCTTCGGCCAGCACCGCTGCCGCCTCGTCGCGCGTGCGCTGTGGCGAGCACACGAGGACGGTCACCGGGATGCGGCGTCGAAGCGAGCGGCGATCGCCGCCGCCTTCGCCGAGGCGGGCCTGGATCCGGCCCGCCCCCACCTCGCGCCCGGCTCGGAGGACGGGTACGAGCCGCTGCCGGGGAAGGCCGCTCCGGTCGCGGAGCACCGCGACTCGCCGCCGTCCGATGACGCGGACCCGGCGGAGCTGCTCGCGGCGGCGGGGCGGCTCGGGCAGACGATCGTCGCCGACGCCCTGTGGGACCGCCGCGGCGAGGCGTGCGGCTGGATCGGCCGCTCGAGCTTCGGCCGCCCGGGCTCGGTCGCCCTCTTCGTGCCGCGCTCGACCGGCCTCGGGCCGGGCCTCTACGACGGCACGAGCGGGGTGGCCCTGTTCCTGGCGGAGCTGTTCGCGCGCACGGGCGAGCCGGAGTTCGCGCGCACCGCGCGCGGAGCGGTCGCATTCGCCCTCGCGCGGGCGCGCGGAGAACGCCCCAGCTCGACGAGCCTTGGCCTCTACTCAGGCGTGCCGGGCACGCTGCTTGCCGCGTGGCGAGTGGCGCGGCTTCTCGGCGACGAGCCTCCGGACGGCGGCGACGCCGACCTGCTGGCCGGCTCGCTCTCCGATCACTGCGCCGACGCCCGCGACGACCTGCTGGTGGGCCGGGCGGGGGAGGTCCTCGCCCTGCTCGCGCTCGCGCGGGAGACGGGCCGGGCCGAGTACGTGGCGCACGCCGAGCGGATCGGCCGCCGGCTCGGCCGCGGCGCGGTCACGTACGCCGGGCACGACTCCCCTGCGGCGGGCGCGGAGCCGCCGCTCACCGGCATCTCGCACGGAGCGGCCGGCGTGGGCGTCGCGCTGCTCGAACTGGCCGTCGCCGGGGACTACCCGGAGGCCCTCGATGCCGCGCACGCCGCGTTCGAGTACGAGCAGGGCCTCTTCGACGCGGACGCCGGCAACTGGCCCGACCTGCGCACCGACGAGCTCCACCCGCCGGGCGAGCGGCGCTACGCGGTGGCCTGGTGCCACGGCGCGCCCGGCGTCGCCCTGAGCCGCCTGCGCGCCCGCGAGCTCGACCCGGCGCGGCGCGCTTGGTACGACGAGCACGTCACGGCGGGGCTCGACACCACCCGCGCCGAGCTCGAGCGCCGCGCGTCCCTCGACGTGTGGGACCTGACGCCATGCCACGGCGTTGCGGGCCTCGTGGAGGCGCTCTGGATCGGCGGGCACGTCCTGGGTCGCCCGGACTTCACGAGCGCGGCGCGGCGCGCGGCCGGCGCGATCGCACGCCTGCCGGAGGCCGAGATGCGCTCCGGCACGCCGTGCGGCGGTCCGAGTCCGGCGCTGATGCTCGGCACGGCCGGCGTCGGGTACCAGCTGCTCCGTCTGGCCGACGCCGGCGCGGTCCCGTCCGTGCTCTGCGGGCTCTGGCACGCTCCGGTCTAGCGGCGCCCGCTCAGATGCTCAGCGAGCCGCGGCAGGTCTCGCCGTCGCGGGTCGCCACCGCCGAGATCCTGTCCTTGCCGGCGGGATCGCCGATGCGCCGCTCCAGCGAGAACGAGCCGCTGGGAGCCTGCGTGCGGCGGGTCGTGCTGACGAGCGTCTTGTCGTTGCGCCGCAGCTTGACCTTCCACTCGACGCCGTTGCGGTTCTGGTCGACCTCGAACTCGACCTCGAGGCGGCCGTCGTCGGGCTTGGCCTTGAGCTTCCAGTTCGACGCGCCGGAGCAGTCGCCGGAGCGGCTGACTCGAGTGGCCGTGTCCTTGCCGGGGCTGGGAGCGGCGCCGACGAGCAGCGCCACGAGTGCTGTGAGGGGGATTAGCGTCTTCATGGCGGCGAGATTGCCACCCGTTTCCTGCCCAACCGCCAGGGGAGGGTTAAGTCTTGGTAACGACTGTTGGGCAAGCGCGCCATCCGGACCTACCCTCGACCACTCGATGACGCCTCGGCACGGGATCCTCGCCGCGATCGCCACCACCGCGATCGCGCTCCTCTGCGCCGCCGCCGCGACCGCGGCGCCGAGCTTCCGCCCGCCCGCAGTGGCCGGCCCGACCGCGTCCGCGCTCCCGTCGGTCGCCTTCGACCCAGCCGGCAACGCGGCCATCGCCTACCTCGACGGCCAGGAGGTGAAGGTGGCATCGCGCCCGCCGGGCGGCGGGTGGGGCGCGCCCCAGACCGTCGGCGACGTCGGCCTGGGCGACTCGCACGCGTTCGCCGGCTTCGACGGCGCGGGCAACCTCACCGTGATCTGGGCCACCTCCGCAAACGAGACCGCATACGCCGTCACCCGCGCCGCGGGCACCACAACGTTCGGCTCGCCGCAGCAGATCGCCACGGGCATCAACCCCGGCCTGCAGATGGACGTCGACTTCGCCCGCTCGGGCGCGATCCTGCTCGTGTGGGGACGCGGCTTCGGCTCGGGCGTCCGCGCGGTCCGGCGCCCGGCGGGCGGTCAGTTCGAGCCAGAGGAGACGATCGGCAGCGGCGGGGACTCCCCGCGCGGCGCCGTCGGGGAGGACGGCACGATGGCCCTCGTCTGGCACCAGCAGGGCAGCCCCGCGCAGATCGCGGTGCGCCCGCCGGGCTCCTCGAGCTGGGAGGGACCGACGGACCTCGGAGCCCCGGTCGGCCCCCTGAGCCAGCCGAACGTGGCCGTGGACGCGAGCGGCAACACGCTCGCGATCTGGATCGACGAGCAGCGCCGAATCAACGCCCGCGTGCGCCCGGCCGGCGCCGGAGCGGCCTTCGGCGCGGCGGACCAGGTCGCCGACCTCCCCGGCGACGCCTACGGCACCGAGTTCTTCAGCCCGCCCCAGCTCGCCTTCGACGGCGCCGGCAACGCCACCCTGCTCTGGTCGCAGATCAACAACGGCGGTGACGCGGGGAGCCCGTGGCGCCTGTTCAGCGCGTTCCGCCGCCCCGGCCAGGCGTTCGAGTACCCGGTCGCCGTGAGCTCCGAGGGCGAGAACGCGGAGTACGGGCGGCTCGCGGTCGCGCCGGACGGCACGGCGCTGGCCACCTGGCGCAACGGTCCTCATGGTCACGACTACCGCCAGCAGAACACCGGCGCGATCCTCGCGGTGCACGGAGCGAGCGGGGCGTGGAGCACGGCGCCGCTAACGCTCTCGCCCTCCGACTCCTACCAGCCCGCCATGGCGACCGCGTCGAGCGGCGCTGGCGCCGTGGCCTGGATCCGCATGCACGACGCCCAGTGCCGCCAGCTCGAGGTCTCCGACTTCGCCGAGGGCGCACCGGCGGCCCTCAACCCGCCGCCGCGCTCGTGCGATCCGCCCCCGCCGCCCGACCTGGAGCCCCCGATCGCCGCACTCGGCGGCAAGACCAAGCAGCGCGCGCACACCACCCGAAGGATCGACCTCACGATCGTGTGCGACGAAGCCTGCTCGGGCCAGGCGAAGGGCACCCTCACGCTCAAGCCACGCAGGGGGAAGTCGTCGAAAGTCAAGCTCGCGAAGGCCGGGTACCTGGCGAAGGCCGGCAGCAAGGCAACGGTTCGCTTCAGGCTCACCAAGGCACAGGCGCGGCGGCTGGCCGGTCACCTCGCCGCGGGCGGGAGCGCGACGCTCGGCGTGACGACCGCGGCGCGCGACCTCGCCGGCAACGAGGGCCCGCCCCTCAGGAGGACCGTCCGCCTCGTCCGCTGACCGCGCTGGATCGGCGCCGCTCAGCGCTCAGATCGTCACCAGGACGGCGGTGAGCATGATGAGCAATCCCAGCACGGCGCATGCCGATGCGATTGCTGCACGCGTGAGGCGGGCGACCTTCCAATTCGCGATGTAACTCGATCGCCGGCGTGAGGCGATCAGCCGGGCGGCGCGCTCCATGCGGGCCTGCTCGTCGGGCCTCTTGGCGCGCTCGATGACCTGTGAGGTGATGTCGGGAGTGATGCGCCCGAAGGTCTGCATCGTCGCGGCGAGCGCGTACGCTGCCGACGCCACCAGTCCGAGGATCGTGATGAGGAGCCCGATCGCCGCGACGATCCGGGCCACTCCCTCCGGCCGAGCGTCGGAATCCACGAGAAGGCTGGTCGACGCGAGCAGCACTCCGGCACCGAGGCCGGCACCGCCCAGGAAGTAAGCGGCACGCTGCTCGACGCCTGCGAGCCGCTCACGGTTCTGCGCCCAGCCCGCCTGGGCCTCGCCCTCGATGCGTTCGGCGCTGCCGCGATGACGCCGCAGGTCTCGCTCGGCCAGTTCCTGTGCTGCCCGCGCCGCCGCGGTGCCGACGCGCCGTGGGCCGCCGAAGGCGAGGGGCGGGCTCAGGCGCCAGGTCAGGGCCCGAACGCGCAGGCGCGTACGCACGGATGGATTCGGGGACGCCGGGTCAGTGACGGGCCGGTTGGCCACGCACGCTCGCACCATCCGGCCGGCGGCGCGGTCGGCATTCAACTCCTCGGAGGACGCGGCGCGCTCGAAGCGCCGGCTCAGGCGTGCGCTGCACGTGATCCACCGAGCCGAGCCGCGGACGTCCACCAGCACCTGCCAGCGCTCCACCGCCCGGGGGCGGCGGATCAGGTGCTGGCCGACACGTTTGTACTCGAACGAGCTCTCTTCGTCACTCATCGGCGCCTTTCGACTGCGACTGCGCCTGAAACGCTAGCCGAGCGAAAGACCCGAACATTTGCCGTTTCGCTGCGTTACAGCTAATAGTGGATTCGATGGCCCGACTCACTCCGCGCGCCCTGCCCGGCGCCCTGGGCGCGCTGATGCTCGCCGCGCTGATCGCCGTCGCGATGGCCCTGCCCGACGCCTCGGTGGGCCAGGGCCGCGACGCCACCACCACGCTCTTCTCGCGCACGCCTGACGGCAACACGCCCAACGGGCCGTCCACGAACCCGCACATCTCGGCCGACCTGCGCTACTCGCAGATCGTCGCCTACGAGTCCGAGGCGTCCGACCTCGTCGCCAGGGACACCAACGGGCTGAAGGACGTGTTCGCCGTGCGCCGCGCCGGATCGTTCGGTGACACCGGCAGTGCTTGGACCCCCGGCAAGACGCAGCTCGTCTCGCGCAGCGCCACCGGCAAGCCCGCCAACGGCCCGTCGTTCGACGCGACCACCGACGGCAGCGCCAAGGACCGCGCCCGCTGCGTCGCGTTCCTGTCCGACGCCTCGAACCTCGTCTCCGGCGACACCAACGGACAGACCGACGCGTTCCTCGCGAAGGCCCCGAAGTTCGTCCCCACGCGCGTCTCGCTGCCGAAGAACAAGCAGTCGAGCTCGGACACGACGCACGTGGCGGTCTCCGGCGACTGCTCGAAGGTCGCGTTCGTGAGCGGCGGCGGGCTCTACGTGCGCAGCGGCAAGTCCACCAAGCGGATCGACGTCAAGGGCGCCGAGGCGGACCCGTCGTACGACACCGGCGACACGACCGGGCTGGTGTTCGGAGCCTCCGGCGGCGTCTACCTCCTGGCCGAGGGCGCGAGCAAGCCCACGCTCGTGGCCAAGGGCGGGCGCAACCCCGGCTTCATCCAGCGCAGGCGCCAGGGGAAGGTCCTCCGGACCGTGATCTACGAGACCGACAGGGGCGGTTTCAGCCAGATCGGGCTGCGCTCGATCGGCGGCGGCGAGCGGATCGTCAGCTCCTGGGACGGCGACGTCGGCAACGGCGACTCGCGCGAGCCGAGCATCTTCAATGCCGGCTTCAACGCGGCCTTCGTGAGCGACGCCTCGAACCTCCCGATCAAGTCGAGCGGCGCGCTCGGCGATCGCAACGGCCTGCGCGACGCGTACTTCTGGAGCGGCTCGCCGAACGTGCCCCAGCCCGTGACGATCCTCGAGTCGGTCGACAGCGGCAACGACCCGCTGAGCAGCGGGGCCGAGCACGTCAGCACGAGCTACTACCGCAACTACGTCGTGTTCGACTCGGCGGCCAACCGGACGGGCGCCGAGCCGCAGATCTGGATGCGCTACCTCGGCGGGATCTAGCGCCGCGTCACGCGCACGCGGATCGGCGTGCGGGGGGTGAGCGTGATGGCGGGCTCCGGCGCGACCGGCGCGCCTGAGACGGCCTCGACCCGGTAGCGGCGGGCGAGCAGGGCCAGCGCGAGCCGCGACTCGATCTCGGCCAGGTGCTTGCCGATGCACGCGTGCGGCCCGACCCCGAACGGGAAGTATGAGTAGGGGCCGATCGACTCCCGCCTGCCGGTCGCGAAGCGCCCCGGGTCGAACGTCTCCGGGTCGTCCCAGAAGCGCGGGCTGCGCTGGTTGGCGTAGGAGCAGACGATCACGATCGAGCCGGCGGGGACGCGCTCGCCGGCGATCTCGTCGTCGGCCTTGGGCGTGCGGGTGAAGGCCCAGCCGGGCGGATAGAGGCGCATTGCCTCGTCGAGCACCTGGCGCAGGTAGGGGACGACGTCGAGCCGCTCCATGTCGGGCGCCCCGCCGGCGAGCGCGAACTCGCATGCCTCCGCCAGGCGCTCCTGCTCCCCGCTGTGGCGGGCGAGGAGGTACCAGGTCCACGACAGCGCCGAGGCCGTGGTCTGGTGGCCGGCCATCAGGAACGCGGCCACCTCGTCGCGCAGCTGGCGGTCGTCCATGCCGGCCCCGTCGCGGCTCGCCGCGACCAGCCGCCCGGCCACGCCGTCGCCGGTCGCCCCGCGGGACGAGGCGACCAGCCCGTCCGCCCACGCGGCCAGCGCGCGGTAGTTGCGGCGGTAGCCGATGTTGCCGGGCGTTGGGATCGCCGTCGGGAGGGGCACGAGCGCACGCGTGCGGCGCGCGACCCACTCGCTCGCCCGCGCGATGCTCGCCTCGAGCCTGCCCATCTCGTCGCCCAGCTCGGCGCCGACGAGGATGCGGCCCACCACGTCGAAGGTCAGCCGGTTCATCTCGCTGTGCACGTCGAACTCCGTCCCGGTGCGGGCGAACTCGTCCCAGCGCCGGCAGAGGTCGTCCACGGCGGCCGTGATCGTCGACACGTCGGGGAGGAGGCTGCGACGCGTGAACAGGGGCATGAGCAGCTTGCGACGCTCGCGTGCCTCGTCGCCGTCGATCGTCAGGAGCGCGTTCGGCAGCGGCACGCGCAGGGCGTCGTAGCTCACGCCCTTGAAGTAGTTGTCGCGGTTGTGGATGCCCACGTGCGCGATCGCGCCCGGCCCCACGAGCAGGTACACGTTGCGGTGGGCGGCGCGGAAGCGGACCACGTCCGCACCGCTCGCCGCGCCCCTCGCGAAGAGCCCGAGCGGGTCTTGGCGGAGTGCCTGTAGGTCGCCTAGCAGCGGACCGAGCCGAGCCCTCCGAGTCGCTGCCGGCGCGTCCCGTGTCTCGGTCGCCATGGCCGTTCGCGACCGTACCAGGGATCCCCGCTCTGGGGGGAAACGTCCCCACCGGCTGGGGGAACTAGGCGCGAAAGGCCGCAGCGGTCGCGTACGCGAGCCGGGCGGCGCGCTGGACGCTGTCGTGGTCGACGTTCGCGGCGGTGTCGGTCGGGAGGTGGTAGTTGGCGAGCGCACCCCAGGCGGTGATCGAGGTGATCGTGGCCGTGGGATGGCCGGCGCGACTCGGGATCACGCTGTCGGTGGAGGCGCGGGCGCGGAAGCCGCGTTCGAGCTCGATGCCCTCGGCCTCGGCGCAGCGGGCGACGAGGTCGCGAAACGAGGGTTCGGCGTAGTCCTCCATCCAGATCGGCCCCTCGCCCTCGAGCATGATGAGCCGCGGCGAGCCGACCGTCTCGAGGTTCACGAACGCGGTCCGCGCCGGGTCGAGCTCGTTGCCGTGGCGAGCCATGAAGGCGCGGATGCCCTCCTGGAGCGCCTCCTCGGCGCCGCACGAGACGAGCAGCACGCGGAGCCCCGGCAGCGGTCGCTCCCGGAGCAGCTCGGCGAGCGTGACGAGGCCGGCGACGCCCGACAGGTTGTCGTTGGCGCCCGGGCTCACCGGGTTGCGCGCGACCTCGCCCATCGCCGCCGCGCCGACGAGGTTGAGCACCGCACCGGCGGCGGCGTGGCGCCGGCGCCGGGTGGCCACGGCGACGAGCGTGAGCACCGCGCCCGAGCAGCCGACCCACCACTGCGGCAGCGAGGTCTTCATGCGGGCGAGCAGGCCGGGGGCGTGGCGGTGGGCGGCCATCAGGAGCGACTGGTCGTAGAGGCGGCCGGTCTGGTGGGCGTCGTGGTGGGCGAGGACCACGACCGTGCGCGGCGCGTCGTCGGGGCCGATCCGCGCGACCACGTTGGTGGTGGTGCGCGCGGGGTACAGCGCGCGGCGCACGAGCCGCGGCCCGTTCTGGGCCTCGTCCACGACCGTGACGAGGCCGGCGATCGAGATCGCGCTCGCCGCGACGCGCCGCCCGGCGATGCAGAGGAGCGACGCGAGGGCGCCGAGCAGGCCGAGCGCGGTCAGCGTGGGGGCGTAGAGCCCGTAGGCGACCTCCTCCTCGAGGTCCACGCGCTCGCAGCCGGCGCGCTCGAGGCGCGCGGCGATCCACTCGGCGGCCTCGCGCTCGCCCGGCGAGCACGGCCGCCGCTCGAGCCGGGCGAGGGTCTCGATCAGCTCGCGCGCGCCGGCCTCGCCCGGAGCCGCGCGCGGTGAAGCGCTCGGCGCCGACTCAGCGGCCACGCCCGGCGCGCCGCCGTCGCTCACCCGCGCGCCTTGCGGTCCACGATCCTGCGGCCCACGCTCGGCGCCAGGCGGTAGGCGCGTGTCTGGAGCGTCACGTCGCGGCCGGGGATCGCCTCGAAACGGCCGCTCGCCACCGCCCGCAGCGCGGCCTCGGCCACCTCCTCGGGCTCGAGGATGCGCTCCGCCGTGATCAGGCGCCTCGTCTCCGGCGGCGCCTCCTCCAGCTCGCGCTCGAGCATGCCGGTGCGAGTGCTCGTCGGCAGCACGATCGTCACGCCGATCCCCTTCGGCGCGAGCTCCGCCCGCAGCACCTCCGCGAGCCCGTACAGCGCGAACTTCGGCGGCGTGTACGCGCCGTAGCCGTGGATGCCGATCACCGACGCCGTCGACCCGACGATCGCCACGTGGCCGCGGCCGCGCTCGAGGAAGTGGGGGAGGACCGCGCGCGTGACCCACACGGCGCCGAAGTAGTTGACGTCCATCTCGCGCCGCAGGGCCGGGCCATCGAGGTCCATGAACTCGCCGACCGTCGAGATGCCGGCGCAGTTCACGACGAGGTCGGCCGGCCACTCCGCCAGCTCCGCCGGGAGCCGGTCCGCGACGGCGTCGGCGTCGGAGATGTCGAGCGCCAGCGTGCGCGCGCGCTCGCCGAGGCTCGCGGCCGCGCGCCCGAGCCGCTCCTCGTCGCGCGCGACGAGCGTGACCGACCCGCCGAGCGCGACCAGGCGGCGCGCGATCGCCAGGCCGATCCCGGCCGACCCGCCCGTCACGACCGCGTGCGTGCCGCCGAACCGCCGCCCGAGGTCCGGTCGCCGCCCGATCATCCCGCCGCGGCGCCCGCGACGAGCTCGCGCACGAGCCGCGCGACCTCCTCCGGCCGCTCGACGTTCGGCGAGTGACCGGACCCGGCGATCACCTCCACGCGCAGCCCCGGCACTCGCCGGTACGCGGCGGCGGCCTCCTCGGCTCGGAAGAACCGGTCGTGCTCGCCGAAGATCACGAGCGAGGGCATGCCGAGCCGGCGCAGGCGCTCGTCGAGCGGGGTCGCGTCCATGTAAGCCTCCTCGGCGTCCCACGACCCCCTGTACGAGGTGAAGGTCATCGCGCGGTAGTCGTGCACGACCTGGTCGGGGTCGTCGAAGCCGCCGGCGAGGTCGAAGCCGTCGGCGAACGCGTCGCGGAAGCCGTCGCGGATGGCCGAGTCGAACGCGAGCCGCCGCAGCAGCTCCCCGATCACAGGGACGAATCCCATCGTCGTCATGAGCGGCTGGTCGCCGAAGTCGTTGTCGGGGCCGTCGTCCATCAGCACGATCCGCTCGACCAGCTCGCGCCGGCGCTCGGCCACCGCGATCGCCAGCGCGCCCCCGAACGAGTGCCCCACGAACAGCGCATGCTCGACGCCGAGTCGCCCGAGCGCCTCGGCCACCGCGGCCGCGTGCTGTTCGAACGAGTAGTCGATCCGCGGCTTGGCCGACCCGCCGTGCCCGAGGGCGTCGATGCGGATGACGCGATGGTCCGTGGCGAGCAGCGGCGCGAGCCGGTCGAACCAGTGCAGCGACCCGCCGAACCCGTGCAGCAGCACGGCCACCGGCGCGCTGGGGTCACCCTCCTCGAGCACGTGCAGCTCGCCCAGCGCGGTCGGCACGAGCAGCCCGGCCCGCGCCTCGGCCGGCTTCGCCTCCCGCCCGGCCAGCTCGCGATTGACGAGCAGCGCGCCGGCGAGCGCCCCGAGGGCGAGTCCGGCGCGTGTGGCAGCGGCTGTCACGCGCGGCATTCTCTAGTAGAACCTCCGCCCATGGCGCTACCGCCCGGCCCGCGCGTTCCCGGGGTGCTTCAGACGGCCGCTTTCATGCGCCGTCCGATCGACTTCCTGCTGCGCTGCCAGGCCCGCTACGGCGACTGCTTCCGGGCGCGCTTCCAGGGGATCGGCGAGGTGGTCTACGTCGCCGACCCCGGCGAGGTCGAGCGTGTGTTCAAGGGGCCCGCCGACGTGTTCCACGCGGGTGAGGGGAACGCCGCGCTGTTCGAGCCCGCGATCGGACGCCTGTCGTCGATGACGCTCGACGAGGGCGAGCACCTGCGCCGCCGCAAGCTGCTGCTGCCGCCCTTCCACGGCGAGGCGCTGCGGCGCTGGAGTGACGTGTTCGCCGAGGTGACCGAGCGCGAGATCGAACGCTGGCCGGTCGGCGAGGCGTTCGAGCTGCTGCCGCCGATGAAGCGGGTCACGATGGAGGCGATCCTGCGCGCGGTGATGGGAGTGCGCGACCCGGCGCGGCTCGAGGAGCTCGCCGCGGGGATCCTCCGGCTCGACCGCCTCTCCGGAGTGGTCCTGCCGCTGCCGCCGCTCCAGCGCGACCTCGGCCGCTGGAGCCCCTGGCGGCGCTTCGTGGCCGCGCGCGATGCGATGGACGAGCTCGTCTACCGCGAGATCGCCGAGCGCCGCGCCGCCCCCGACCCGGCCGGCGACGTGGTCTCGCTCCTGATCGAGTCGCGCTACGAGGACGGCGGCGCGATGACCGACCAGGAGCTGCGCGACGAGATGTACGCCCTGCTGGCCGCCGGGTACGAGACCTCCTCGGCGGGGCTCACCTGGTGCTTCGAACGGATCCTGCGCACACCGCGCGTGCTCGACCGCCTGCTCGCCGAGCCCGAGGACGACGACTACCTCGACGCGGTCGTGAAGGAGTCGCTGCGCGTGCGTCCGCCGGCGACCGACGCCACGCGGATCCTGAAGAGCGAGGCCGAGGTCGCCGGCTACACGCTGCCCGCCGGCACGCAGGTCGTGATCGCGCTGCCGCTGCTGCACCTGCGCCCGAACACCTGGAGCGATCCGCACGAGTTCCGCCCCGAGCGCTGGCTCGAGGGCGAGGGCGAGCCGTACACGTTCATCCCGTTCGGCGGCGGAGTGCGGCGCTGCATCGGGGCCGCGTTCGCGCACCTGGAGATGAAGGTGGTGGTGCGCACCGTGCTGGACCGCGCGCGCCTGCGGGCGGCGTCGCCGCGGCTCGAGGCGCAGCGGCTCCACCACGTGGTGGTGGTGCCGACGCGCGGCGGGCGGGTGGTGATGGACGAGCGGCTCGCGCCGCGGGCGGGCGAACGCGCGGCGGCACTCGCCGCGTGAGCGGCTAGCCCCCGCCGAAGCCGGCGGCGTGCCCGTAGAGCTTGTAGAGCAGGAAGCCGCGCGCCTGGGGCGAGCCGCACGTCCCGTCGAAGAGCCGCGTGGCCTGCTCGTCGGTGATCGTCGAGCCACGCCCGTCGGCGCCCTGGCCGGTGATCTGGCCGCCGACGATCTGCTGGAGGCGGTCGACCACGTACGCGCGGATCTTGTCGTCCGACTGCTGCCAGTTCGCGCAGTTGAAGAGCTGGATGTTGAAGTCGGGGGGGAGGTTGGCGGGACGGGGGGCCGGGCCGCCGGGCTTGGAGTCGGAGTCCGACGAGTCGCCGCACGCGCCCAGCGCCAGCGCGCAGGCGAGCAGCACCGGGACGAGTCGCGCGCTCAGCGCTTGAGGCCGAGCGGAGAGAGGTACGCCTTGCACGTGTTGCTCTGCGGGTTCTCCGCGCAGTAGCGCAGGAACAGCTCGAGCTGGCGGGCCTGCCCGGCGTCGCTGTCCTGCGCGAGCGCCCCGGAGGATCCCGGCTTGGGCGGCGTGAACAGCCACGGGCAGGAGGTTGTCTCCTGATCGAAGTTCCGCGTCTCGAACGCCGCCAGGCACGAGGCGAGCTCCGACTCGTTCTGGAGGTTGCCGTGGCCGACGCTCTGCTCGGAGTTCTTGCCGTCGTTGCAGTTCGGCAGCGGCTCGGGCGAGTACGTGATCGGCGCAGGGCCCTCGTTCAGGTACCAGCAGTTGTCGGTGTTGCCGGGGAACTCGTCCCACCAGAAGTCGGTGCCGTTGGGAGCCGGCTTCCCGTCCGGCCCGCGGCCCATCACGTTCGAGTAGTGCTTGTTCCGGTACGAGGTGCTGGTGCGCGACTCGTCGCAGCCCTTCTGGTTGTGGTTGTCCGTCTGCTCCCCGCAGATGAGCACGTCGGGGATCGAGAACACCATCGAGCCGCGGCGCCAGTTGTCGTAGATGTTGTTGTTGCGAACGGTGTGGTTGTTGCCGCCCGCGATCCACAGGCCGGTGCCGACCGGGTACGGGAACGCCGGGATGACGTCCGAGCCCTCCTCGTACGGGTTGAAGTTGTTCGAGTAGATGTTGTTGTGCTCGTAGAGCATCGAGTCGCCCGGGTAGCCGGGGTGGCCTGCCGCGGTCGCGACGTCGGTGTTCAGCCCGAGCGCGTTCCCGTAGAAGTTGTTGTCGTGGACGTGGACCGCGTTGCCGCTCGTCGCGGAGTAGCCGGCGAGGTTGTGGTACGAGTCGCAGAAGCGGATCTGCTGGTTGTAACGGAACTCCGTGCCCTCGGGCCGCTGCTCGCCGGTGTCGACGGGAGCGCCGGGGTAGATGCCCGAGTCGGCGTGGCCCGCGGTCTCGCAGTGCTGCTGGATTCCGTGGTCCTCGACGAACGTCAGCGTCCCGTAGAGCCCGTTGTAGAAGGCCTTGAATCGGTCGAGCAGGTACCCGTCCGACTCCATCACGTAGATGCCGTGCTCCCTCGCGTGGCGGAAGGTCATCATGCGCAGGACGAAGCCGTCGGCGCGGTCGGCGCGGATCCCCACGTCCTTCTTGGCGTCGATCGGCGCGCCGTTGCCGGACTCGACGCGTCCGGCGTCGACGATCGTGTCGTCGGCGCTTACGCCGGAGCCCTCGATCTGGAAGTTGCAGCGGATGCAGGGGCCGATGTTCGGGATCCCGTGGCGGTCGTATCGCGGAGGTTCGGGCGGCGGCGCGGTGTTCGGTCCGCGGCCGAGAACCGCGATGAGCTGCTGGTCGTTCGGGCAGTTCAGGTGGTAGTCGTACGCGAGCGCGCCGGGATCCCCGAACTCGGTCTTGATCTCCCACTTGTCGCAGGCCGGGTCGAACGTCTTCGCCTTGCGGGCGGTCGGCTCGGTGTAGATGCCGGGCATCACGACCACGCGGTCGTTGTTGGTCGAGGCCGTGACCGCCGGCTGGATCTCCTTGTACTTGCAGCGCTTGAAGAGGCGGCGGTTGATGATCATGAGCCGCTCGGCGCGCTTCGCGCTCAGCTTCAGGTGCTCGCTGGGGCGGTAGGTGTAGCCGTCCTTGCGGGCCTTCGCGATCGACCTCTTCAGGTAGGTCAGCGACTTCTTCTGGCACACGACGCGGGTCTCGCCGGGCAGCCGGTCCACCAGCGCGGACGAGAGGGGGCGCGCCTTCGGCACCTTGCCGCCGGCCGGCGGCGTGACCGACGTGTCGGGCGCGGGGTCCGGCCAGTAGGAGGGACGCTCGATGTGCGCCAGCGCCAGCGCCGGCAGCGCCAGCGCCACCATCGCCGT